>NZ_QGEH01000002.1:0-300000 GCF_003258515.1 Marinobacter bohaiensis
GGTACCGCACCTCCGTTGAGGGCAAGCAGGAGCACTTCTTCTCCACCATCCTGGAAGACGCCACCATCATCAACATCGACTGCACCATGCCGCACTGCCAGGACGCGGCCAAGACCGAGTTCACCCAGTTGGTCGAAGTGTCCCTGGCCTACCGCAAGGTGACCTGGGAGCACGGCATCGCCGGCACCTCCGGTTCCGACGACTGGCGTTCCCCGGTCGAGGCCTAAGGCCTCGTCCCCATCCGGAGGCCGGCGCCTCCGGGTGATTCGGTTTGCCGTCCGGCCACAATCACTTACACAGCGGGGTGGCCGGATCGGTTAGACTCGATCCGACCGGGACGGATACCCGGGCATCAATCACGGTTTTCGAGAATCACGGGACAAGCCTGCATCCGCACCACGCAGAAGAACGGCTTGTCTCGTGGTTTTCCTGCGACGCTCAAGGATGAGATCCCATGCCCCAAGCCACCGGCCTGCAGTTCACGGCCCGCCTCGGCAGCCTGCCGGACGACACCTTCGCGGTGGTCGAGTTCGAGCTGACCGAGCGCCTGTCCCAGCCCTTTGTCCTGACCCTGAAGCTGGCCAGCTCGTTTGCCGACATCGAGGCCGTAGACGTGCTGGACCAGGCCGCCGACCTGGTGATCTGGCAGGACGGCGAGGCCCAGCGCGGGGTACAGGGCGTGGTCAGCGCCTTCCGCCGCGGCGCCAGCGGCCACCGCCGCACCCGCTACGAGGTGAAGATCGAACCCGCGCTGTGGCGCCTGGGGCTGATGCACAACAGCCGCATCTTCCAGCAGCAGGCCCCGGATACTATGCTCGGCACCCTGCTGGACGAACGCGGCCTGGTGGACAAGACCTTCAACCTGCAGCGCCGCCCCGCCGAGCGGGAGTACTGCGTGCAGCACCGCGAGAGCGACCTGGCCTTCCTCCAGCGCCTGGCCGCCGAAGAAGGCTGGCACTACCGCTTCGACGCCGCCACCGCCGGCCAGCCCATCGTCATCGCCGACCACCACCGGGACGCCCCGGAGCTGCCCGAGGTGGGCTACAACGCCACGTCCGGCGGCACCCACAAGACGCCCTGCGTGTTCAAGTTCGAGTACACCGAGAGCGTCGCCGTCGCCGGCGTGGCGATGAAGGACTACACCTTCCAGAACCCCGCCTACGCCTTGCAGCACGAATCCAACGCCGCGGATCTCAACAACCAGCGCACCGACTACGAACACTACGACTACCCGGGCCGCTTCAAGGCCGACCAGTCCGGCCAGGCCTACACCCAGGCAAGACTCGACGGCCTGCGCGCCGACGCCAGCGTGGGGGAAGGGGAAAGCAACCGCCCCGACTTCGCCGCCGGCTGCCGGGTCAGCCTCACCGACCACGACCAGGCCACCTACAACCGCGACTGGCTGATCACCGGGGTGACCCACACCGGCAAACAGCCCCAGGCCCTGGAAGAGGAAGGCGGCTCCGAGCCGACCACCTACAGCAACACCTTCAACGTCATTCCCGGCGACAAGACCTGGCGCCCCAAGACGCCGAACCGCCCGATCATGGACGGCCCGCAGATCGCGATCGTCACCGGCCCCGCCGGCGAAGAGATCCATTGCGACGCGCACGGCCGCGTCAAAGTCCGATTCCCCTGGGACCGCTACAGCCAAAATGACGAACACAGCAGCGCCTGGCTGCGGGTCAGCCAGGGCTGGGCCGGGGGCAACTACGGCTTCATGGCCCTGCCGCGCATCGGCCACGAAGTCATCGTCTCCTTCCTGGACGGGGACCCGGACCAGCCGATCATCACCGGGCGCACCTACCACGCCACCAACACGCCGCCCTACGCGCTGCCGGAACACAAGACAAGAACGACCCTGAAAACCCAGACCCACAAGGGCGAGGGCAGCAACGAACTGCGCTTCGAGGACGAAGCCGATAAAGAACAGATCTACGTCCACGCCCAGAAAGACCTGGACCTGCTGACCGAGAACGACCGCACCGAGGTGGTCCACAACAACAGCCACCTGACCGTCGACCAGGACCGTTACACCCAGATCCAGGCCAACGACCACAGCACGGTCACCGGCGAGAAGCGGGAGAAGGTCGGGGCCGATATGAGCCTGACAGTCGGTGGCACATTCCACCAGAAATCCGGCGCCTCCATCCTCAGCGAAGCCGGCAGCGAAGCCCATTACAAGGCCGGCGCCAAGGTCGTGCTGGACGCTGGCGCGGAACTGACCATCGCCGCCGGCGGCAGCTTCCTCAAAGTGGACGCCAGCGGCGTGACCCTGTCCGGCCCCAGCATCAAGCTGAATTCCGGTGGATCGCCAGGCAGCGGGTCCGGGCAGGCGGCTCTGGTGCCCGCTCTGCCCCAGGCCGTCGAACCCGCCGAGCACGAGGTGATCGATCCGCCCCAGTTGCCGCTGACACCGCCGCAGATCGCCAACCTCAAGGCGGACACACCTTTCTGCGAGGAATGCGTGGCCTGTCAGGACGGAGTCTGCGATGTCTGATCGTTCCGGCGTCAAGGCCGGCCTGGACGCCCTGCTGGAAACCCGCGGTCCCAGCGACAACCTGTACCTCGTGCTGAGTGGTACCAGCGAGTGCCAGCCCGTGCGGCACCACTTCAGCCAGGACGGCGCCAATGCCCTGCCCCTGTATATGGGCACGCCCTACGCGGGTTGGCAGGAAGTCATGCCCTATCTGGCGGCGATCACTCCGGACAGCCAATTCCTGGAATGGATCAAAACCGAGGCGGACGCCGACTGGGGCTGGGCGGCGCTTTCCAGCGCCTACATGGACCGCGTTTTCAGCCACCTGCGCAGCCTCACCCAGATCACCCTGGCCTCCGGCAAGGACGTCTTTTTCCGTTACTGGGACGCCCGCTTCCTCGGCCCGATCATCGACCAGCTGGATCCGAACCAGCAGGCCAGCCTGATGGGCCCAGTCACAGCCTGGGCCGATGCGCATGGCCAGTTGCGCCAGACGCCGCCGGCCCGGCTCGAAACAGAAGCCAAGCCTTTTCCCTGGTTCCATCTGCCCGCTTCGGTGGAAAAGGGCCTCGCGGCCAACAGCCGCGACCAGCTTGTGGACAACGCCCTGACGGCCCTTGAGAAGCTCGAGCCCTCACCCATCGCCCCCTATCCCAAGCCGGTGGCCCGCCAGAAGGTAGCCAGGCAGCTGCGCCGGTTGCTGGGAGACGCGCCGGTGAGCGAACTGGACAGCGCCACATTCAAGACATTGCGAGATCGCCTCCGGCACGAAGCCGGGCGACACGGATGAAGTAAGGATTCGCCATGAGCATTGCGCCAAGGATGGGACGGTCTGCTCCCAGCAACGGTCACCAGGACGTCACCAAACCCGATATCAACGCGCTGACCCGCGAGCTAAGGGAATCCGTTGTCCGCAACTACGATGACTGGAAAGACGACTGGTTCAAATCCGTATTCCTGAGCCACGAGCAGGTGCTGGAAGTGAACGGCGAAAGTACCAGCGAGGGCGCTGATGAAGACGAAGTGGTATCAGCCACCGTCGCCCCCTGTCAGGCGCAGCGCACGCTGAAAATCGCCCATTTCCACGAAAACGTAAAGAAGACACCGATTCCCAGTACTCGGTTTGAGGTTCAGGAAAAGGACGAAGGCTGGGTCTTTGACAGTTGGGAAACCGTGGCTTCCGGTACTACCGATGCCAATGGACTGGCGGAGGTCACCGTAAGCCCCGGTAAAGAATACCGCGTGGTCCTGTCCCCAGACATCTCCAGCGCCGACATGGACACGCTATACAGCAGCTACGACGGCTTCATCGAATCCTGCTGCGGTGTCCTGCAACAGGCCTGGGACGGTGGTATCAACAGCCGCTGGGAAAACTACCTAGCCCTTCCTGAAGATCAGCGCTCCGACGCCGTCTACGCCAGCGCTGTTAACGGCGTGGTGGACGGCTTCAGTGGCGTCGTCGACGATCTGAAGCGCATCTACGACGTGATCTGCGGGATGCTGGATTACGATTTCTCGGATATGCCGGACGATCTCGCATCACAGTTCGAGAAACTGAAAGAGGCCGACGACGCCTATCTCAAAGCCTGCCTGGTGGCCAACGACGAGATTTTCCTGTTCATCGTCCTGTACACCGTTCGCCAGTACTTCCGGTTGTTGACGCCCACACAGCTGGCTGAAGTGGCTGGCGAGCTGGTCGGTCAGATCCTGTTCGACGTCGTCGTGGGACTGCTCATCACCGGCGGCCTCGGCCTGGCTACCAAGTACGGTGCCCGCGTGGGCTCCAAAGCCGCCGCACGTGTTGTTGGCCGCGCCGAGTCCGATGCCGTCGACAACCTGAGTCTGGGCGACTTCATGGCCAGTCTGGCCAACGGTTTCCAGATCTACATGGACGACGTCGGCACCAACCACCGGCGCCTGCAGTTTGCCGGCGATGGTAACCTATCCCCATCGGGTACCGTCACCGGCGGCGCCTTGCAGCGCCAGCACCCAGCCTACGCCTCGGTGGCCAGTGACGACCGCGCCGCAGCGCTGGAAGCCACCCACCAACGCAGCGCCACGGTATCCGAGCGCGACACCGATTCGGCCGGCCCCAACGAAGACTCTCCGTCATCAACCGATCAGGGCGACGCCACCCAGGACATCGAATCGACCGCGCATTGCGGCGATCCGGTCAGCACCGTCACCGGCGAGGAAGTCCTGGAACTGGTGGACGCCCGCCTGGAAGGCCCGCTGCCGTTCGAGTTCAAGCGGGTCTACCGCTCCGGCTCCAGCGACCGCCAACTCCACATGGGCTACGGCTGGCGCCACAGCCTCAACCACAGCCTGACGTTCGACCGCGACGGCATCACCTGGCACGACCACGAAGGCAAGAACACCCGCCTGCCGTCGCTGGACTTGGCACCGTTCGCCAGCAACGCCCAGGCCGGCATGGCCGCCTGGCGCGACGGCAACACCATTGTCGCCTGCGCCGGCGAAAAAGCGCCGCGCTATCACTTCGAACGCCACGGCGACACCGGGCGGCTGGTGCGCATCAGCGACCGCTACGGCAACGCGCTGCGCATCGACCATGACATGCACGGCCGCGTGCAGCGGATCATCAGCGGAGCGGACCAGGCGCTGGCCTTCGAGTACCAGGACGAGCGACTGGTGCAGGTGGACCTGCTGCACCGCGAGCTGACCCACGACGGCCCGGCCTGGAGCGTGCTGCAAACGGCGCACCGATACGTCTACGACGACGCCGGCGACCTGGCGGAAGCCACCAACGCCGCCGGCGACACCGAACGCTATGCCTTCGACAACCACATGCTCACCCGGCGGACGCTGGCCAGCGGCTACAGCTTCCACCTGGTCTGGGACGAGGCCACGCCCAAGGGCCGCTGTGTGCACCAGTGGGGCGACAGCCCGGAAGTGGATACCCGCTTCGCCTGGGACGACGAGAAACACACCTGCACCGTCACCTACGCCGACGGCAGCGAAGAGCACTGGCAGTACGACGGGGCCGCCCAGTTGCAGACCAAGATCGACCCGGACGGCGCCGAGCACCTCAACGAATACGACGACCAGGGCCGCCTGACCGCCAGTATCGATCCGCTGGGCGCGAAAACCACCTACAGCTACGACGACAGCGGCCGCCTGATGAGCAAGGTGGGCCCGGACGATCAGCCGATCCAGTTCGCCTACAAACAGGGCCGGATCGCCAGCATTCACCGCCGCGGCCAGACCTGGCAGTTTGCCTACACCGCCGAAGGCGACCTGGCCCGGGAGACCGATCCCAAGGGCCGCGTCACCGCTTACCACTACAACCGGCAAGGCCAGCTCAGCCAGGTCGAATTGCCGGACGGCCGCTTCCACACCTGGCAGTGGAACGACAAGGGCCAACTGCTGGAAGAGCGCACACCCACCGGCGCCGTCGAGAAATACCGCTACGATGCCTTCGGCCGATTGCTCGCCCGCAAGGACGCCCGGGGCGCCATCACCCAGTACGTGCACGATTCGCTGGGGCGGGTGATCGAGGAACGTCTGTCCGGCAATCGTTCGCGTCGCTACGCCTACAACAGCTTCGGCAAGGTGACCCGGTTTACCGATGAGCAGGGCCGCGAGACCCGCTACGAGTACGATCGCAACCTGCACCTGCTGTCCCGTCGCATCAACCCGGACGGCAGCGAGCTCAGGTACCGCTACGATCACCACCGGTTCCTGCTGACCCAGATCGAGAACGAGCGCGGCGAAACCTACCGCATCGACTACTACCCGAACGGCCTGGTACGACAGGAAACCGCCTTCGACGGTCGCCGTACCGGCTACAGCTACGACCTCAACGGCCTCCTGCTGGAGAAGACCGAATACGGCACCGGCGACGAAGCACTGCAAACCACCGTCTACGAGCGCGACCCGCTGGGCCAGCTCAGCAAGAAGATCCTGCCAGACGGTCGCGAGATCGCCTACGCCTACAACCCCGACGGCCAGCTCACCGGCGTCGACGACGGCCACTGGCCGCTGGCGTTCCAGTACGACGAACAGGGCCTGCTGCGCACCGAACACCAGGGCTGGGCGACGTTGCAGTACCACTACGACGACGTCGACCGCCTGACCGGCCTCACCCTGCCCGACGGTCAGACGCTGGGTTACGAGCGGGATGCCGCCGGCCTGCTGGCAGGCATCAACCTGAACAGCGCCGTGCTCACGCGCCACCGCCTGTCGTCCACCGGCGAGGAAATGGAGCGCCAGCAGGGCGCCCTGTTCAGCGCTTACGAATACGACGACGAAGGCCGCCTGACCCAGCACCGCCTGCACCAGCAGAAAGCCCAGGGCATTCTCCAGCAGCGCGACTACCGCTACGACACCAGCGGCAACCTGCAGTCGATCAGCGACAGCCGCAAAGGCCTGCGGGAATACGTCTACGACCCGCGCGACCGCCTCACCGGCGTGCGCGGCGACGTCTACGAACGCCTGGTACACGACCCCGCCGGCAACCTGCTGGAACAGACGGAGAGCGCCGCCGGCCCGGCCCAGGCCAACGTGCAGGGCAACCGCCTGACCATGCATGGCGACTGCCATTACGAGTACGACGATTTCGGCAACCTGATCGCCGAACGGCGCGGCAAAGACCAGAAACTGGTCACCTCCTACCGCTACGACTGCGAACACCGGCTGGTGGAAGTCACCCGCCCGGACGGCCTCAGCTTCCGCTACGAGTACGACGCCTTCGGCCGCCGCATCGCCAAGGAAAGCGACCACCAGCGCACCGAATTCGTCTGGCAGGGCGACCGCCTGATCGCCGAGGAAACCAGCGAACACTACCGCACCTACCTGTACGAGCCGGACAGCTTCCGCCCGCTGGCCCTGTCAGAGGGCTACGGCCCGGAACACAGCCGCGTCTACTACTACCAGCTCGACCACCTGGGCACGCCCCAGGAAATGACCGACGCCAACGGCCAGCTAGTCTGGTCCGCCACCTACCGCGCCTACGGCAACGTGCTCCGACAAGACGTGACGGTGGTCGACAACCCGCTGCGCTTCCAGGGCCAGTATTACGATCCCGAAACTGGCCTGCACTACAACCGCCACCGGTATTACAATCCCGCTAACGGGCGCTTTATGACACCCGATCCGATTGGGTTGGCGGGTGGTTTGAACAACTACCAGTACGTGCCGAATCCGACCGGGTGGGTGGATCCGTTGGGGTTGGCTTGTGAGAAGGGGAGTTGTCCTGCAGGACAGCGTCCGTCACTGCCAAGAGTTGATCTCGACCATATACGTGGTGAAATCAACCAATCTAAGTGGATTCCCAAACTAAAAACCCGAATGCCCAGCGCGACAGGTGGCCACTATACAAATCCTAATCTAAGGGTCTTAGAGGAACTCACTCCCAGAAACTCCGCTGGAGTTTATGAAGCTAGGATCGAAATATTCGATCCCACGTCGCAAACTTGGGTTCCAAAGTTAAACCCTAAAGGGAAACTAGGAAAATCGACCATGTTCCCGGATGATTGGAACGAGGATCGTATCGCTACTGAGATTCAGCAGGCATATCAAAAGGCAGGGTCACCAACATCTGGAAAATGGCTTGGCCAATCCTCTTCCGGTCTAAAAATAGAGGGCTACGCTGATGATTCGAACCGTCCATTTGAAATACGTACGGCTTGGCCAGTACTTGAGTAAAGGTTATTAGATCTAGTGAACTATCGATTCTTTGTTAATCAATCAAATTACCCTGTATGTGTGGTTGAAGACTCCAAAGCATTCGGTTGGTTTTTATCTTTCGAATTCGTCCCTCGCAGACTGGAAGAGCTTGAGTCGGCCATTAAAAGAGCACAGCTTGGTCTTGAGGACGATCTGGAAGTTGAACGGAACGATGCTGTGTTGACTTTTAGACCAGACAGAATGGTAGAACTAGATTTCTTCGAAAACGAGAACGAGGGAGGAAGCGAAATAACTTCGCTCTCAGATTTCCAGCGTCTATTCAAAGACTGGGTCATCTTCCTGAAAAGTGAGTGGAAAGGACAACTCTCGTAATCCGGTTTCTTGATCAACAAGTCGATAGTTGACCCGCCCCCAGCAGGTCTGGTCCGCCACCTACCGCGCCTACGGCAACGTGCTCCGGCAGGACGTGGCGGTGGTCGACAACCCGCTGCGTTTCCAGGGCCAGTATTACGATCCCGAAACCGGCCTGCACTACAACCGCCACCGGTATTACAATCCCACTAACGGGCGCTTCATGACGCCCGACCCGATTGGGTTGGCCGGTGGTTTGAACAACTACCAGTACGTGCCGAATCCGACCGGGTGGGTGGATTCGTTGGGGTTGGCTTGTGAGAAAGGGAGCTGCCCAGGCGGTGGATCGACTGAAGTCGATAACATGCGCGCGCGAGCTCAGTCGGCAATTGCTCGTCATGGTGGTGTTGAAGTCGATGGAGGGCACATGTTTCCGTCGAAGAAAGCCGCAAGACGAGCGGCTTCCGAAGTATTGGGAGATATGGGAAGTGACGCTCGGGAACTACCAATGACTCGTTACAGAGAAATCAATGCTTTGTCTAACCCATATCGAGACAAAAAAGCAAACTCAGCTTACGGCTTGGTAAACAGAGATAGCACCAAAAGACTACGTGATGATTTCTTGGGGCATCCTGGTTTTGGAGAGAAACGAGCCCACTTTAATGTTGAGGGCTGGAGTTCTCAACCCAATAACATTGACTCTCCGGGTAAGCCAGATGTAAACCTGCATTTCTTCTATCCCCAGAGTAGCATCATGATTAAAAACACCGCAGCCAAAAGGTGATGGCAGGCTTTCATGAAGAACATATATCAGTTTGAGCTAGAGTGCTTTGATTATCATCGATGGATAACGTCTCCTACAGAGAACGAAGACCATGGATACAACTGTTGTCCAGTCTGTGGCGGTGAGCTTAGCGGTTTTGAGAAGTACCGCCTTACTCGGAAGTTCAGTTTCCTTCTAGAGCCTGCTGAAAGAGTAAACTTCAAAAACAAGGTCATAGACGAAAAAAGATACTACATTGCAGTTCAGGACCGGATGGGGAACACCGTAGCTAGACAACCTCAAACGCATACTTGGGACGACGCCGTTTCTGTGGCATCGAAGCTTAAATCGATAAATGAAGACGTACTATTAAAGCTTTTGAGAAGCAAGAATTGGTCAGTCTATACCAACTAGAGTTGTAAAACTGGCAGACAAAGGATACCGATCTGGATATCCCTTACAGAGATAAGCTCTTGTAGCAAGAAATGACCGGAAAGGAGCTTGTAAAGTGACACGGGAACCTATTTGCAAATAACCTAAAGCCTCACGTCACCTTCGATATTCTCTTGGCTCACGCTCCTCAGTCGGCGGAAGTCACGAGCCCCCGGTCCATGCTTCCGCTAGCCCTGGGGGAGAGCTTAAGTCCGTAAAGTAGCTCTACCAGCTCGACCACCTGGGCACGCCCCGGGAAATGACCGACGCGGCTCACCAGCTGATCCGTTCCACGACCTACCGTGCAACGATAAGCCGTTGGCGCAAGACCACTGACACCATCCTCTTCATCTCACTACGCCCAAAAAGCCGCTCTCCCCTTCCAGAGAGAGCGGAAACGTTCTGGCCGGTTTCTACATTCCGCGGCTGACCGGCCTTTCCTGAGTTAACGCGTTACGGCAGGTAGGCGTATTCCTCCAGTTTCTCGCAGCTGTAGTTGTCGGCGTCGGTGGTGTCGGTGCCGCTCGCGCTGGTGAAGGCCGGGTAGTACGGGAAGTGGCAGACCGGGCGGCTGCCCAGTTCGTTGCCGCTGACGTCGGTGGACACCAGGCTGTCTTTCGGGGCGATGTCCTGCTCCACCCAGTTTTCCAGGGCCGTGAGCCAGTCGACGCTGGCAGTGTAGTAGCCGTGTCCGTGGCCGAAGCCGGGGATCAGGTAGAAGCTGTAGAAGTCGTTCACCACGCCCTCGTCGATGGTGATCGACGACTCGTCGTTCTGGGACACCGCCATGTTGGTCGTGGCGTCGTCCGTGCCCCAGAAGGGATTGGTACCCAGGTAATCGGTGTTGTCCGAGAACTGGCCGATCATGCGCAGGTAGAGGTCGATGGAGTTGTACGGGGTGATCGAAACGTCGGCCGCCCCATGATAGTGGATGAGTTTGCCGCCCTGGCTGCGGAACGTCGAGTAGTCGACGCTGCTGGTGTCGATCCAGCCGGACAGTGTGGTGATGCGATCGATCCAGTTGGCCGGATCGAAGTCCTGCAGGATGTCGGAGGGCTGGGTGTAGGCGCTCTGGGTGATGATGTTGTACTGGTCCTGGGAGGGGAAACTCGCCTGGAAGGCGTCGTAAGCGTCCCACTCGGAACCGAAATCTTCCTGATTCCCCAGGTTCTTCGATTCGTCTTCGGCGATCCAGATCCCGTCCAGCATCGGCCAGTGACCGTAGCTGCGCACGCCGCCGTCAAGCACCAGGCCTGTGGGCAGGTTATAGCGCGAGGTGATCCGCGCCAGGGTCTCGATCTGGGGATCGGACAGGCACGTCTCTTCATCGGACACGGCGTGGTCCGTGCTGGTATGGGCGCCGCCGGCACAGCGCATCGGGTTGGTGGCGTCATGAGCCAGCAGATCGTAGCCCTGATCCTGCAGGAGCTGGCGGCAGGCGCCGGCGTCACTGACCATGCCGTCGGCGGCTCCGTCCAGGGCCTCACCGCCATTCGCAGCCAGGCTGTCGTTCTCGCAGGCATCGACAATGTACTGGGACAGCGCGCGGGTCTGGGTGCGGCTGATCCAGCCGTCACCGGCGTCCGCATCGTAACTGTAGCCGTTCACGCCGGCGGTCCGGGCGTTATAGAGCGTCTTGCCGTAGTCCATGGCGCCCAGGTGCATGGCTTCGGGGTTGTAGGCCGGGTAGCCGGCAATGACGCCGTCGTAGTCATCGGGGTAGAACTGGGCGGCGATCAAAGCCTCGTGCCCGCCCTGGGAGCCGCCCATGAAATAGCTGTGATCGGGCGAGGTCTGGTAATAGGCCCGCACGATGGCCGAAGCCGCATCGTGGGTTTTCTTGATCTGCTCGCGCCCGAAGTTGCGCAGCGCCTCGCTGTTCCAGAGTTCGTTGGGGTCGCCGCCAATCGCCGGGGAGGCATGGCCACTGTCGCTGCCGAGCGTCGTGTAGCCCCGGGCCAGGGCGCTCTCGATACCGTTCTCCGAAGCGCGGTCGACAGAGGGGATGGTGCCGTCAAAGCCGCCACCGCCGTATTGCAGGGTCTTGTAGTTCCAGTCCGCCGGCAGCGCGACGTTGAAGTTGATGTCAGGCGTGGCGACCTCGACTTCATCGGCCGTGCCTTCGTGGATCACTTCCGATTCCGTTTCCGGATGGATCTCGCCGACGACCAGGCAGTAGTCCACACCCGCCGAGGCGTCCGCCGCGGCCACCTGGCTGGCGGACGTAACGGTGGCGCCCCCGGTAGCCAGGCCAATGTCGGAAGCGGCGATGGTCATGCCTTCCAACGCGGCGCAATCGTTGCTCGCCTGGTCGGCGTCGGACGAGTCGTCGTCCAGTACGCAGCCACCCAGGACCAGCGATACGCCGACGAGCGGGCCCAGAATGAAACCGGCTGTTCGGTGGGAATTCATCTTGTTCATTGTTGGTTCCTCTGCTCCATGCTTTGTTCTTATTCGGTAATGGTTATTTCTTTTTTTGAATAGCTGGGCACACCTCCTTTAAGCTGTAGGATGACGACCGATTCAACTCACCTTCGGCGTATCGCTTCCCTCCAGTGCCACCCTTCCCTGTTTTCCTGACTTTTCTTCAGGCGAAAGAAGGCCCGAGCCATATCATCAACAACTTGAAAAATAGGGCTTTATCTATGGAAAGAAACGCACCTTGTGAATGAAAACAACGCTCAATCAGAATCGGGTCGGTCGATGGTTAGGTATTTTTATTATGTGATTCGAGTATAGGTTCGAGCTCTTCGGGAAAACAAACCCGAATACGGAAACCCTTCGTTTCCAATTTGGAAAACAAAATCGAATGGCCTGGAGACGGTAGCGGAAGGGACTGGGAATAGACGTGAATGGCGCCGGAGAGCGGCGAGCAACCGCCGCTAACCGCATGATGAAATGCCGTTGGCGGCGCTGTTTCAGAATCCGGTGAGCCTGTGGACGTCAGGCTCCCGGCTCCGCAAGGGCTTCCTGAAGCAGGGCCTGCAAGTGCTCCGGTAACCCACCGGCCAGCTTCAGCGCCGCCTCATGCCCCCGGGGCGACATCTTGCCCCAGGTGCGGCGCACGATGCGCAGCCACTTCTCGCGGTCGTAGTCGTCCTTTTTGTCGTAGAAATCCGCGAAGTAGCGCTCCAGGAACACCATGCAGGCCACGTCTTCCAGCAGCTGGGTGTCGGGGTCGTTGCGCAGTTCACGCTTGGTGAGGATGGTGGCAACGCGCTCGCATTCGTCGGCGGGGAAGCCGCAATCGGCCATGATCGACGCCGCGCGCTCGCCGTGGAAGCGGCCGCAGTCCTGGCGCCACTGGTAGTAGCCCTTGCGGCCTTCGGGGTAGTCGGCGCGCGGGCGGGTCCAGCGTTCAATGTGCTGGGCGCGACAGGCGATCTGCATCCGTGGCGACGGGTTTGGCTCCAGCTCGAACAGCCAGCGGGTCATGTGCTGGCTGTAGGCGTATTCCCGGGGCAGGTCCTGGTCATCGACCGTCTCCACGTTCGGGTCGGCGCGATTGGCCTGGTCGATGGCTTGCAGGGCGCAGGTCAGGGAAGCGGATTCATCCATGGGGAAACAACTCGGGTCAGCGTGTACCGCCATGGTAACCGCTGACCCGGGGACAGGCCACTTCACCGGCCCCGAACGACCTCAGGCCGCCGCCGAAGGCCGTGCCTTGATGCGGTCGTACCAGGCGCGCAGGTGCGTCTGATCCGGCTGGATGCGGATGTCGTTCACCTTGTTGAAATCGACGGTGGTGAAGGCGTTGATGTCCGCTGCGGTAAACTGGTCGCCGCAGATGTACTCACGCCCTTCCAGATGTTTGTTGAGGAAGTGGAAGAACTTGGACACGTTCCTGCCGCACTCCTCCCCCCACTCCCTGACCGGGTTCATGCGATCCTTGAAGTAGCCGGTGGTGTGCTGGAAGCACATGCCAGTGGGCAGGAAGAAAAAGAGCTCGATCCAGCGCAGCCATTGCTCCACCTGCGCCCGGCCCAGCGCGCCCTCCCCCAGCAACGGCGTGCGGTCGGGATGCAGCTCCTCGAAATAGCGGCAGATGGCCATGGTCTCGGCAATGCAGGTGCCGTCGTCCAGTTCCATGACGGGCACCTTCTTCATCGGGTTCATGGCGGCGAATTCAGGCGTCAGGTTCTCGCCCTTTTGCAGGTCGATCTGCACGAACTCGACGCCGTCCAGCAGGTCTTTCTCCGCCAGGAACATGCGAACGCGGCGCGGGTTGGGTGCCGTTCTGGTCTCGAAAATCTTCATGGTGCCTCCTCGGCTCTGTTTGTTGTTGTGGTTCGGGAACAGCGATGACAGGCAGGAACCGCCTTGCGGAACAGCCTGCCGCAAAAATCCTACCGTCCCAGAGACTGCCGCGCCCCCGGCGGAGCGTCAAGCGGCACCCACTGACTTTCCAGATAGCGTCGGATTTCCGCGATGACCCAGTCCGGATCGTCCAGCGGCAGGTCGTGCCCGGCATCCGGGTGCAGGCGCAAGCTCCAATGCCAACGCTCGGCCATGGATTCGCTGCAGTACCAGTCGACGATCCGGTCCCGCTGGCTGGCGAGCACCAGCGCATCCGGCAACGGGCGTTCACCGGCCGGCCGGAAACGGGCCGCCGCCCAGAGTTGGCGGAAGGCGTTGCCGGCGCTGACCGGGCGCTGGATCTGGATGCTGTACCAGCGCTGGACCGTAGCGGGATTGAACTGACGGTTGGAACTCAGGGCCAGGATCTGCGCCTCGCGCTCGCGCACATCACGCAGGGTCAACAGGCGCACCAGCAGGGGCCAGATTTTCGGCCGCAACCGGTGCCACGGCTTGTTGAAGCCGCTGCTGGTGTTGATCAGCACCAACTGCTGGATTTCGCCGGCGGGTGCATTCTGGGCCCAGTCCAGCGCCACCATGCCGCCCATCGACAGGGCAATCAGGCCAAACGGCGCCGGGATATGACTGCACTGGCGCTGCACCGCGCGGCGAATGGCGGGAATATCCGCCGGACTGCGCTCGCGAAAGTGCGTGCCGGTGCCGGGCAAGTCGACGGTGTGGAACTGGTGTCCGGGGAAGCTGTCCCGCAGTCGCTGGGGCAACACCCCCCAATGCGCCTGCTCCCGGGTCAGGCCCCGCAGGAGTATCCAGTGCATGCGCCTCCCTAACCGGGATCCCGGTACCAATGCATGATCGCCGCTTCCCTCAGCATGGGCTCCTCAGCGGCACTCGGCAACCAGTTGCCGTGGTTCGCCGCCGCGCGCAGCAGGAAGTCGATAAAACTCAGGTGCGAGCGCAGTACCCGCTGATGGCGATGCGGCACCATGGGGTTGAAAAAGCCCTCCAGCCGCAGCAACTGCCGCGGCCGCTTACGGATCCAGCGCCAGGACCCCATTTCCAGGGTCAGCGGGATAAAGCCGCCGGATTCGGCACGATTGAAGGTTTTGTAGAAGTAATCCCAGAGATCACCGTGGGTAAGGTAATGCCGGGACTGGGGTTCGAACGCGTAGGTGTGATTTGGATACGCCTGCTCCCACAACAGCTTCAGGGCCAGCACCGAAGCGATCTTGCGCATGGGGCGCCGGCGGTAGGCGTAGGGAAACCAGATCTGGTCCTGCCAGCCGAAGCCGGAATGGCAATCCAGCGCCAGACTGAACGGGCGTCCCGGCAACAATTCCCGGATCACCCCTTCCAGGGCCCGGTTTTCCACTTCCATCCCCTCGTCCGGCGTGCCGGTGTACCAGGGCAGACGCCGGGACAACCGCTGACCACCCAGAAACGGCGTGCTGCGCCCCTGGGCCTCGATGGGTGCGTTACGCATCAGATCGACGCCGTTGGGGTTGGAGCGCTGGTTGAGGAACATGCCGCCGGGATTGAGGATCGGCAGCAACGTCACCCGGATGCGACCGAGCAGGTCTTTCAGCTCCTGATCCCAGGTGATCCGGTTCAGCAGGCTCTGCAGCCAGGCGATGATGACCTGGCTGCCGATGCGCTCCAGGCCATGCACGCCGCCCACCAGCAACAGCGCCGGTGCGTCCGGTGACGCCGTGCCGATGTCGATCCGGTAGAGCGGCAAAGTGACGGCTTTGAGTTGGACCCGTTCCACCACCCGGGTTTCCACCCGCGCCGGCGCTTCCACCAGCAACCGTTCGAGCCCGATCAGCTCCGGCAGGTAATCGCGCAGCAGGCGGCGTTGGTGCTTGTCCCGCGACGCCTGCTCAAGCGGAATGGCAACGTGCGGCGTCAGGTCCCGCAGTTCGGTCATAGCGCTTCCCCAAGGCAGGTCTGGAGCCCAGAGGCTATCAGGCGCAGACTACAGATTGATGACGCCGGGCCTGCGTGTCGGGCCATTTAACTGTAGTCAACATTTACTGACTTACCTATTATGGCCCATAAGGATCGAACAACCATCGTCTCGGGCCATTAAGCCGTTACGCTCGCAGGCGTCTTCAGGGACAACGGGACATTGAACCTCAAGAGCCGATTTTTCCTGCTGGTCAGCGGGTTGATTATCGCTGCCTCGCTGGCGACGTGGGCGGTTTTCCAGCGTATCACCGAGGACATCATCGAACGCTGGGGCGCCAACATCGCCGAGATTCAGGTCCGTTACGACAGCTCGCGCCTGCTGCAGAACATCGAGCGGGAACTGGGCCTGGCGCGCCAGATGACCGACTCGGAAATCATCCAGCGCTGGGCGCGCTATCCGGACGACCCCTTGCTGGAACGCGCCGCCATCGAAGAGATGGAGCGCTTCCGCCAGAACTTCGCCGGACGCAACTACTTCCTCGCCCTGCGGGATTCCGGCGCCTACTACTACAACAATGCCGACAACGAGTTCGCCGACCGCCAGCTGCGCTACAACTTGAATCCGGACACCCCTACCGACGCCTGGTTCTACCAGCTCATCGCCGAAGGGCGCGAGTTCCACCTCAACGTCAATCCGGACGAGTCCCTGGGCGTCACCAAGCTGTGGGTCGATGTGCTGCTGCGGGCCAATGACCGGATCGTGGGGGTGGCCGGCACCGGTATCGACCTGGATCAGGTGCTGCAGAAAATCGTCGATCTGGAGCAACCGGGCATCAACACCCTGTTCGTCGATGCCAACGGCGCCATCCAGCTCTATCGCGACCGGCGCCTGATCGACTACGCCAGCTTCGTCAAACCCGAAGGCCAGAAGAAGACCGTCGACCTGCTGCTGGACCGCCCGGCTGACCGCGCCTGGCTGGGCAACACGCTGCGCAGCCTGAAACAGCTGGACAGCCCCGACCACGGCGTTCACACCGGGTTCGTCCAGGTCGATGGCCGCCGCCACCTGGCGGGCATCACCTACCTGCCATCCATTGGCTGGTACGAGATCACCCTGCTCGATCTGGACGTGGTGCTGCCCATGGGCAACTTCGCACCGTTGCTGCTGGTGTTTGCGCTGACCCTGCTGCTGAGCCTGGCCGCCTTCCACGTCGCCCTGCGGCGCCAGGTGATCGATCCGGTGGTGGCGCTCGAGTCGGCGATGGAGCGCCTGCGTACCGGTCAGCCCCTGCCACGCAACCTGCCCGAGCGGCCGGATGAAATGGGGCGGCTGGTGACCCACTTCGAACGCATGGCGGACAGCATCCACCGCCACACCCGCGAGTTGGAGGATACCGTGTCCGAGCGCACCGAGGCCCTGCACCGCCTGGCGCGCAAGGACGCCCTCACCGAACTGTTCAACCGACGCGGCATGAACGAGTTGCTGGACGAAGAGATGCACCGTCTGCAACGGGAGAACCGGACCTTCGGGCTCATCTGGCTCGACATCGACAACTTCAAGGGCGTCAACGACCGTCTCGGCCATGCCACCGGCGACCGGGTGCTGCAGCGGGTGGCCGCCTGTCTCAATGCCAGCATCCGCCCCTACGACCACGCCGCCCGCTGGGGCGGCGACGAGTTCCTGGTCATCCTGGCGCCCTGCGACAGCGAGTGCCTGCAAGGCATCGGCGAGCGCATTCGCCAGAGCCTGGAAGCCAGCCCCGAAGCGCCGGCCATCACCGTCAGCATCGGCGGCGCCCTGGCCCAATCCGACGACACCCTGGAAGCCATCCTGTTGCGTGCGGATGACGCCCTCTACCAGGCCAAGGAAAACGGCCGCAACCAGTTCTACGTGGCACAACAGGAAGCGCTGGTCCGGGTGGGCGGATGACAGGGTCGCAATGTCCGTCATCTTGCTGTCATACAACGGATTGGTCAGGATAGGAGCTCAACGAAAGAGCGCATCGCGCCTCGGCTAACGTGACGCGACACCTGTCAGGAGGAGCTATCCCATGCGTATTCGGCCGGCCACGATCGAGGATGCCCCGGAAATCGCCCGCCTGTCCCGGGCGCTGGGTTACGCCAGCTCGACCGAACAGATCCTGGCGCGACTCGATGGCCTGCTGGGCCAACGTGACCGGTTCATCGCCGTCGCCGACCTGGGCCAACAGGCCTTGCTGGGCTGGATTGCCGTCGAACGCCGCCTGCTGCTGGAATCCGGCGAGAAGGCCGAGATCGTGGGCTTGATCGTCAGCCAGGACCGGCATCGCCAGGGAGTGGGCAGCGCACTGGTCGACGCCGCCGAAGACTGGGCCCGGGCCCTGCACCTGCCAACCCTGGCGGTACGCTCCAACGAAGCCCGCATCGCCTCACATCCGTTCTACCAGGCGCGCGGCTTCGAACGCGCCAAGACCCAGCATGTCTACATCAGGACACTGGACCGGGAGAGCCGACACGACCACGCCATGACCCCTTAGCACCGCACGACCGCCAGCCGGTCCGCGCTCGCCTTCCACTCGCAAAAGGAACTGACGAATGATGGAAACGCCCGAGCTTGATGTACCGACCATTCCCCTGCCGCATCCGCCGCACAGCAGCCAGGTGCCCCTGGAAACCGCCATTGCGTCGCGCAGCAGTTGCCGCCATTACGCGCGCCGCATGCTGACGCTGGAGACCCTGTCCCAGCTGCTCTGGGCCGCCCAGGGCTGCGACCCGCAAACCCATCGGCGCACGGCACCATCGGCCAAACAGGCCTACCCGCTGCAACTCCACGTGCTGGCCGGCAACGTCGCTGACCTGTCCGCCGACGTCTACCGCTACGACCCGGCCCACCATCGCCTGCACGGCACCGCCATCGGCGACCTGCGCGACACCCTCCAGACCCTGGCCATCGAGGAGCAACCCTGGCTGCAGGAAGCGCCTCTGGTGATCGCCATCAGCGCCAACATGCCGTTGATGACCAGCCTGTTCGGCGAGCAGCCGCCGGCTGGCGAACGCGGCATCCGCTATGCGTATATGGAATCCGGAGCGGTGGCGGAGAATATCCAGCTGCAGGCCACCGCGCTGCAACTGGGCTCCGTCCTGGTGGGCGCCTTCAGCGACCGCGGCGTGGAACTGGCCCTGGAGCTGGACGACGGTTTCCAGCCCACGGCCCTGCTGTGCATCGGCCACCCGGCGCCATGAGCGAGGCGGGACCCGCGCTCCCGCTCACATGGCCACCGGCGGGACGCCGATCAGCACCCGATGCAGCCAGACCACAAACGCGCCGTAAACCAGCAGCCCGCCAACGACCGCGATCAGGTCATTGCGCGGGCTGGCGGGTAGCGCGGGCACGGCTCGCGGCGTGCGGCGCTTGAGGGAGATCCGCTCCGCCACGGCCCAGGCCAGGAACGCCCCGAACAGCACGACGTCCGCCAACATGCCGTTAGCCAGCAGGTGCGCCAAAGCCCAGAGTTTCACCGCAATCAGCGTGGGATGTTTCGCCGCCCGCTGGATGCGGCCGGGCAGGTAGGTGGCCAGCAGTAACGGGAACACCGGCAGCAACAGCAACAGCGCCAGATGCCGCAGCCACGCCGGCGGCAGGTACACCACCACCGGTTCCTGCCGTGCCAGGCCGTAACCCCAGATGATCAGGATCAGCCCGACCAGGGACGCCAGCGAATACAGGCCCTTGAAGGGCTGCTCGCCCAGCCGCGCCACCAGTCGGTCGCGACCGCCAGACGCTACGATCGACAGGGAATGCACGCCCAGGAAAAGGACCAGCCCGAGAATGAGTACGCCCATGAGTTCTCTCCCGTTTTTTATTGCAGGGAGCTTAGACGAGTCCGGTCGGGCGTCAATGGAAAGGAAATGGCCAAGAGAAAGAGAAGAGGCCAGGCGGTGGGGCGACGGCCGTCACCCCACCGTGGAGCGCCTTAAAGCTCGGCGTTGTGATAGACGTTCTGCACGTCGTCCACATCGTTGAGCATGTCGAGGAATTTCTCGAACATCTCCACATCATCGCCGGTCACCGGCGTGGTGGTCTGCGGCAGGAACTGGATTTCGTCGGCGTCGAAATCGATCTCGCCGAAGGCGTCGAGCAGCGCCTGACGGGTCTTCGCGTATTCGGTGTTGGGGGCGAATACGGTGATGCGGCCGTCTTCACACTCGATGTCGGTGACGTCGACATCGGCTTCCATCAGCGCTTCCAGCACCTTCTCCTCGTCATCCCCGGCAAAGGCAAAGATGGCGCAGTGATCGAACATGTGGCTGACGCTGCCCTGGGTGCCGATCTTGCACTTGGTCTTGGTAAAGCAGGCGCGCACGTCGCCGAAGGTGCGGTTGGGGTTGTCGGTCAGGCACTCGACGATGACCATCGCCTGGCCCGGGCCGAAACCTTCGTAGCGCGCCGCAGCGTAATCCTCGCCGCCGCCGCCCTTGGCCTTTTCGAGGGCCCGGTCGATCACGTGGGTCGGCACCTGGTCTTTCTTGGCGCGTTCGATCAGGCTGCGCAGGGACAGATTGGCGTCCGGATCGGGGCCGCCCTGCTTGGCACACACGTAGATTTCACGGCCGTACTTGCTGTAGACCTTGGTTTTGGCGTTGGCCGTCTTGGCCATGGATTCTTTGCGGTTTTGGTAGGCTCTGCCCATACCCTTGCCCCACTGCTGTTATTCAACGCGATTGAGGAGCCTCTGAAAAAGGTCGTCTGCCGGACGATTTTCCCGAAACCGGACCTTTCCCGAAACTTTTTCAGAGGTGCCTGAAGAGAAGCGCCGATTCTACACCCACTCCCCGGCGCATTCTATTCCCGCGCCGATTCCGGGTCGGGCCGCCGCAGGGCGCTGATCGACAGTTGCACGGCTGCGCCCACCACAATGCCCCAGAAGGCCGCGCCAATACCCCACAGGGTCAGGCCGGACGCCGTCACCAGGAACGTCATCAGCGCCGCTTCCCGGCCTTCCACATCGTCGAGCGCCGCGTGCAGACTGTTGCCGATAGTCCCCAACAGGGCGAGACCGGCGAGCGCCACCACGAACGCCTGGGGGAAGGCTGCGAAAAGCGCCACCACGGTTGCCCCGAACAGACCCACAACGGCGTAGACAACACCGGCGCACACCGCCGCAAGGTAGCGGGACGAGCGCTTCTCGCCGGCTTCTTCGCCCATGCAGATGGCGGCGGTGATTGCCGCCAGGTTATAGGCAAAGCCGCCGAACGGCGCCAGCACCAGATTGACCAGCCCGGTAAAGGTCAGTACCGGCGACAGCGGCGTCTGGTAGCCGTTGGCACGCAGTACCGCCAGACCGGGCAGGTTCTGGGACGTCATGGTCACGATGAACAGCGGCACGCCCACACCGATCAGCACGCCCGGGGAAAAGTCCGGCATCACGAACTGCGGCGAGGCCAGCGACAAACTCAGGTGCTGTCCGTGGAACTCCCCCTGCGCCACAACCACCAGCATGCCCACCGCCAGCACCAGCAGGATGGCGTAACGCGGCAGGCGTTGACGACCGACGACGTAGGTCACCAGCATCGCCGCCACCAGCAGGAAGTGATGCTCCAGGGCGGCGAAAGCCTCCAGCCCGAACTGGAACAGGATACCCGCCAGCATGGCCGCCGCCAGCGACTGGGGCAGGTGCTTGAGCAAGCGTTCGAACCAGCCCGTCCAGCCGACGATGACGGTCAGCAGGGCGGCGAACATGAAGGCGGCCGTCGCCTCGGCCAGGGAAAACCCCGACAGACTGGTGGCCAGCAGTGCCGCGCCGGGCGTGGACCAGGCCGTGAGCACCGGTTCGCGGAAGTACCAGGACAGCCCGGCGCTGGTGATGCCCATGCCCAACCCCAGGGCCCAGATCCAGGAACTGACCTGGGCCGAGTCGGCGCCGGCGGCCTGGGCCGCCTGCAGGATAATGACCACCGAGCTGCTGAAGCCGATCAGCACCGCGACGAAACCGGCGGTCAGGTGGGAGATGGACAGGTCGGAAAACGGGGAGGAATCTTTCACGGCGGGCTTCCCGGCATGGCTGGTCCAGATGGGCGTTACGTGCGCTATAGCGCACACTTGGATCGACGATAGCATTGTGCGCTATAGCGCACAACCGTAGAATGCAGGCAAAACCCAAGTGGAACGACCTATGGAAATCGCCCACCATCTCGCCGACACCCTGCGCCAGCTGCGCCGCGAACGCGGCTGGAGCCTGGACCGCACCGCCGCGGCCACCGGCGTCAGCAAAGCCATGCTGGGGCAGATCGAGCGGGGCGAATCGAGCCCGACGGTCGCCACCCTGTGGAAAATCGCCACCGGCTTCAACACCGCTTTCTCAGGGCTGATCACTCCGCCGCCGACGCCCATGGACGCACCGCTGTTCGTTACGCTGGACCAGGACCGCGCCGCCCTGCCCGCCAACGGCCTACAGGTGCGACCGCTGTTCCCGTTCGATTCCCGCTTCGGCTTCGAGCTGATGGAACTGACGCTGCCGCCAGGGACCGAGCGCCTGTCGGAGTCCCACGAGCCGGGCGTGGTCGAGCACGTCACCATCATCAGCGGAACCATGGAGCTGTTGCTGGATGAGCGCTGGCATCCGCTGGCCGCCGGTGAAGCCAGCCGTTTTGCCGCCGACCGCCCACACGGCTATCGTAATACGACCGACACGCCGGCAGTGTTCCACAACCTGATTCATTACCCGGCAGGCACTCGTTAACCACCCACAAGGATATCCGGTCATGAAGACACCCCTGGGCATCATCGAAGGCTATTTCGGCCGGCCCTGGAGTTGGACCGAGCGGGCCGACCTGGTCGCCCTGCTGGCGCGCCACGGCTATGGTTTCTATCTCTACGCGCCCAAGGCCGATCCGTTCCTGCGCCGGCGCTGGGACGAGCCCTACCCCGCCGAGGAAGCCGCCCAGCTGCGCCAGTTTGCCCGTCACTGCCGCATCCACGGTGTGCGCTTCGGCATCGGCCTGAGCCCGTTCGAGGTGTACCGGGACTTCAACGCCGCCGCGCGCCAGGCCCTGACCGAGAAACTGGCGTTCTTCGACAGCCTGGGCATCGACGACCTGGCCATCCTGTTCGACGACATGCGCGGTGACACCCCGGACCTGGCCGCCCGGCAACTGGAGATCCTGGACTGGATTCGCGGCCGCAGTGGCGCGTCACGGCTGATCGTCTGCCCTACCTATTACAGCGACGATCCGGTTCTCGACCGGGTCTTCGGCGAACGTCCGGCCCACTACCTGGAAACCCTGGGGGATGCCCTGCCCGATTCGGTGGACCTCTTCTGGACCGGTGAGGAAGTCTGCTCCCGGGAAATATCCGCCGGGCACCTGGCTCGGGTGGAAAGCCTGCTCAAGCGTAAACCGCTGCTGTGGGACAATT
Source organism: Marinobacter bohaiensis (assembly GCF_003258515.1). Classification (NCBI taxonomy): domain Bacteria; kingdom Pseudomonadati; phylum Pseudomonadota; class Gammaproteobacteria; order Pseudomonadales; family Marinobacteraceae; genus Marinobacter; species Marinobacter bohaiensis. Next base: position 23,287 of record NZ_QGEH01000002.1, read on the forward strand.
ATCCGGTCAACGACGGCCCGCGCATGTCCGGCCACCTGCACCTGCGCGCGTTCACCGGCCGCAATGCGGCGATTGGCGAGCACCTCGCCGGCCACGCCATCAACCCCGCCCTGCAACCCATGCTGAGCGCCATCCCGGCCCTGACGCTGGCCGCCAGCTACCGCCAGGGCAACGGCTACGCCTACATGGAAGCCTTTCGCAAGGCCGCCCGGGAAGTGGCCGGGGAAGAGTTGGCGGTGCGGCTGGAGCAGGACCTGATGGCCCTGCAGGATATTGGGCTGGACCAACTCGGCGAGCGGGAGGAACGCCTACGCCGCCACTACGGCGACGTGGACCACGCCGTCGCCCGCGAAATCATCGCCTGGCTCGACGGCACCTACCGGATCAGCGGCGAGGCGGTGCAAACCCAGTAGGGGTCGATAGGGCGGGGCTTCTCCCTATGCATCACGCCGCAATGCGCGGGCACAAAAAAACGGGCCGTAGCCCGTTCTCTGCGTTCCCTGACCGGCGCGTTCAGCGCGTGCCGTAGACCACCATGGTCTTGCCTTTGACCTGCACCAGCCCCTGGTCTTCCAGGGTCTTGAGCACGCGACCGACCATTTCCCGGGAACAGCCCACGATGCGGCCGATTTCCTGGCGGGTGATCTTGATCTGCATGCCGTCCGGATGGGTCATGGCATCCGGCTCCTTGCACAGGTCCAGCAGGGTACGAGCCACACGGCCGGTGACGTCGAGGAAAGCCAGGTCGCCCACTTTACGGGTGGTCTGGCGCAGGCGCGTGGCCATCTGCTCACCGATGAAATAGAGCACGCGCGGATCCTGCTGGGCGATCTCGCGGAACTTGGTGTAGCTGATCTCGGCCACTTCGCACTCGGTTTTGGCCTTGATCCAGGCGCTGCGCGAATCCATGTTGTCGAACAGCCCCATTTCGCCAAAGAAATCCCCGGCGTTGAGGTAAGCCATGATCATCTCGCGACCGTCGTCATCCTCGATAATGACGGTGACCGATCCCTTGACGATGTGAAACAGCGAATCGCTCTTATCGCCTGCGTAAATAATGGTGCTCTTGGCGGGATAGCGGCGTCGATGGCATTGAGAGAGGAAGTAGTCGAGGTGCTTTGTTTTTTGCTCAACCGGCTTGAGAATGGTTGCCATAATACTGTTGTGCCTCCTTCGATGGCGAGTCCCGGTGTCATTGTAATACCCAGCATCCCTGTGGGCTGTTGTTGTTATGTGACGGTGCCGGCGTGCCCGAATCGCCCCTTACAGAGCGGTGTGTCTGTCGATTCGGCCGGCATACCGTAAGCGGCGAGCCACTTATATCAGGAAGCCTGTAACCCGGCAACTTGCCGCCGGCGGCTCGACTTTGGAGTATAGAACAAATGCCCGGTTTTTCCGCCACTTGCCCGAACCGGCCCGGGTCCGTCCGTGCGTTGCCCTGTGATAGCATTCACCCTTTACCTTCAGGAGACGGACTATGAAAGCAACCATCGACTGGACCGGTGCGGCCGGTTTCAAGGCGACATCCGGCAGCGGCCACAGCGTGCAGCTGGACGGTCCACCGGATCACGGCGGCACGGACCAGGGGCCGCGGCCGATGGAAATGGTCCTGATGGGGCTGGGTGGCTGTTCGTCTTTCGACGTCATGAGCATCCTGCAGAAATCCCGGCAGGACGTGACCGACTGCCGTGCCGAACTGGAAGCCGAGCGCGCCGACGCCGTCCCGGCGGTGTTCACCCGCATTCACCTGCACTTCATCGTGACCGGCCGCAACCTCAAGGAAAACCTGGTCAAGCGCGCCGTTGCCCTGTCGGCGGAGAAGTACTGTTCCGCCTCGATCATGCTGGAAAAAGGCGGCGTGGAAATCACCCACGATTACGAAATTCGCGAGGCGGAATAGGCTACTCCGGAAACGCCATCTAAACTGTCTGGCTAACGGCGAAATCCCCTGGCACCGGCCGTCCTCGCCAGCGGCCGAAACCGCCGCGCACCAGTACGGCAAACCGCTATAAAAAACGGGGGCGGGCGTCTATCCATCCACACCCCGGATAGGCATAATACGCCCCCTCTCCGCCGGTCTGCGCAAATGGTGATCAATCCTGGTCAGACACCGGTGGCGGCCTTCGCGGCACCGGCTTGTGTGTCCGCTGCAATTCATCTCCTTGATTGGGGGGGCTGTAATGGAAACCAAACTCGAACTGCATGGTTTCAATAACCTGACCAAGTCGCTGAGCTTCAATATCTACGATATCTGTTACGCGCGGACCGAAGAGCAACGCAAGGCGTACATCGACTACATCGACGAGATGTACAACGCCGAACGCCTGACCCAGATCCTGTCGGACGTGGTCAAGATCATCGGCGCCAATATCCTTAACATCGCCCGCCAGGACTACGAGCCGCACGGCGCCTCGGTCACCATGCTGATCGCGGAGCACGAACTCGGCGACGGCACCTCCACCGACAACGAAGAGTCCCCTGGCCCGCTGCCGGATGCCATCGTGGCGCACCTGGACAAGAGCCACGTGACGGTGCACACCTACCCGGAAAGCCACCCGTACGAAGGCATCAGCACGTTCCGCGCGGACATCGACGTGTCCACCTGCGGCCTGATTTCACCGCTGAAAGTGCTGAACTACCTGATCCACAGTTTCGATTCCGACGTGGTCACCGTGGATTACCGGGTGCGTGGCTTCACCCGCGACGTGGATGGCAAGAAGCACTACAACGACCACGATATCAACTCGATCCAGAACTACCTGAGCGACGACACGCGCAACGCCTATCAGATGATCGACGTGAACGTGTACCAGGAGAATCTGTTCCACACCAAGATGAAGCTCAAGGAATTCAACCTGGACAACTACGTGTTCGGCGTGAATGCCAGCGACCTGCCCAAGGACGAGGCCGATTCCATCGCCGAGCGCCTGCAGCGGGAAATGCTGGAAATCTTCTACTCGCGCAACGTCGAGTAGCCCCGCCGGGAACACCGCGAAGGCGCGCCGTCCGGGCGCGCCCGAGCTTCCTTCAAATTTTCTGATCAAACCCGCCAGATTTCTCCGTTTTCATCTTGCCCGCCGAAGCCGTTCAATAGTCTCATCACTTAACGACACCCGTCGGAGGCATTGAACATGAAGAACATCCTCGTTATCACCGCCAGCATCTTCGGTCAGGACGGTCAATCAAGCCAACTGGTCAAACGCACGCTGGATCAGCTGCGCGACACCCACGGCGAGATCCGTGAAACCCATCGCGATCTGGCCGCCGAGCCGGTTCCACACCTGGACGCCGCCCGCTTTGGCGCCTTCCTGACCGGCGACGGCGAACGCGACGCGCAACAGCAACAGGTGGTCGACTACTCCGACGCCCTGATCCGAGAAATCAAGGACGCTGACATCGTCGTGCTGGGCGTGCCCATGTACAACTTCGGCATCCCGTCCGGCCTGAAGGCGTACTTCGACCACATCGCCCGCGCGGGCATTACGTTCCGCTACACCGAGAACGGCCCGGTCGGCCTGCTGGAGGATCGTCCGGTCTACGTGCTGGCCGCCCGCGGTGGCATTTACGCCGGCACGCCGAACGACTCGCAGACTCCTTACCTGCAGGCGTTCCTGGGCTTCCTGGGCCTGAAAGACGTGCACTTCGTCTACGCCGAGGGGCTGAACATGGGCGACGAGCAGAAAGCATCTGCCCTGTCCGGCGCCGGCAAGGAAATCGAAACCCTGACCGCCTGATCCGGCGGTCACCACTCCGTGAATAACGGAAGGAGGTCACCATGACCGAACGTACTCTCAAACAGGTGATTCCGGGTGCCGAGACATCCGATGGCGCCGGCGTCCGCATCAAGCGCTCGCTGGGTCAGCATCCGTCCGTGCGGCTCGATCCCTTCCTCATGCTGGATGAGTTCGGCTCCACCCAGGCCGCCGACTACATCGCCGGGTTCCCGTCCCATCCGCATCGCGGCTTCGAGACGGTGACCTACATGATCGAGGGGCACATGCTGCACGAGGATCATCTGGGCAACCGCGGCGACCTGCGCAACGGCGGCGTGCAGTGGATGACCGCCGGACGCGGCATCATCCACTCGGAGATGCCCCAGCAGGAGCACGGGGCGATGCGCGGCTTCCAGCTGTGGCTGAACCTGCCGGCGGCGGAGAAGATGAAGGACGCCGGCTATCGCGACATCCAGCCGGAGGAGATCCCCGAGATCGCCCTCGACGGCGCCCGGCTCAAGCTGATCGCCGGCCGCATCGAACTGGACGGCTGCGAGCACACCGGTGCTATCGCCGGCGGCACCACCGCCCCGATCTACGCCGACATCCACCTGGAGCCGGCGGCAAAGGTCAGCCTGCCCCTGGCAGACAGCCACGACGGCCTGCTTTACCTGTACGACGGCGAGGCCAGCCTGGGCGACGCGCGACTGGAACGCAGCGCCGCCAGCGTTCTCAGTGACGGCGACCACATCACCGTCACCGGCGGACCGGACGGCGCACGGGTCCTGCTGATCGCGGGCAAGCCCATCGGCGAACCGATCGCCCAGTACGGCCCCTTCGTGATGAACACCCGCGAAGAGATCGAACAGGCCCTTCAGGACTACCGGGACGGTCGCCTGATCGCCTGAGTTGACTCATGGTCCATCCTCTCTCCTTTGGATGGCTGCTTGGCGCAGCGCCCGCTGCGCCTTTTTTATGCCTGCGTTTTTGCAAGCGACGGCACGGCCCTCTGTGAAATCCCCTGCGATCGCTTAATCCCAAACCTATCGAGAGGCCCGGGACCGCCTGAGGCGGCAATGGGCAAGGCGTACGCAGCGTAGTGAGCGGGGCATACCTCAGTGGTAGGTGAGTTCACGAGCAGTGCACAACCCCAGCTCTATCGCGGGGCCCGGGACCACCTGAGGCGGCAATGGGCAAGGCGTACGCAGCGCAGTGAGCGGGGCATGCCTCGGTGGTAGGTGAGTTCACGAGCAGCGCACAACCCCAGCCCTATCGCGGGGCCCGGGACCGCCTGAGGCGACGATGGGCAAGGCGCACGGAGCGCAGCGCGCGAGGCATACCTGCTTGGCAGGTGAGCGCGCGAGCACCGCGAAACCCCAGACTTATCGAGAGGCCCGGGACCGCCTGAGGCGGCGATGGGCAAAGCGTACGCAGCGTAGTGAGCGAGGCATACCTCGGTGGTAGGTGAGCTCACGAGCAGCGCACAACCCCAGACCTATCGCGAGGCCCGGGACCGCCTGAGGCGACGATGGGCAAGGCGTACGCAGCGCAGTGAGCGAGGCATACCTCGGTGGTAGGTGAGCTCACGAGCAGCGCACAACGCAGCCCATCGTCGCCTCAGGCGGTCCTTCTAGGCAAACTGCTTTTGGGCCATGAGTTCCAACACCATGGGTCTGACAATGAGATCCATGGCCAAAGACAGCTTCGTCCCCGGAATCACCAGCGTATCGTGCCGCGACATATGACTGTTGGGAATCATCTGCAGCAGGTAGGGAAAGTCGATATCGCCGTGGTCGCGGAAGCGGATGACGATGAGACTCTCGTCGTCGTTGGGCACGTCGCGTACCACGAACGGGTTGGAGGTATCGACCATGGGGACGCGCTGGAAGTTGACGTGGGTGTGGGAGAACTGGGGGACGATGTCGGTGACGTAGTCGTCCATGCGGTTGATGATGGTCTGGACGACGGCTTCCTGGGAGTAGCCGCGCTGGTTGGTGTCACGGTAGATCTTCTGCATCCACTCGAGGTTGACGATGGGGACGACACCGATGAGCAGGTCGACGTACTGGGCGATGTTGAAGTGCTCGCTGACGACACCACCGTGGAGACCTTCGTAGAACAGCAGGTCGGTGTCGGCCGGCAGCGGGGCCCAGCGTGTAAACGTACCGGGCTCGTGGCCCTGGCGCATCAGGTGGAGATCCTCGTCGTGGACGTAGTCGCGATACTGGCCGGTGCCGCTGGTGCTGTAGTCGTAGAACAGGCCTTCGAGGCGATCGATGTGGTTGGCGTCGAGGGCGAAGTGGTTGCGCTGTCCGTAGCGGCCCTTCTCCGCCAGCACCGACATCTGGCTGCGGGTATAGCGGTGGAAGCTGTCGCCGCTGACGCGGGCGGCGCGGATATTCTCGCCGGCGAAGATGCGGCTGAAGATGCGACCGGTGGTGGTGGTCCCCGCCCCGGACGATCCGGTCACGGCAATGATGGGATGACGTTTCGACATAGTAACAGCAGTCCCGGGACCGCCCTCCCTGTGAATCGGTGGTGCCTGCGTGCAGGCATCGAGAGGGCAGCATAACGGGCTTGGGTCACCGTGTCAGCTCAGAACATTGTCCAGCAGTTGCGGTTTCTCAATCACATAGCCCTGGGCGTAGTCGACGCCGAGGCTGCACAGGGTATCGAGGGTGGCGCGATCTTCCACCTGGGAGGCGATGACTTCGCGGCCGGTGTAATGGGCCATGTCGACCATGGAGCGCACCATGGCGCGGTCGGCTTCGCTGCGGGACACATTGCGGGTGAAGGCGCCGGCCAGCTTGATCAGATCCACGGGCAGGGTGCGCATGTACTCGTAGGAGGTGGGGCCGCTGCCGAAATTGCCGAGACAGAAACGACAGCCGAGCTCCTTCATTTCTTCCATGAAGTCAGCCACTTCCTGCAGGTTATGGATCGCCGCCGCTTCGGTGATCTCGAACCAGAAACGCTCGATGGGCGCGTCTTTCTCGCTGAGCTTCTCGTAGATGAACTCGAGCAGCGATTCATCGTTGAGCGAGTAGCCGGACAGGTTGATGCACACGCCGCCCAGCTTGCTGGCGCCGGACGACGTATCACGCAGGGCGTCCAGCATGTGGCCGACCACCCAGCGGTCCACCGCCTGCATGCGGTTGTAGCGCTCGGCCATGCGTACGAATTCCGCCGCGGTGATCAGGTTACCGGCATCGTCGTACATGCTGATCAGGATTTCGTACTGGGTCGGCATGCGCGTTTCCTGGTGCAGCGGAATCATCTTCTGACAACGCAGCAGAACCGGCTCCGCGTCCAGATTGCCCAGACTGGCCACTTTGGCGGCGATCTGCTCCTGCTGGGAATGGGTCCGGGCATCCAGCACGTAGGTGGCGATCTTGCCGTTGCCCTGCTGCTTGGCCCGCTTGGTGGCCTCTTCCGCCGCCCGCAGCCAGCGCTCCGCGGTCACCAGGGCCGGTAACACCGGCGCGAGACCGGCACAGGCACTGAGATGGTAGCGCCGGCCGTTGAAGGTCAGATCAAGCTGCTCGATGGCGTCGACCAGGGTCCGGGCGACGCCTTCGGCCGACTCCGTGGGGCAGAGAAAAGCGAACTGGTTGCCTTCCAGCCGGGCCAGGGGCGATTCGTCTTCCAGGTTCTGGCGCAGGCATTCGGACACTTTCGCCAGGGTATCGTCGCCGCACTTATAGCCGGCGGTGTCATTGAGCAGGCGGAACTGGCGCAGGTCGATCAGCACCAGGCTTTCGGACACCTCGCCCGGACGGGTCAGGTGCTGCTCCAACACCCGCTCGAATTCGCGCCGGGACAGCAGGCCGGTCAACTCGTCGTGGGTGGAGACCCAGGACAGCTGGTCGTACACCTGCTTGACCATGCGGTCGATGCTTTCGTCCACCAGCGGCCGCTCGTACTGGGCGTCGGGCACCAGAATGCCTTGCTGCAGCTGTCGCGCCAGGGGCTCCAGCTCCAGTTCCACGACCCGCATGCCCTGGTGATTGACGAACACGAAGCGGCTGAATTCCCGCGCCACCCACACCAGGCGGATGTAGAACGGATCGTCCGGATTCTCCTGATTGCGCAGCCAGTCCCCGGCGCGCAGACGCTGGGCACGACCGATCCAGCGTTGCAGGCTGCGGCGCTGGCGTTCGTTGGCGCTGTCCGGTGACGCCGGGGCCGGTTTGTCCTCGCGCGGGTAGTCCACCCACTCGGTAGTGGCCGGATCCCGCTTGACCAGGAATGCCTTGAGCTCGTCGCGGATCTGGGCGGACGGCATGTGATTGCTGGAGATTGACGCCAGGCCGTCCTGGATGATGCGCAGCAGCTCGGGCAGGTTGACGTTGGCGTCGGGATCCTCGCCATAGGCGACCAGGGAATCCAGCACGGCCAGGTAATCCTGCCAGAGCTGGCTTTCCGGGCCCTGGCGAATCCAGGTCAGGGACATCAGGTCTCGCCAGCCGCCGTTGAGCAGGCTGATCACCGCCCGGGGCAGGCGTCGCCCACCCAGGCGTTCGTCCAACACCTCGCGCACCGCCTGCTTGGCCAGCCCCACTTTCTGGGCGCCTTCGGCGGCTGCGGCAACCCGTTCAACATTGCGCCGGTACACCAGGTTCTGACGGTCGATCAATTGGTCCAGCTCGCCCTGGACCGATTCGAACACGCGGGTATCCTGCTCGAACCCGGTGGAGATCCGGTGGATCATCTCGTCCACCTTGCGCTGGATCACCGGATTAACGCGGCCGCCTTTCACGCCCAACTGGGCGAGGCGGTTCATCACACCGCGTACGGGGCTGGCTTCGTCGTCGAAGAAGGCCCGGTCACGCAGGACAACCTTGAGCACCGGCACTTCGAGCTGGCGCAACTGGCGGCGGGCACCATCGCTCAGACGCGGACTGCGGGTGACGCTGCGGAAGAACTGGTCGACCACATCCAGGGATTCCTGCTGCTCGTCGTTGAGGCCCACGTCGCCGCCGGTCTTGACCTGTTCCACCACCCGGTCGCGCAGGGTGGTCTCGGCCATGGTTTCGGTCGTTACCGGCACCTGCTGCAGGCTTTGCAGCTCGCGCTGGAACTCGCCGGCCGACAGCGGTCGGGCGTTGGGCGCAAACGGCCGCGGGGCGATCTCGCCCTGCTGCTGGCGGCTGGCGCTGAGCGTCGCCAGCAGGTTGCGAACGGTGGCGAAGGCGGTCTGGGCGCTGAGGGAGTAACTGCGGAAACGGTCGCTGCTGGCGCGACCCTCGTCCATGCCGGGCGGCGCGGTTTCGACGCTGGCACCGGACGCCGACGCTTCAGGTCCGGACAGGGACGGTTCCCTGGGCTTCCGGGGTTTCGGCGCCTCGCGCCGGGGCGCGCGGTCGGTGAGGTACTTGCTCAGGTCCAGGTCCGGCAGGATGCCGTGGCGGATCAGGATCTGGTTGAGAGCCTCGTAGAGCGGCCCCAGCGACTTCAGGACCACCTGCTCGAACACCCGCAGGCAGACTTTCTCCACTTCGCGGCTGGCCTTGAGGTGCTGCAGGCTGCCGTGAAAGGCTTCACAGATGAGCGCGGGGCCCAACGGATTATGGTGGCCGGTGGCGTTACCGACACCCAGCTTGTCCAGGCGCATTCGCAACTGCAGCAGGTCGCCGCGATACATCGTGTCCGCCTTGGTCACCATCACCTTGATGGTCAGCCAGTCCTCGAACTCGCTCTTATCCACCAACGACAGTTCACTGCCGGGAAAGCCCTGGCGTTCCGGTTTGAGCGGCGATTCCAGGGCCTGCATCATCTGGTGCCAGATGGCACGTTGGCGCCCCGCCAGCAGACCCGAAGCATCCATCAGTTCGTTGGCCAGCTGATCGGAAAGCGCCGACTGGGCCGCTTCCTTGAGGGCGCCGATGGTGCGCGGAAGACAGTCAGCCATCAGTGGTTCCATATGCTGGATCACTGTCTTGGCGCACTGGTGAAGGACGAACTGGACCCGCTCGCTGGGCGGCTTGAGGTGAGCCCGCTCCTGGTCCTGGCCGGCGCCACACTGACCCAGCATGGCGTCGACCGCTTCCGGATTGGAGCGGGTGAAGGCCACACCCACCGCGCCTTCAACGATACGGGCGGCACGCACGTGCAGGCTGTAAGTTGAGCGGCCGTCTGCCCCCCGGAAACGCACGACCAACTCCTGCTGCTCATCGTCGCCCAGTACCCGGCGCAACCGCTGATCGGTGTCACCGGAGAAGCGAATGAACAGCCCTTCCGCGCAGAAGTCCGTGATCTGGCAGGGCCAAACCTGGTCGTCTCCTGCCTGCAACTGCGCGGCGAGTTTAATCGGTCGGCGAAGGCTGGCGCGTCGTTCCATCGATGTCCTGGATGAAGTTCAAGTAGACCCTGCAAGCATAGTCATGGTCTACGCGACCGGATGCTGCCCTGTATGATCATGGCCCAGGCACAGCATCGGTGGCATGGGCCAGACTCTGACTCCAGTATAGTGTCTGGCTTCGGGGGTGCCGATCGCGATAACAAGCTTTTACAAACTGAATCCGTTCGGTTGTGGGCGTTCGAACAGGACACATTATGCGACAGCTTAGTCAGCTCTGTCTTTCATTACTACTGGTCTCGGCCCTGTCCGGCTGCCAGTCCGTCAACTATTACCAGCAGGCCGCCGGCGGTCAGTTATCACTGTGGTGGAACAGCCAGCCCATTGACGAGTTGCTGCAGGATCTGGAGACGCCCGAAGCGCTGCGACGCAAGCTGGAACTCGTCCAACGGTTACGCGTTTTTGCCCGGGATGAGCTGGCACTGCCGGTGGGTGATACTTTCTCCGATTTCGTCTCACTGGATCAACCTTATGTGGTCTACAACCTCATGGTGGCGCCGGAATTCTCCCTGACGCCACGCCAGTGGTGCTACCCGTTCGTGGGCTGCCAGTCATACCGTGGCTATTTTCACCTGGAGGACGCCCGCGCCGCCCGCGAGCGCTACATGGCCGACGGCGACGATACGTTCCTCGGCGGCGTGACCGCCTATTCCACCCTGGGCTGGTTCGACGACCCGGTGCATAGTGGCTTCACGCAGCTGCCGGATGATCGCATGGCGGCGCTGATGTTCCACGAGCTGGCCCACAAGCAACTGTACGTGGCCGACGACACCCGGTTCAACGAGAGCTTTGCCACGGCCGTGGAACTGGAGGGGCTCAAGCGTTGGCTTCAGGCCACCGGGCAACCGGAGCAGTACGCCCGGACCCGCGCCCGCCTGCGCCGCCGGGGCGAGACCCTGGCCCTGATCGAGCAGAGCGCGCAACAACTCGGCGCCCTCTATGCCCAGCAGGACACCCTGGACATAGCCGAGCTCCGGCGTCGCAAACAGGCGCTGCTTGATGACCTGAAAACCCGCTACCGGGAACTGGAGGCGACCTGGGGCGAACCCGGGCCCATGGCGGGTGTGATCGAGCAGGTCAACAACGCCGTGCTGGGGCTGTTCCGTCAGTACAATGGCGACGTCCCGGCGTTCCGCCAGCTGTTGGCGGACACCGGCGGGGATTTCCAGGCTTTCTACGAACAGGTGGAGCGGCTGTCCGAGGCGCCGGCGGATGTCCGCCGGCAACGGCTCGATGCCCTAGGCCAGGCGTTTGACGAAGACCTTTGAATTGCGCTGGCTGTTGTAGTTGGCCAGTTTCGGGCCGGGCAGGGCCTGCACGCTGCTGGGCTCGAAGCCCCGCTCGCGGAACCAGTGCTCGGTCTGGGTGGTGAGCACGAACAGGTTCTCCAGGCCGTGGGCGCGCGCCTGGCGCTCCACCACCGCAAGGATCTCGTCACCACGCCCGGAGCGGCGGTAGGAGGGATCCACCGCAAAACAGGACAGCTCGCCTGCCTTCTCCGCCGGATACTCGTAGAGCGCCGCACAGCCGACGATGGTGCCATCCCGCTCCACAACCGTGAAACGGTCGGTTTCGGTTTCCAGAAGTTCCCGCGAGCGACGCACCAGGATGCCTTTCTCTTCCAGCGGCTGGATCAGTTCCAGGATACCGCCGATGTCTTCCACCCGCGCGCTGCGGATCTGCTCATAGTTGTCGTTGCTGACCAGGGTGCCGGCACCGTCCCGGGTAAACAGTTCCTCCAGCAACGCGCCGTCGCGGGTGTAGCTGATGATCTGACTGCGGCGCACACCGCGCACGCAGGCCTCGCAGGCGGCGCGCAGCAGGCTGGCGGCGTCGCCCTGGAGGTCGCCGTCGGCCAGCCGTTCACGGGCCTGGCGCACGGTCAGCTCGCGGATCAGCTGTCCGCTACTGTCCACCACCCCGTCCTGGCCGGTGAACACAATCAGCTTCTCCGCCGTCAGGGCCGAGGCCACCTGGCTGGCCACGTCCTCGTAGGACAGGTTGAAGATATCCCCGGTAGGGGAATAACCCAGCGGCGGCAACAGGACGATGTGATCCAGCGCCAGCAGGGATTCGATGCCTTCCACGTCGACCCGACGCACGCGGCCGGTGTGCCCGAAATCCAGCCCATTGAGCACGCCCACCGGCTTGGCGGTGACCAAATTGCCGCTGCTGACGCGGATACGGGCGCCGTGCATGGGCGAATTGACCAGTCCCATGGACAACCGGCTCTCGAGGTGGGCCCGCAACGCGCCCACCGCTTCCATCACCTGCGGCAACTGATGTTCCGGGGTGACCCGCAGCCCGTCGTGGAACTGGGACTCGAAGCCGGACTCGTCGAAACGCTGCTGGATCTGCGGCCGGGCGCCGAACGCCACCACCAGCTTGACGCCCAGACTGCTGAGCAGGGTGATGTCGTGGATGATATTGATCAGGTTCTCGTGGGCGAGCGCTTCCCCGCCCAGGGTAAGGACAACGGTTCGGCCGCGATGGGCATTGATGTAGGGGGATGAATGGCGGAAACCGTGCAGCCAGTCATTCGATTTCAAACGCGTTGTCTCCTCATGCTTTCGGTGTGGCCGTCACGGGGACGGCGGCTTCGGGTCAACAGCGGGGCTGTCGACACAGAAATGCTGAATCAGCCGGCCCAGGATATCCACCGCCGGCTTTACCTGGGACAGGTCCAGGTATTCGTCGGGCTGGTGCGCCTGATCGATGTGGCCGGGGCCCATGACCAGGGTTTCCATGCCCAGCTTCTGCAGCCAGGGCGCCTCGGTCGCGAACGCCACCGCCTCGGCGGAGTGGCCGGTCAGGCGCTCGCAGACCCGCACCAGTTCCGCATCGGCGTCGGTCTCGAACGGCGGTACGCCGTCGAACAGCGGCTCGAAGCGCAGGCCCAGCTCGCGGCGCTCGGCCTCGGGGGCGACGCGATCCAGGATCGACTGGCGCAGCGCGTCCATGTCCATGCCCGGCAACGGACGCAGGTCGAAGTGCAGCTCGCAGTTGGCGCAGATGCGGTTGGGGTTGTCGCCACCGTGGATGCAGCCCAGGTTCATCGTCGGCACCTGCACCCGGAAGTTCGGGTTGCTGTATTGCGCCTGCCACTGATCGCGCAATTCCAAAAGGCCGCCGATGGCCGCGTGCATCCCTTCCAGGGCATTGCGGCCCAGCGACGGGTCGGACGAATGGCCGGACTGACCCTCGAACACCAGCCGCTCCATCATGATGCCCTTGTGCATGCGCACCGGTTTGAGGCCGGTGGGCTCGCCAATCACCGCGTAGCGGCCCCTGGGATGCCCGGCTTCCGCCAGCGCCCGGGCGCCGTTCATGGAGCTTTCCTCATCGGCGGTCGCGAGGATGATCAAAGGCTGCTGCAGAGGCGTGTCCAGGAACGCGCTCGCCGCTTCGATCGCCAGCGCAAAGAAGCCCTTCATGTCGCAGGTGCCCAGACCGTACCAGCGATCGTCGCGTTCGGTCAGGGTAAAGGGGTCGCTTTGCCAGCGGGACTCATCGAACGGCACGGTGTCGGTATGGCCCGACAGCACCAGACCGCCAGGTCCCTGGCCCAGGGTCGCCACCAGGTTATACTTGCCCGGCATCCCCGGCACCGGCAGCGTCTCCACGGCGAACCCCATGGGTTCGAGCCACTCCGCCAGGGTCTGGATCACCGCCTCGTTGCTGTGGTCCCAGTCCGGCGATGCACTACTGATCGACGGCTGAGAGATCAGCCGCGCCAGCATCTGCTGAACGCCCATCGCGGGCTTCTCCCGCTTCTGTGCCTGCTGTGTCATCCGGCGCCTCTCTCGATTCCTGTTCACTCGATTTCGGTCTATTCGATCCAATGTCAGGGGTTTCCGGTTCGCGGCCGGTGTCGTTCTGTCTGCGCCTTACTTCGAACAGTGTAATGGCTGAACGGGCCAGAGGATAGGCGACGGCGCCGCCATCCACGATGCGTGTGACCTCCAGGCGTCGATCGTCGATGCCGGACAGACGGCCGTCTACCACCCGGCCGCTTTGCAGGGTGGCGCGCACATCACGCCCCAGCCAGCGTTCGGCCTGCTCCGGCGCGGTTGGCCGGTAGGTCACCGCATCGTCCGGCACCGCCGGAGCCTCCTCGGCGGGCGCGGCCACAACAGACTCCGGGGCCGGCGGTTGGTGACTGACGAACAGGTCCGGTACCCGGGCACCGTTGTAGAACACGTCGAAACTCCGCTCCGGCGCTTCCACCTCAACACCGTCCCCGGTGACCGGCTCACCGCGACGGGGCAGGCCCAGCAGAGGCGAGCCGGGCCAGAGCGTGGCCTTGAGTTCGCCGCCGTCACGCAGCCAGACCTTGTACAGGGCCCGCAGCTGATCGCTCATTTGGTGATGGCTGGCCTGCAGACGCCCGGCAAAATCCGCCGTCGCCCGGCTCGCCCACTGTTCCGGGGACTGGTTGCCTTCACGGGCGCAGTAGGCCGCCAACCGGCGCATGAAACCACCGTCCCGCAGGACCGCCACCACCGGCCCGGGCAACTCCCGCCAGGCGGCGTCTTCCAGCTGTGCCTGGCGCAGGTGCAGGGCCGGCAGCTGCAGTTCCATGCTGCCCAGCTTGCCCGCCTGCAGGTCCACCTGCAGGCCGCCGTGGTCGCCGTCCTGGGCCGGCGGAGTCTGTTGGATGCGCAGGTCGCCGGCGATCCGGTCAACGCCCAGGGCCATCAGGCTGGCCAGGTCGAGCTGGCCGTTGCCGCAGGGAATAACGACCGCTCGGTTGACCGCCGCCGCATGCCCGGGCGCCACCCAGTCGGTCAGCAACGGGCTGGCCAGAGCCATGTTCAGGTTCTCGACGTGCAGCTGCCAATGCGACGGCAACGGGCCGCCGGCGAGGGATTCAAGCAGGGCCGAGGTGCCGCCGGTCTCGAACGTCAGGCGGGTGGCCCGCACCGGTTCGCTGATGGCGAAGTGGCGATATTCCACGTCGTATATGGAAATCTGTCCGGACAGGCTTGATCCGATGCGCCCCCAGCTCAGGGAACCTTGCGACGCCAGTTCCGTCTGCAGGTGCGTCAGCCCCCGGTTGACCTGGAACCAGGCCGCACCCTTGAAGCCGACGTAGGCCAACAGGAGAAGACCGAGAAGGGACAAAAACAGCTTTTTCATGCCGACTACTCTTTTTGGACGGACCCGTTTCCCGACGGCCCCGGGTTCCGCCAACTACGTTGTGTTCCATGGAGATCATGCCTGCCATGGCGGGGTGACCCGGTCTTTGAGGGCACGATTCCCTGTGCCGCCCATTTCGACATATTCGTGATGCGATCCGTGGGTCAGACTGACCCTGGCCGGCTCCACGTGTCGACCGGTTCTATACTGTAGCAGGACAACTGCATCTTGCGATGTGACCAGACCTCATTTCCAGCACGGCACACGAGCGGGGCTCTATGATCCATCAGCACGAACGCGCCTACATCCGTCATCCCGCCGACATCCCCCTGGACGTAGAACCCACCCGCGACTGTGGCTGCACCGGCGCTGTCCGCAACCTCAGCCGCGGTGGCCTGGCGTTTTCATCGCCACAACCCTACCTGCCGGGGGATAGCATCGATCTGATCATCCGCTGCTGCCCCGATCCGCTCAACGTGCGCGGCGAAGTGGTCTGGTGCGAGGGGCACGACAGTCAGTACGTGGTGGGCGTCGCCTTTTTCAGTGCCGGCGACGCCTATCAGGTGAGGATGGTGGAACAGATCTGCCAGATCGAGCAGTACCGACGCGACGTGCGCCACCGGCAGAAGCGAGAGTTAACGCTGGAAGAAGCGGCCCGCGAGTGGATCGAGCGTTACGCGGGCAGCTTCGCCCAGTCCGGCTGGTCCGACGATCAGTAGCCCGGACCCGCGGGAGCGGCGAATCAGTCGCGGGAAATCAGCGTGCCGACGCCTTCGTCGGTGAAGATTTCCAGCAGGGTGGCGTGGGCCACGCGTCCGTCGATGATGTGGGAGGTGGCGACGCCGTTTTCCACCGCGTTCAGGGCACAGCGGATCTTGGGCAGCATGCCGCCGTGGATGGTGCCATCCTCGATCAGGTCATTGACCTGATGCGCCTTGAGACCGGTCAGCACGTCGCCCTGCTTGCTCTTGAGGCCGGACACGTTGGTCAGCAGGATCAGCTTCTCCGCCTTCACCGCCTCGGCCACCTTGCCGGCCACCAGGTCGGCGTTGATGTTGTAGGAGGCGCCGTCGACGCCCACGCCAATCGGTGCAATCACGGGAATCACGTTGCTGCGGGTCAGCAGGTCGATCACCTCTGTGTTAACCGACTCCACCTCGCCCACGTGGCCGATATCGACAATCTCGCTGCGCGTCACTTCCGGGGAGCGGTTGACCACTTCCAGCTTGCGCGCGCGGATCAGGTTCGCGTCCTTGCCGGTCAGCCCCACCGCGGTGCCGCCATGCTGGTTGATCAGGGACACGATTTCCTTGTTCACCTGGCCGCCCAGGACCATTTCCACCACGTCCATGGTCTCGCTGTCGGTCACGCGCATGCCGTTGACGAAGCGGGAGTTGATGTTCAGGCGCTCAAGCAGGTCGCCGATCTGGGGGCCGCCGCCGTGCACCACGATGGGATTGATGCCCACCGTCTTCATCAGCACCATGTCGCGGGCGAAGCTGCTCTTGAGGTCGTCGTTCTCCATGGCGTTGCCGCCGTACTTGACGACGACCGTCTTGCCGGTAAACCGCTGGATGTAAGGCAGGCCCTTGCTGAGAACAGACGCCACCTGCATTGCGTTGTCACGATCCATAGCCATGGAAACAACCTTTCAGATCAGGTGGGCCGGCCGGCTCGATGCCGCACCGGCCCGTTGGATTCGGGGAAGGGATATTGTATAGCGGGGCGCCGGCGACGCAACGCCCCGCTCGATCAGAAGTCCGTTGTGACGCTGGGTGCCACGCGCGCCAGCTGATCGCGGAAAATGCACTTGATACGCTCCAGGGCTTCGTCGGTTTCCGCTTCGAAACGCAGCACCAGCACCGGCGTGGTGTTGGAGGCCCGGCACAGACCCCAGCCGTCCGGGTAGTCGACCCGCACGCCGTCGATGTCGGACACGTTGCCGTCGCCGAAGTCACCCTCCTCGCTGAGCTTGTCGACGATGTCGAACTTGGTCTCGTCGGTGACCGTCACGTTCAGTTCCGGCGTGCTGATGTCCTCCGGGAACTCGGCGAAGACGTCCTCGCTGTCCCGGTCCTCGACACCGAGGATTTCCAGCAGCCGCGCCGCCGAATAAAGGCCGTCGTCGAAGCCGTACCAGCGCTCCTTGAAGAAGACGTGACCGGACATCTCCCCGGCCAGCAGCGCGCCGGTTTCCTTCATCTTGGCCTTCATCAGGGAATGGCCGGTTTTCCACATGATGGGGCGGCCACCGGCCTCGTTGACCACGTTGGCCAGGCGGCGACTGCACTTCACGTCGTAGAGAATGTCGGAGCCCGGGTTGCGCGAGACCACGTCCCGGGCAAACAGCATCAGCAACCGGTCGGGCCAGATGATCTTGCCGGTGTTGGTGACCACGCCCAGGCGATCGCCGTCGCCGTCGAACGCCAGGCCGATGTCGGCGCTCTCGGCCTTCACTTTCTCGATCAGCGCCTGCAGGTTCTCGGGCTTGCCCGGGTCCGGGTGGTGGTTCGGGAAGCGACCGTCCACCTCGCAGAACAGGGGCACCACTTCACAGCCCAGCTCTTCCACCAGGATCGGCGCCAGTTCGCCGGCAATGCCGTTACCGGCGTCGAGCACCACCTTGAGCGGCGCGGCCACGGCGATATCACCGACGATCCGGTCCAGGTAGGCGCGACGCACATCCTGCTCGGAATAATCGCCCTGCCCCTGGGTCAGGTCAGCGCTCTGGATGCGGCCCAGCAGTTTCTGGATCGCATCGCCGGACAGGGTTTCCCCGCCCAGCATCATTTTCAGGCCGTTGTAGTTGGCCGGGTTGTGGCTGCCGGTGACCATCACGCCGGAACCGGTGCCCAGCTCGTGGGTGGCGAAGTACAGAACCGGGGTCGGTACGGCGCCGACGTTGATGACGTTGCAGCCGGTGCTCATCAGGCCCCGGCTCAGTGCATCGGCCAGCTCCGGGCTGGAGTGGCGGCCATCGTAGCCGACGCAGATGTCGGTCAACTGGCGACTCTGCGCCTCGCTGCCGATGGCCCGGCCAATCTCGTGCACCACCTCGGCGGTCAGGGTCTCGCCCACCACGCCGCGAATGTCGTAGGCGCGGAAGATCGAGGGCGAGACGTCGGCCACGGCGGGCGCTTCCTCGACGCCGAAACCGTCATCGCCACCGGATGCGCCGAAACCCAGTACGTCCTCATCGCTGTCCAGCATGTCGATGTCGAGCATGTCGTTTTCCTGGAACAGCGGCTCCTCCGCCGGAACACTGCCACCGCCCTTGGCCGGGGCCGGTGTGGCTTTGGCCGCTTTCTTAGCCGCTTCCTCGGCCTTGCCGACCCGCTTGTCCACCGCCTGGGACAGGCGATTCAGCACTTCACCGATCGACGCCACCAGATCCCATTTGAAAGCCGGCTGCTTCTGGCGCTCGCCGGCAAACGCCTTGTGCGCCCACTGGATCAGACCGGACGCGTCCCGGCGCAGGTCCGACTGCGCCCCCTTGAGCAGGAACCAGATCAGCGCCATGGCCACCAGGGCCGGCACCAGGATAACCAGCATCGCCAGCACCGGGTTCACCAGCGGCGCCGATGCCGGTTGGGACTGGTAGGTCACCGACCAGTTGGGCGCCGACAGCGCGCGGGTCAGGGTCTCGCCCTGGCCGTTGCCCCGCGCCAGGATGGTCTGCTCGCTGCCGGAGACGGTCTGCACCAGCGCCCGGCGGCCGCCGTCCGTACCCAGCGCCGGCGCGATCACCGACGGGTCGAACACCACCAGCAGGGTGCCCCGCACCGCCTGGCTGGTCGGATCGCTGATCGGGGTAGCGAACTGCACATACCATTTGTTGTCCCGAGGGAAAGCATCAGGATGCACCGCGCGACCGGACTCCGCCTTCTTGGCGAGGTCCAGGTTGACGAAGCTCAGCTCAAAGCCGGTACCGGCCTGACGCCCCACCTGGCCATACGGGAACAGGAACACCGCCTGGGTGCCGGGCAGCATCTGCCTGAGGTCGCGGGTCAGGCGGGCACGTCGATCCGCATCGTCGATCGCCTCCGCCACGTGACGCTGCTGACTGTAGCCCTTGACCACCGCCCGCAGCAGCTCCAGCCGCTGCTCCAGCCGTGCCTTGGCGCTGTCCGCCGCGAGCACCGCCTGCTGGGTCTCGCGCTGCGCCTGGGCCGGCTGCAGTACGAGGAACCACATCAGCGCCGCCGCGGCAATGCCGCTGAGCAGCACCACCGCGGCCTGCTGCCCCCCAATCCCTGCCAGCTTCTTCAGACCCTTGCGCTTGTCGGCGCCGCCTTTGGAAGCTTTCTTCGGCTTCTCTGATTTCTCCCCCGCCGGGGCGTCCGCTGCCTTTTTCTTGCCGAGTTTCATAGCGATCCCGTTATTCTTCTTGAATCCTGATGTTGCCAGTATAGTTCCCCCGCGCCGGGCCCGGTCGGGCCCGCCGTCACGCCTTGCCGGTGGAGCCGAAGCCGCCCTCGCCCCGCGCGCTGTTGTCGAAGCTGTCGACGATCTCGAAGTCGCCCTGCACCACCGGCACCAGCACCAGTTGCGCGATGCGCTCCCCCGGCTCGATGGTGAATGTGGTCTGGCCACGGTTCCAGCAGGACACCATCAGCTCGCCCTGATAATCCGAGTCGATCAGGCCCACCAGATTGCCCAGCACGATGCCATGCTTATGGCCCAGCCCGGAGCGCGGCAGGATCATCGCCGCCAGGGAAGGATCGCCGATGTGCAGCGCCAGGCCGGTGGGCAGCAGCTCCGTCTGGCCCGGCTCCAGCGTCAGCGGGCCGTCCAGGCAGGCGCGCAGGTCGAGGCCGGCGGATCCTTCCGTGGCGTAGGTGGGCATCGGGATGTCGGTGCCGATGCGGTCGTTGAGGATGCGTACCTGGAAGGTCTGTCGAGTCATTCAGTACACCTTGGCTCTGTGTCTTTCTTGAATAGGTTGAAATAAGGTCCGTGTTGAATCGTGCCGCTCGTGATCTACGGCCGTCGTTCATCGAATCAGTGAGAGCCCACCCGTTCGGCGATCAGGGCCACCAGTTCGCGAGCCAGCCCCAGCTTATCGGCCGGCGGGAAGGCCAGGCTGTCATTGCCCCAATAGACGGTCACCGCGTTGCTGTCGCTGTTGAATCCCAGCCCTGGCGTGGACACATCATTGGCGACAATCATGTCGAGATGTTTACGGGCCATCTTGTCCCGGGCGTAGTGCTCCACATCCCGGGTCTCGGCAGCGAATCCCACAGTGAAAGGTTTGTCGCGGCGACCGGCAATGCGGGCGAGAATGTCCTCGTTACGCACCAGCGCCACACTCATCTCGGCGTCGGATTTCTTGATCTTGTCACCGGCGCAGTCCGCCGGCCGGTAATCCGCCACGGCGGCGGTGGCGATGAACAGGTCGCAGCCATCATTGACCGCCGTTTCGGTGGCCGCCAGCATCTCCGCCGCGGTGGTGACCGACTCGCGCCGCACGCCGGCCGGGCATTCCAGCGTCACCGGGCCACTCACCAGCAGCACCTCGGCGCCGGCGTCCCGGGCAGCCATGGCCAGGGCGTAGCCCATCTTGCCGGAGCTGTGGTTGGTGATGTAGCGCACCGGATCCAGCGGCTCGCGGGTGGGGCCGGCGGTGATCACCACCCGCTTACCGGCGAGCGGTCTGGGCCCGTCAAGGCGATCCAGCAGGCGGCCGGCCAGGGCATCGGGCTCGACCATACGCCCCGGGCCCACGTCGCCGCAGGCCTGATCGCCGGCGTCCGGCCCCCAGAGTTCCACCTGGGGATCGTCCGCCAGCAGGCGGGCGTTGCGTTGGGTGCGGGCGTTGCTCCACATGGCCTGATTCATCGCCGGGGCGAGGATGATGGGCGCGGTGGTGGCGCTGCACACCGTGGTCAACAGATCGTCGGCCATGCCGTTGGCGAGCCGCGCCATGAAGTCGGCCGAGGCCGGAGCCACCAGGACCACATCGGCCCAGCGGGCCAGCTCGATGTGCCCCATGCCCATTTCGGCGTCGGGGTCGAGCAGCGAGGTGCGCACGGCTTCGCCGCTGAGGGCCTGGAAGGTCATGGCGGTGACGAAGGCTTCAGCGCCGGGGGTCATGACCACCCGCACCTGGTGGCCGGCCTTTTTCAGCAACCTCACCAGCTCCGCGCTCTTGTAGGCCGCAATGCCACCGGTGATGCCCAGGAGAATCTGTTTTTGCGCCATGTCGGCTCCGTTATCCAACCGCAGATAGAGACCGTTGATAAACGCACTAAGATAGCATCGACCGGGCGCTGCCGACAGTCCGGAAGACGTGTTAACCTGTTGCTGGCGCAGGATGCGCCGTTACCGTCTGTAACAGGGAGACCCGCCCAGCCACACGCATAAGGCCCGGCCACTCGCTGTATAAGGAAGACACACCAGGAAAGACACAGCGGCTGGTTTTCGACCGGTCGCCCCGGAGGGAATCGGGATGCCAGATACCACACCGTGGCCGACGGACGAGCGGCCCCGCGAACGCCTGCTGAAACATGGCGCGGACAGCCTGACCGACGCCGAACTGCTGGCCATTTTCCTGCGTACCGGCACCGCCGGCCAACCGGTGATGGCGCTGTCGCGCTCGCTGATCGAGGAGTTCGGCAGCCTGCGCGCGATGATGACAGCCTCGGCGGAGCGCTTCTGCGCCATTCGCGGCCTGGGCACCGCCAAGTACGCCCAGCTGCAGGCCGCGCAGGAAATGGCCCGGCGCGTGTTCGACCACGCCCTGGATCAGGGCGAGCCCCTCACCTCGCCCGACGACACCCGCCGCTACCTGGCCAGCCGCCTGGCCCACTACCCGCATGAGGTGTTCGCCGCCCTGTTCCTGGACAACCGCCATCGCATCCTGCGCTACACCGAACTGTTCCGCGGCACCATCGACGGGGCGGCGGTTTATCCCCGGGAGGTGGTGCGACAGGCGCTGGAGCACAATGCGGCGGCGGTGATTTTCGCCCACAACCACCCGTCCGGTGTGGCGGAGCCCAGCCAGGCGGACATCAGCCTGACCCGGCGTCTGTCCGACGCCCTGACGCTGGTGGATATCCGCGTCCTGGATCACATGGTGGTCGGCCACGGCGAGGTGGTTTCGCTGGCCGAACGCGGGCTATTATGAGCGGCTCGAACCACGCGACATGCGTAGTGACCGAAAGAACTGATCAAATTCCCAACATTTTTTTGCGTTGGGTTTTGCATTCTGGTATAAAAGCGTCCCTTTCTGGCGGCGTCTGGCGAGCACCCAGAGGCGCGAAATAAAGAATTCCGTATTTCAGGACTTAAGAGCTCAGGTCGGAGGCAAACATGTCCAGAGTCTGTCAGGTTACCGGTAAGCGACCGGTCACCGGTAATAACGTTTCTCACGCGATGAACCACACCAAGCGTCGTTTTCTGCCGAATCTGCAGAACCATCGCTTTTGGGTAGAGTCTGAAAAGCGCTTTGTTAAGCTGCGCGTTTCTACCAAGGGTATGCGTATCATCGATAAAAAAGGCATTGACGCTGTGCTGGCCGACCTTCGTGCCCGCGGCGAGAAAGTGTAAGGAGCCGCATCATGCGCGAGAAGATTAGACTGGTATCATCAGCAGGAACGGGTCACTTCTACACGACCCACAAGAACAAGCGCAACACGCCTGAAAAGATCGAGATCAAGAAGTACGATCCGGTCGTTCGCAAGCACGTTGCCTACAAGGAAGCCAAGATCAAGTAATTGGTCTGCTTCTGGAAAAGCCGGCGCTCACTCAGGTGACCGCCGGTTTTTTTGTGCCCGCTATTCCAAGTCTCCCGAGCGACGCCCAGGGTCCGGCTTTCCCCGAAAAGACGTCAGATTCCCGAGAAAACGTCAGAATTTTTCGACGTAGCCCGATGGCAGGGCGATGTCCATGGCAATCGGCAGGTGATCGGACACCGGATGGTTTACCACCTCGGCGCGACGGATCTCCAGCGACGGGCTGACCAGGATGTGGTCCAGCGCCCGCTCCGGCCGCCAGCTGGGGAAACTGTGGGCGGTCTCCGGCAGCGGCACCAGGTCGGTCTCGGACAGCGGGGTGCGGTTAAGCAGCTGGTCAGCGTGATTGTTCATGTCCCCCATCAGCACCACATGCCGGTAGTCGCCGATCAGGTCGCGGATGAAACCAAGCTGACGATGCTGGGCCTGGGCGCTGAGTGACAGGTGCATGATGACCAGCACCAGCGGATCCGCCGGATCGCCGTAACGGGCAACGATGGCGCCACGCCCCGGAATCAGGGCCGGCAGTTTGTGTTCGGTCACGTCCAGCGGGCGATAGCGGCTCAGCAGCCCGTTACTGTGCTGGGCCAGGCGCCCCAGATTGCGATTGAGCTGCTGGTACCAGTAGGGAATCTGGGCGGCTTCGGCCAGGTACTGCACCTGGTTGATAAAGCCGCTGCGCAGGCTGCCGCCATCACACTCCTGCAGCGCCACCACATCGTAGTTGCGCAGCAGGGTGGAGATCTTGTCCAGGTTGTCGTTACGGCGGCGATGGGGCAGCACGTGCTGCCAGCTGCGAGTGAGGTAATGGTGGTAGGAGGAGGTGCTGATGCCCACCTGGATGTTGTAGGTGAGCAGCCGGATATGCCGCTGGGGCTCGAACTCCGGCACGTGTTCCATGCCGGAGCAGGCCCCTTTTGCGTTTTCCTGGCCTACCAGACCGGTAAGCTGCCTGCGGATCCGCTCGTACATACCCTGCTAACCCTTCAGCCCCTTGATCGGCGGCCTCAGTTTGCGTTGCGCTCCTTCTCGACCAGGTAATCGATTACCTTGATCATGTTCTCGTGGCTCCCGGCCATGGAAGCGGTGACCTTGTATTTACCATTAACAATCATAGTCGGAACCCCGGTGATGCGGGCCGCGCGGACAAAGGATTGGGCCTGCTGCATCTTGGCGTTGACGCCGAAGCTGTTGAACGTCTTCACGAAACGGTCCTTGTCCACACCGTAATCGGTCAGGAACTCGCCAATGTCTTCAGCCGAGGTCAGGCGTTTGTGATCCCGCGCCAGGGCGTCAAACATCGCGTCGTGCGTCTTGCTCAACACGTCCAGGGCCTGGGTGGTGTAGAACGCCCGGGCATGAACTTCCCACAGGCGCCCCAGGGCGGCCGGCACCAGCACAAAATCCACGTCGCTGGGCTTCTGGGCCGCCCAGTTTTCGATCAGCGGTTTGAACGCGTAGCAATGGGGGCAGCCGTACCAGAAAACTTCGGTGACTTCGATGTGGTCAGGGTTGCGGGTGGGGATGGGGCTATCCAGACGTTGATAATCCTTGCCTTCCTGCCATTCCGCCGCCTGCACCGTTGCCGCCAGGGGCAGGAGCAGCAGCGCACAAAGCCAGCCTTTCCAGAATTTCGACATTATTTACTCCTGAGTAGATTTTCGCAGGACCTGTGACCCCGGACCTGCGCGAAAGTTCGAGCCACGTCGGTCGGCGGCCTTCGCAAACCCGCATTATTGCGACTCGATCCGGCCCACGCAACGTCGCCACCAACAAAAAACCCTCGCCAAAGCGAGGGTTTCCATGATGCCCGGGACCGGTCAGTGCAGGCCTGAAACGTAGCTGGCCACCGCCCTGATTTCGTCATCGGTCAGACGCGAGGCCACGTCCACCATGATCTGACTCATACTGCCGGTGTTACGCTCGCCGCCACGATAGGCCTCGAGCTGCTGGATCACGTATTCCGGGTGCTGGCCGCTGAGGCGCGGGAAACCGCCCGGCTCGTTGCCCATGCCCTGCGGGCTGTGACAGCCGGCACACGCGGGAACCCCGCTGGCCAGGTTGCCGCCGCGGTAAAGCTGCTCACCGCGCGCCACCAGTTCGGGATCGGCCTTGCCAATGGGCGTCTGCTGCTGATCGTAATACGCGGCCAGATCCTGCAGATCCTGCTCGGACATGCCATCCAGCAGGCCGGTCATCTCAGCGATTGGACGATCGCCGGACTTGATGTGTTGCAACTGTCGATAGAGGTAAGCTTCGCCCAGCCCCGAAAGCTTGGGGTAAGCCGGCTGGATCGGCGCCGCTCCGGACTGGCCGTGGCAACTGGCGCATACGGCCGCCTTGGATTCACCGGCCTGCGGATCACCATCGGCGTATGCCGACGCCACCAGGCCCCATCCCAGAAAAACCGCCGCGATCCATTGTTTCATGCTCGCCCCGCTCTCAATCAGATTATTCGGATTCTTATCGTGGCCCGGTCGTCGGATGGCCCGCCGTTACCGGCCCTTGGCCCGCTTTTGCTGTGGTACTATACATTAGTTCCTAGGCAGGCTCTGTTCAATTCCCTAGTTATTCTAGTGACTTTGCGCGAGTTTGCCCGTCCGTACCCGCCCACATTCATCCACAGGGAAGCCGTTAGACCGTGCCCGAGTCGACCGCCGGCGATGCCGCAGCCAAACCGATTGCCTACAACAGCGCCCGATTCCTGACCAGCGCCTCAAAGGTGGCCGAGTGCCCCGCCGATGAGGGCAGCGAGGTGGCGTTCGCCGGCCGTTCCAACGCCGGCAAGTCCAGCGCCATCAACGCCATTACGGTCAACAGCAAGCTGGCCCGCACCAGTAAGACCCCTGGCCGCACCCGACTGATCAACTTTTTCACGCTGAACCGCCCCGGCTGCCGGCTGGTGGACCTGCCGGGCTACGGCTACGCCAAGGTGGCCAAGGACATGCAGGATGACTGGCAGCAGCATCTGGACGATTACCTGTCCCGCCGCGAATGCCTGCGCGGCCTGGTGCTGGTGATGGACATCCGCCACCCGCTGCAGGATTTCGACCGCATGATGATCGAGTGGTGCGAACACAGCGGGCTGCCGCTGATGATCCTCGCCACCAAAGCGGACAAGCTGAAATCCGGGCAGGCCAAACAGGCCATGCTCAGGATCCGCAAGGCGCTGGAAGGACTTGAGTGCGTGGAGCACCTGATCCAGTTTTCCGCCCTCAAGAAGCAGGGCCTGGACACGGCCCGCGACGCCCTGACCGGCTGGCTGGAGTCGGAGCCGCACGAGATTACGGTGGCGCCCTGAGGCCGCCCCGGCAAAACGGCCTGAATATCGTTGCCATGGTCTGGAAGATGGGTAGACGGGCACCTGACGGCGCCTCCGAAGCTGAAGCTTCGGCTACATTTTTGGGGAATGCATCGGGGAAAGGGGTATTACCCAGACACTTCAAGGCCGGAAAAAAAGCTCCCGGCTTGCAGGAGCCGGGAGAACGTCAGGGTTTTGCTTTCAGCTAAAACCTGAGCTTGGCGCTCAGGAAGACGCAACCAGTAATCCGTTCTGGTCCACGCCTACCCTATACGACACCCCTTCCATCCTTGAGTTCCTGAATTATTCGCTCGCTTGCGTCCGTAATAACCCCGACATGAGACCGTCGCCCGGCACGGCACTCAGCAGGGCCGGCCGGTAGCGTTCGCGGATGGCCATGACATCCCGGTAGTAAGGCTCACGCAGGTAGGGCATTTCCAGGGTCAGCACCTGGTAGATGCCCTGCTTGAGCTGATCGCGGGTGATGCTGTCGTAGGCTTCGCTGGCGTGCGCGGTTTTCAGGAACGCCATCCAACTGGTGATTACCAGCCAGACATTCAGGGCCATGGCCTCTTTCAGCGCTTCGGTCTGCACTTCGAACAGACCGCCGTCGGTCAGGCCCGAGAAGATACGGCGAATAGCGTCCAGACAGCGGGTGGTGAAATCCCGGTAGTCCTCCCGCAGGCGTTCGTCGTTGTCCAGCAGGAATTCCAGGTCACGGTGCAGGAATCGGTAGCTCCAGAGACCGTCGAACACCGACTCCAGGTAGAACATCATGTCGTCCAGGCCCAACGGCCGGTCGTCGGGAATCTCCAGGTAATAGTTCACCAGCTTTTCGTACTCCTGGAAGATCTCGTAGATGATGTCCGACTTGTTGCGGAAGTGGTAATAGAGGTTGCCCGGCGATATGCCCAGGTGGGCGGCGATGTGGTTGGTCGTGACGTTGCGTTCGCCACGCTCGTTGAACAGTTCCAGACTGGTCAGCAGGATCTTGTCGCGTGTTTTCATACAGCAGGCTTTTTGTCTTATGTAACAGGCCGTTGGCGAATGTCGGCCGACCGGGAAATCCACCCCGTCAAACCCCAGCCAGGCAGTCTGGCCCGAACGGCCAGCCACCACCCTTGACTCCCTAGAGTATATACTCTAATAATAACCCCAACCACAAATCGAATAATTTTTGAACACCCAACCATGGCCGCTTCGGCTGCCCTGACAACGCCGTCACACCCGTCTCCAGGCTTCAAGGGGAACGTGCAATCGGCAACGGGCCGGAGTCGTGCGAGGAGACAACCATGACTGCGAACGTCGTTCACCTGACCGAAAGCAAGAAGCAGATCCAGCAGACGGCGCGAATTTTCGAGGAGCAGCGCCAGGCGTTTCGCCGTAATCCCGATCCGTCCCTGACCGAGCGCCGCGAAAACCTCAAGCGTCTCAAGCGCCTGCTGCTGGACAACGAAGACCGCCTGATCGAGGCCGTGGACCGCGACTTCAGCTGCCGCTCCGCCGACGAAACCCGGATTGCCGAGCAGATGCCGAGCGTGCAGGGCATCAACTACGCCCTCAAACATCTGGCGGAGTGGATGAAGCCCTCCCGCCGCAGCGTTTCCATGCTGTTCCAGCCGGCCAGCAACAAGGTGCACTACCAGCCGGTTGGTGTGGTGGGCATCATCGTGCCCTGGAACTACCCGCTGATGCTATCCATGGGACCGCTCACCGCCGCCCTGGCCGCCGGCAACCGGGCGATGATCAAGATGTCCGAGTTCACGCCGCATTTCTCGGCCCTGATCAAGGAGCTGATCGAGGACCGCTTTCCCCAGGATCTGGTCAGCGTGATCAACGGCGACGCCGACGTGGCCGCCGACTTCACTACCCGCCCTTTCGATCATCTGCTGTTCACCGGTTCCACCGCGGTGGGCCGCCACGTGATGCGGGCGGCGGCGGAGAACCTGACGCCGGTCACCCTGGAGCTGGGCGGCAAGTCGCCGGCGATCGTTTCCGACGACGTCCCCATGCGCGACGCCACCGAGCGGCTGGCCTTCGGCAAGGCGGTCAACGCCGGCCAGACCTGCGTGGCCCCGGATTACGTGCTGTGCCCGGCGGACCGGCTGCAGACCTTCATCGACGAGTTCCGTACCCGGCTGGCCAGCATGTACCCGACGCTGCGGGACAATAACGACTACACCGCCATCATCAACGAGCGTCACTACCAGCGCCTCAACGGCCTGCTGGAGGACGGCCGCAGCAAAGGGGCGAAAATCGTCGAGATCAACCCCGCGGCGGAGAACCTGGGGGACGGCGGCCGCAAGATGGCCATGCACCTGGTGCTGAACCCGACCGAAGACATGCGGGTGATGCAGGAGGAGATCTTCGGCCCGATCCTGCCGGTGGTCACCTACGCCAGCCTCGACCAGGCCCTGGACTACATCAACGACCGCCCACGCCCACTGGCCCTGTATTACTTCGGCTACGAAAAGGATGCCCAGGACTACGTGACCCGCAACACCCACGCCGGCGGCATGTGCATCAACGACACCCTGATGCACGTGGCCCAGGACGACCTGCCCTTCGGCGGGGTCGGCGAATCCGGCATGGGCCACTACCACGGCAAGGAAGGCTTCCTGACCTTCTCCCACGCCAAGTCGGTATACAGCCGCCAGCGCATCAACAGCGGCCGTTTCGTGTACCCGCCCTACAACACGCCGTTCCACAAGATGGTGTACCGGATGTTCATCCGCTGATAGCGGTAGCCGGATCGGGGCTGCGCCACCATGGCGCAGCCTGCACCTGATTTGAACAGCCCTGTAAAGTCAGGCTACTATCGCGCTGCATCCATGTCAGCGAGGGCTCCCCATGAACACAGTTGTCTACCCCGGCACCTTTGATCCGGTGACCAACGGCCATGTCGACCTGATTGCCCGGGCTTCCCGGCTGTTCGATACCGTGATCGTCGCCGTGGCGGCCAGCACCAAGAAAAACCCGTTGCTCTCGCTCGACGAACGCATTCACCTGATCGAGGCGTCCACCGCGGACATGTCGAACGTCAAAGTGGTGGGCTTCAGCAAGCTGCTGGCCGACTTCGTCCAGGAACAGGGCGCCAACATCCTGATCCGCGGCCTGCGGGCGGTGTCCGACTTCGAGTACGAGTTCCAGCTGGCCGACATGAACCGGCGCCTGGCTCCGGGTGTGGAGAGTATCTTCCTGACGCCGGCCAACCACCTGTCCTATATTTCCTCCAGCCTGATTCGCGAGATTGCTTCCCTGGGCGGCGATGTCACGGAATTCGTACCGCCGGTGGTGGCACAGGCCCTGCACGACAAATTCGACCGGGACTGATGCGTCAGGCGCCGGGCTGACTCACCGTCTCCCGGGCGTTTGGGTAAAATGACGCCATTACGCCGGGCGACGGGATCTGCGTCATCCATCCCGGCAAGTGCACCGAGTGCGTCGGTCACCATGATGAACCACACTGTCAGCAGGTGTTTCCGGTGAACGGCATTCCGCTCGACCTGGCGCACCAGGAATCCCAATCGGAACGGATGGACTCAACCATCGACTGACAGGAGCCTGATCATGATGGCACGGACGCCCGGAACCCCCTTTCTTCTCACGGTATTGCTGCTTCTGGGTGGCTGCGCCACCACCTTCCCGCCCGGCGCCAGTGATACCGACACCCGTGCCGTTGCCAGCGCCCATCCCCTGGCCACCGAGGCCGGCCTGGACGCTCTCCGCAACGGGGGCAACGCCTTTGATGCGGCGGTGGCCACCGCCGCGGTGCTGGCTGTCGTGGAACCCTACAGCGCGGGCATGGGCGGCGGCGGTTTCTGGCTCCTACAGGAGGGCGACGGCACCACCCGCTTCGTCGACGCCCGGGAGAAAGCCCCCGCCGCCAGCACCCGCACCATGTACCTGGACACCGACGGCAACGTCCACCCCGACAAGCTGTCCATCAACGGCCCCATGGCCGCCGGCATCCCCGGCCAGCCCGGTGCCTTCGTCCACATCAGCGAACGCTACGGCCAGCGGCCATTACAGGCCAACCTGCAGGCCGCCATCGACCTGGCCCGCAATGGTTTCCCGGTGGACGAGCGCTACCAGGACCTGGCCCGCTGGCGCCTCGACATCATGCAGCGCTATGCCGCCACCCGGGACACCTTCCTGCAGAACGGCCAGGTCCCGGCACTGGGCACGCTGATCCGCCAGCCGGCCCTGGCCAACACCCTGCAGACCCTCGCCGACCGGGGTTGGGACGGCTTCTACGACGGCCCCGTGGCGCGCCGGCTGGTGGACGATGTACGCGCGGCCGGCGGCATCTGGCAGTTGCAGGATCTGCGCGACTACACCGTCGAGGAACGCGAGCCGGTGGTGATCCACTACGGCGACGCCACCGTCTGGAGCGCGCCGCCGCCCTCCTCCGGCGGCATCGCCCTGGCCCAGATGTTCGGCATGATGACCCAGCGCCCGTTCGGGGACGTGTTCAGCACGGACGATGCGCTGTCCCGCGTCCAGTACCGTGTGGAGGTGATGCGCCGGGCCTACCGCGACCGCGCGGTCTACCTGGGGGACCCGGATTACACCGACATCCCGGTCGACCACCTGCTCGACCCGGCCTACCTGAATCGGCTCATGGCCGGCGTCGATCCCGACCGGGCCACTCCCAGCACCGCCCTCGACGGCGTCCCCAGCGCCGGCACCCACACCACGCACCTGTCGGTAATGGACGCCGCCGGCCGTAAGGTCAGCGCCACCCTGAGCATCAACCTGCCGTTCGGCTCCGGCTTCCTGTCCGGCGCCACCGGTGTGCTGCTCAACAATGAGATGGACGATTTTGCCATGAAACCCGGCGTGCCTAACGCCTACGGTCTGGTGGGCGGCGAGGCCAACAGCATTGAGCCCGGCAAACGACCGCTGTCGAGCATGACGCCGAGTATCCTGCAGTCCGGCGACCGTACCGCCATCATCGGCACGCCGGGCGGCAGCCGCATCATCACCATGGTGTACCTGGGCCTGCTGGACGTGATGGCCGGCCGCGACGCCGACGCCATCGTGGGCGCGCCGCGCTATCACCACCAATACCTGCCGGACGTCATCCAGCACGAACCGGATACGTTTACCGCGGACCAGAAGGCGGCCCTGACGGCCAAGGGTTATGAGCTCAAGGATGTGGGGCGCCGCTACGGCAATATGCAGCTGATCCTGCGGGATCGGGAGAGCGGAGAGGTCAGCGCCGCGGCCGACCCCAGGGGGATCGGCGCGGCCAGGGTGGAAGCCGCCGATACGGAGACCGGCGGCTAGCCGCCATCAGAGCAGCGGCGGAATCGGCATTTCCCGGCCGTTCAGGTTGACGGCCATGTCCGCCACCTCGGCCTCGATACGATAACGGTCGCCATCCCGGGTCAGGATACCCTGTTGAACCAGGTTCTCCAGGTTGGCGGCCATTTCCGGCTCCGACTGGAACAGCGCCACCGGGGCGGACAGGTCGAGTTCGCCGGTCAGCTGCTGCACGATCAGCGGCATGTCCGCGCGCTGGTCGGCCGGCACGGCCGGATGAGACAGCTTCCAGTGGCCGGTGATGTCGCCGTCCGCCGATTTCAGGTCGATGGTCGGCATGCCGATGGTCAGACCGGCCGCGGCGACGCCCTTGGCGGCCTGACTGAACTTCTGCATCAGCATCATCTGCTGTTGGAACAGGGCTTGCTGGGTCATGTTGGGATCCGGCTGCGCCTGCAGCATCTGGATTTCCGTAGCCACCGACTGGAACCGGGTCCAGGCCGCCACGTCCAGGTTGTCCAGCGCAATATCCACGCGATGCGGGCCGTAGCTGTCGTCGCCGACGCTCACCTCGTCCAGCAGGAACGACGCCTCCGACGACAGCTTGGTGTCATCCTTCTCGGGACGGGTGTCGCTGGTCACGGTCAGCCCTTCCAGGTGCACCGGTGCCTGGTCCCCGTCCACCAGATCCATACTGGCGATGGTCATCTCCACGTCGCCGGACCACAGGCTGTCCGCCACACGCTGGGCTTCCTGGGTCAGCTCGAAGTCATCCAGGCTGGCGCGCATCCCGCCGCTGCGCAGGATCACGCCCGGCCAGCGCACGTTGGCCTCCACGTGATCGCCGGCGTCGGTGATCTTGGCCCAGCCGTACGCTTCGGTGGTGTTGAGGGTCTCGCCGGTGGCGTCGTCCACCAGATCAATGGCCGGCACGTTGAAGTCCGCCTCCAGGGTGCCCCACAGCCAGCTCTTGATGCGCAGATTGGGCAACTCATCCGGGAACAGGGCGGTCAGGGTTTCGCCTTCGCGGACCGGCTCCAGGTTCACGCTGCTGCTGAGCACGCCGTGAGTGGCCTCGCCGTTGAACGCCAGACGGTGAACCTCACCGGTGTCCGGGTCAGTGACCTCCGCGTAGCCGGCCAGGTCGGCGCCGAAGTAGTGGCGCTCATAAGTCTCTGTCACCACCGTGGCAATGGGCTGATCGCTGTTAAAGCGGGCGACCGCGTTCTGCCACTGCTGTTCAGTGGCCACGCCGACACCGTAGGGCGCTGCGAGAATAACGACGACCAGCACCACGGCCCCGGCCAAAATCCATTTTTTCATGTACTGCTATCTCCTGATTCATGAATGGCCTGCCGGGCCCCCTCGATCGCCTCGCACAGATGATGCAGGCCGTCGACCAGGCGCAGTGTGGGACGCACCAGGGTATCCGGGGGAAGCAGGACGAGCTGATCGTAGTCTACCGCCGGCGTCGCGCCAAGCGCACGCCAGCGTGCGAACACCGTTTCATCAGCATCGCCGTCCGCAGCCACGATGAGCTCGGGCTGTCGTTCGATCACCGCTTCTTCGCTGACCGTCGCGGTTTTTCCCGGCAGGTCCGCAAAGATATTGATTCCGCCACAACGTTCAATGGCGTCCGTCACATATTGGTCAGACGCCAGGGTCATCAGCGGCTGATTCCACACCTGGTAGAACACCCGAATCGTTTGCCGGGTACCGTAGCGGCGGGTCAGATCCGCCAGGCGTTCACGATAGACACGGGCCTCGCCGGCGGCGATGGAGGCACGACCGGTCAACTGGCCCAGTCGCTCCAGGACGTCGGGCACCGCCGTCAGGCTGGCCGATTCCAGCACGAACACGGTCAGGCCCAGCGCCCGCAACCGGGCGATGGTCTGCGGCCCGTTGCCGCTGCGCCAGGCCACCACCAGGTCCGGCCGCAGGGCCAGGATGCGCTCCACGTCGACGCGATCGTGGCTGCCAACGCGCGGCAGCGACCGGGCGGCGGGCGGATAGTCGCTGTAGGCACTGGCGCCGACGATACGATCCCCCAACTGGAGGGAATACAGCAGTTCGGTGATGTGCGGAGCCAGGCTGACGATGCGCTGCGGCGGAGACGGCAGCGAAACGGCATCGCCGCTGTCGTCGACGGCCTCCAGGGCACTGCAGCTCAGCGCCCAGCACGCCAGCAGCAGCCCCGCCAGCCCCCGTGTGATCAGCACCCACCTCACTTGCCGGTCAGTCGCTCCAGCAGGAGCAATTGCGACGCCAGGCGCTCCTCGCCTTCAGCGGGGGTGTTGCGCCGGTAGTTGCCGTCGGACTGCAGTTCCCAGCTCTGGCAGTTGTCCGCCAGGTAGGTTTCCAGCTCCGAGCGCACCCGATCGGCCAGGTCGCGGTCTTCCACCGGGAAGGCCACTTCCACCCGGTTGATGAGGTTGCGCACCATGCCGTCGGCGCTGGAGCAGTACACCTCGAACTTGCCACCGTGGCCGAAGTAGTAGACCCGGGTGTGCTCCAGGAAACGGCCGATGATCGAGCGCACGTGGATGTTCTCGGACAGACCCGGCACGCCCGGGCGCAGGCAGCAGATGCCGCGGATGATCAGGTCCACACGCACCCCGGCGCGGGACGCCCGGTACAGCGCCTGCATCACTTCCGGTTCGGTCAGGGCATTGATCTTCATGATGATGTGGCCGCGCTCGCCCAGCTGCGCCTCTCGGTCGATCAACTCGATCAGGCGCTTGTGCAGGGTGAACGGGGCGTGGAACAGCTTCTTGATCTTGAGCGCCTTGCCCATCCCGGTCAGCTGCTGGAACAGCTTGTTGACGTCGTCGCCCAGGGCATCGTCCGCCGACAGCAGGCTGTAATCGGTGTACAGGCGGGCGTTGCCGGCGTGGTAGTTGCCGGTGCCCAGGTGGACGTAGCGCTTGAGCTTGCCCTCCTCGCGCCGCACGATCAGGATCATCTTGGCGTGGGTCTTGTAGCCCACCACCCCGTAGACCACGATCACGCCGGCCTCCTGCAGGCGGCTGGCCAGCTCCAGGTTCTCCGCCTCGTCGAAGCGCGCCCGCAGCTCGATCACGGCGGTCACTTCCTTGCCACGGCGGGCGGCGTCCATCAGCGCCTCGACGATTTCCGAGTCGGCACCGGTGCGGTACAGGGTCTGGCGGATGGCCAGCACCTGCGGGTCCTTGGCGGCCTGGCGCAGGAAGTCGACCACCGGGGTAAAGCTTTCATAGGGATGCAGGAGCAGCACCGGTTTCTGGCGGATCGCCTCGAACATGCCCTCGGTGTTGCGGATCTGGCGCGGCACCGCCGGCGAGAAGCCGCTGTAACTCAGGTCCGGCCGGTCCACCAGGCCGCCCACCGCCATCAGTCGGGTCAGGTTGACCGGACCGTGGACGCGATACAGCTCCCGTTCGGTCAGGCCGAACTCCTTGAGCAGGAAGCCGGTCAGCTCTTCCGGGCAGTTGTCCGCGACCTCCAGGCGCACGCCGTCGCCGAAGCGGCGGCTGAGCAGCTCGCCACGCAGGGCCGAGGCCAGGTCTTCCAGGTCGTCCTCCAGCTCCAGGTCGGCGTTCCGGGTGAGGCGGAACTGGTAGCACCCCTTCACTTCCATACCCGGGAACAGCTGGTCGGTGTGGGCGTGGATCATGGACGACAGGAACACGAGATTGTCGCCGCCGTTACAGATGTCGTCCGGCAGGCGCACCAGGCGCGGCAGCGAGCGCGGCGCCGGCACGATGGCCATGCCGGTCTCGCGGCCGAAGGCGTCCTTGCCGTCCAGCTCGACGATGAAGTTGAGGCTCTTGTTGACCAGGCGCGGGAACGGGTGCGACGGGTCCAGCCCGATCGGATTGACCACCGGCAGGATTTCATCCTCGAAATAGCGACGCACCCACTCCGCCTGTTCGGCGGTCCAGTCCCGGCGCCGCACGAAGTGGATGTTCTCCCGCTCCATGGCGGGGATCAGCTCGTTGTTGAGGATGTCGTACTGCTCGTGGATGTAGTCGTGGGCGACTCGACCGATCTCGTTCAGCAACTGCTCCGGCAACAGACCGTCCGGGCCCACGCTTTCGCGACCGTATTTCATCTGCTGGCGCAGGCCGGCGACACGGATCTCGAAGAACTCGTCCATGTTGCTGCTGAAGATGCAGCAGAACATCAGGCGGTTGATCAGGGGATGGGTGTCGTCCATCGCCTGCTGCAACACCCGATAGTTGAACTGCAGGTGACTCAACTCGCGGTTGAAGTAGTTCTCGCTGGCGGTCAGGTCCGGCAGCTTCTCTTCGCTGACCGCGTTGTCGGCGGTGGCTTCCATTTCGGTGGTCATAGTCTGTCGCGTTCCCGAGAGTCAGTGTGCGACGGCTTACCCCTGATCGCGCAGGAGCTGGGCCGCCCGCTTGGCAAAATAGGTCAGAATGCCGTCGGCGCCGGCGCGGCGCAGGCACAGCAGGCTTTCCATCATTACGGCGTCCCCGTCCAGCCAGCCGTTCTCGGCCGCCGCCATGTGCATGGCGTACTCGCCGCTCACCTGATAGACAAAGGTGGGCACCTGCAGTTCGGTCTTCACCCGGTGGACGATGTCCAGGTACGGCATGCCGGGTTTCACCATCACCATATCGGCGCCTTCGGCCAGGTCGGCAGCCGTCTCGTGCAGGGCCTCGTCGCTGTTGGCCGGGTCCATCTGGTAGGTGGCCTTGTTGCCCTTGCCCAGGTTGGAGGCCGAACCGACGGCGTCGCGGAACGGGCCGTAGTAGCTGGACGCGTACTTGGCGGAATACGCCATAATGCGGGTATTGATATGGCCAGCCTCCTCCAGCGCCTGGCGAATGGCGCCGATGCGGCCGTCCATCATGTCCGAGGGGGCCACCACGTCGGCGCCGGCGTCGGCATGGGACAACGCCTGGCGCACCAGGGCTTCGACCGTGATGTCGTTGAGCACGTAACCGTCGTCGTCGAGGATGCCGTCCTGGCCGTGGGAGGTGAACGGATCGAGGGCCACGTCGGTGATCACGCCCAGCTCCGGACACGCCTGCTTGATCGCGCGGGTGGCGCGCTGGGCCAGTCCCTCCCGATCCCAGGCGCCGGAGCCATCCAGGTTTTTCAGTTCCGGCGGCGTGACCGGGAACAGGGCGACGGCGGGAATCCCCAGCCGTACCAGTTCCTGAGCCTCCTCCACCAGGAGATCGATGCTCATGCGCTCCACGCCCGGCATGGACGGCACGGCTTCGCGTTGATTGTCGCCCTCAAGGATGAACACCGGGTAGATCAGGTTATCGGCACTCAATCGGTTCTCGCGCACCATGCGGCGGCTGAAGTCGTCCTTGCGGTTGCGGCGCAGTCGGGTAGCGGGGAATTGACGGTGGTTGGCAGAAAACACAGCGGGACCTCCTGGAACATGCGATTGAGGGGCGCCAACAGCGCCGGGCAGCGGGGACGGCAACCGGCTCTGATCGGCTTGACCGGAGCGAACGTATCCCACGCTAATTCAACGCATTATAGCGAGGCTAACGACGAAATGTGACAGCCTGTAGACAGCCGCGCCAGATCGCCATGCTGCGCTTTATAACGTCGGAACAGTAAGTTGCCCGTTTCCGGATAGAATTGTGACAGACACACTGTAACGTCGACGGCATGAGCGGGTCTGTAGACAGGACCCCCTATTCGACAACTCGACAACGCCACCCAACAAAGGAAGCCCCATGACCACCTCGCGCAAAGTCGTCCTGTTGCTTGCCATCCTCCTGGCCGTCGGCCTGTTCTTCAGCCTCGACCTCGGCCGCTTCCTCAGTCTGGACTACATCACCAGTCAGCGCGACCTTTTGCAGCAGCAGGTGGCGGCGCATCCCTGGGTGAGCGGGCTGGCTTTCTTCCTGATCTACATCGCCGTGACCGGCCTGTCACTGCCCGGGGCGGCGGTGCTGACCCTGCTGGGTGGCGCGCTGTTCGGACTGGCATGGGGGCTGGTGGTGGTGTCCTTTGCCAGCTCCATCGGCGCCACCCTGGCGTTCCTGGCCTCCCGCATCCTGTTCCGGGAGAGCGTTCAGCGTCGCTTCGGCGACTCCCTGCGCTCGGTCAACCGCGGTGTCGAACGGGACGGCAGCTTCTACCTGTTCGGCCTGCGCCTGGTACCGGTGTTTCCCTTCTTCGTGATCAATCTGGTCATGGGCCTCACACCAATGAAAGCGGCCCGCTTTTACTGGGTCAGCCAACTGGGCATGCTGCCGGGCACCCTGGTGTACGTGAACGCCGGCACGCAGCTGGGGCAGGTCGACAGCCTGGCCGGCATCGTGTCGCCGGGCCTGATCGGCTCCTTCGTGCTGCTGGCGCTCTTCCCGCTGATCGCCCGCCGCGTCATGAACGCCATCCGGCATCGGCGCCTGCTCAAGCCCTACAGCAAACCGGCGCGCTTCGACCGCAACCTGGTGGTGATAGGCGCCGGCTCGGCCGGGCTGGTCACCGCCTACATCGCAGCGGCCACCCGCGCCAGCGTCAGCCTGGTGGAGCGGCACCGCATGGGCGGCGACTGTCTGAACACCGGCTGCGTGCCCAGCAAGACCCTGATCAAGAGCGCCCGCATCGCCCACGATGCACGTCGCTCCGATCATTTCGGCATCGACACCGGCCCGGTCAGCGTCAACTTTCCTGCGGTCATGGAACGGATACAGTCAGTGATCCAGACCATCGAACCCCACGATTCGGTGGAGCGCTATACCGGCCTCGGCGTGGACTGCATCACTGGCTCGGCGCGCATTCTCGATCCCTGGCGGGTGGAGGTGGACGGCCGTGTGCTGACCACCCGCAACATCGTCATCGCCACCGGGGCGCGACCGTTCGTGCCGCCCATCGAGGGCATCGAACAGGTGCCGTACTACACCTCCGACACCATCTGGTCCCTGCGCCAGGCTCCGGAAAAAATGCTGATCCTGGGCGGCGGCCCCATCGGCTGCGAACTGGCCCAGGCCTTCGCCCGGCTGGACGTGCCGGTGACCCAGGTGGACCTGGCGCCACGCATCCTGCCGCGCGAGGACGAAGACGCCGCACGCCTGGTGGAGCGCAGCCTGGTGGCGGACGGCGTCGACCTGCACACCGGCACCCGGGCCATCCGCTTCGAGGCCGGTGACGGTCTGCACACGCTGGTATGCGACCGGGACGGGACGGAAATCCGCATCGAATTCGACACCCTGCTGCTGGCCGTGGGCCGCAAAGCCAACACCGACGGTCTGGGACTGGATAAGCTGGGCATCGACCTCAACGCCAACGGCACCGTGCAGGTGGACGAGACCCTGCAGACCCGCCTGCCCGGCATCTACGCCTGTGGCGATGTGGCCGGCCCCTACCAGTTCACCCACGCCGCGGCCCACCAGGCCTGGTACGCCAGCGTCAACAGCCTGTTCGGCACTTTCCGCCGCTTCAAGGTCGACTATCGGGTGCTGCCCTGGACCACCTTCACCGATCCGGAAGTGGCCCGCGTGGGCCTGAACGAACAGGAGGCCGCCGAACAGGGCATCGAGGTGGAGGTGACCACCTACGGCCTGGATGACCTGGACCGTGCCATCGCCGAGGGTGATGCCGAAGGTTTCGTGAAGGTGCTGACGCCGCCGGGCAAGGACCGCATCCTCGGCGCCACCATTGCCGGCCATCACGCCGGGGAGCTGATCACCGAGTTCATCAGCGCCATGAAACACGGCTACGGGCTGAACAAGATCCTGGGCACCATCCACGTCTATCCGACGCTGTCGGAAGCCAACAAGTTCGCAGCCGGCAACTGGAAAAAGGCCCACGCGCCGGAAGCGGCCCTCAACCTGCTGCAGCGCTTCCACCGCTGGCGCCGGGGAGGCACCCGCGAGCAGGATGCGACGCCGGCCCACCCCGAAACTCCCGGTGGGCCGAGCTGACAGGGCTTCGACAGAAAGGGCGGCTGCAAGTCATTGACCGGCGGCCTATAATTAACGACAGGATTTTCCGGGAAAGACAGGGCCGGGCAAGGGCGTCCGGTTCCCGGGAACACTGGAAACCGGCCCCGCCAGAGAGGCGTGGCGGGGCCGCAAGAGAATGATCAGATCGACCGGTTGTTGAAGCCCGGCTCTGCCTTTCTGGGCGCATCCGAGCGCAGTGTTGTGTCCAGCTCGGTGATCTGGCCGCCCCGACTCAGGAATTCCTCGATATCCGCCTCAAGCTTCGCACGAATGCGTGCCCGGGCAGCAACGGTGTGGTTATCCTCGGTGTCGGCGCTCCAGTTGTTGCTGGAACTGTCCAGATTGCTTTCGTCGAGTTCACTCATGGGTTTACCTCCATCAGCGAAAACAAACCTGGGATCCGACGCTCGGTCGGACCCGTCTCGGCCTCGGAAGCCACTCACTGCCGTGCCTTGCCCGACTATATAATCCCGAATTGTTGCATTGACTATTCACGACCAAGGTGTTTTTTGTAACGTTTTGTAACCAGCCTAATCTAACCTCCGGAATCTCCGCTGAAATAGGGATTATGGGTCCTGTTGTCACGAGCCTGTAAAGCAGACACCACAACGATTGACACAAAAAATGAATAGTGATTCACTTCTTTTAGGGAGACGCCATGGCCTACCGTGAAACCGAGAAAATGCGGCTGCGTAAAGCGGAAATCCGCCAGCGCATTCTCAGCTGCGCCCTGGGCCGGGTCGCCGAGGGCGGTTTCCGCCATGCCCAGATCAACCAGGTGGCCGAGAAAGCGGAGGTCGCCACCGGCACGGTATACCGGCATTTCGAATCCAAGGCGGAGCTGTTCGCCGAGGTCTTCCGGCTGGCCACCGAGCGCGAAGTCAGCAAGGTCGGCGAAGCCCTGAACGGCGACGGCCCGGTGCCGCAGCGCCTGGAAAGGGCCCTGCGCCAGTTCGCGGTTCGCGCAATGCATGGCCCGGTACTGGCCTGGTCGCTGATCGCCGAGCCGGTGGATCCGGCCGTGGAGGGCGAACGCCTGGCCTACCGGCACGCCTACGCCGAGTTGTTCGAACGCGCCATCCGCGAGGGCATCGGCGAAGGGTCGCTGCCCTCGCAGGACGCACGACTGAGCGCCACCTGCCTGGTCGGTGCGGTGGCCGAAAGCCTGGTGGGGCCCCTGGCGCCGACGCAACAGACGACACAGCAGGACACAACATCGCCCACCCTGAGTGAGGCGCAAATAACAGACCTGGTCGAGCCCATCATCACTTTCTGCCTGCAGGGAGTGACCGGCCAACGGAGATAACGTCATGAACGCACCGCATCCGTCCCCTGCCGCGTCCGGCGAGGATCGCTACCTGGCCAACACCCACGAGGTCGTCAACCAGCCGCCGGCGCTGGAAAACTACAATCTGTATCATCAGGATCGGGCGTTGCAGGAAGGCGCCCGCCGGGAGGGAGCGGACTGGGCCCGCGACGAACTCGACGCCTACGGCGCCCTCACCGGCCGGGCCGACAGCATTGAGCTGGGCTTTCTCGCCAACGAGAACAAACCGGTCTTCCACACCCACGACCGTTTCGGTCACCGCCTGGACCTGGTCAAGTTCCATCCCGCCTACCACCAGTTGATGGACATGGGCCTGAGCCACGGCCTGCACAGCAGCCCCTGGACCGATCCGGGCCCGGGTGCACACGTGGCCCGGGCCGCCAAGTACTACATGCATTCCCAGGTGGAAGCGGCCCACGGCTGCCCCATCACCATGACTTTCGCCGCCGTGCCGTCGATCCGCCAGCAACCGGATCTGGCCGAAGCCTGGCTGCCCAGGGTCACCGCGCGCGGCTACGACCCGCGCAACGTGCCGGACGCGGACAAGAACGCGGTCACCATCGGCATGGCCATGACCGAGAAACAGGGCGGTTCCGACGTGCGCGCCAACACCACCCGCGCCTACCCGGTGGGCCAGGGGGGGCCGGGTCAGGCCTACGAGCTGGTGGGTCACAAGTGGTTTGTGTCGGCCCCCATGTGCGATGCCTTCCTGGTGCTGGCCCAGGCCCCCGGCGGCCTGTCCTGCTTCCTGATGCCACGCTGGCGCCCGGACGGGACCAAGAACCCCTGGCAGATCCAGCGCCTCAAGAACAAGATGGGCAACGTGGCCAACGCCTCCAGCGAGGCTGAGCTGCGCGGTGCCCTGGCCTGGATGGTGGGCGAGGAAGGCCGGGGCGTGCCCACCATCATCGAAATGGTCGCCATGACCCGTTTCGACTGCATGATCGGCAGCTCCGGCGGCATGCGCCAGGCCGCCGCCCAGGCCCTGCACCACTGCCGCCACCGCGCCGCTTTCGGTGCCCGACTGAGCGAGCAGCCGCTGATGCAGAACGTGCTGGCGGACCTGGCCCTGGAAAGCGAGGCGGCCCTGGCCATGACCTTACGTGTGGGCCGTTCCCTCGACCATCAGCACAGCGAGCAGGAACGCCTGTTCACGCGTCTGGCCACGCCGGTGGGCAAGTACTGGATCTGCAAGCGCACGCCGAACCACGCCTACGAGGCCATGGAGTGCATCGGCGGCAGTGGCGTGATGGAAGACTGCATCATGCCCCGGCTGTTCCGGGAATCCCCGGTCAACGCCATCTGGGAGGGCAGCGGCAACGTGCAGTGCCTGGATACCCTGCGCGCCCTGCAGAAATCCCCGGAAAGCCTGGACGCCTATTTCGCCGAAGTCGCCCAGGCTCGCGGCGCCGACGTCCGTTTCGACCGGTTCCTGGCCCGGTTGCAGGCCGACTTCGGCCGCCAGGACGACCTCCAGTACCGCGCCCGCAATCTGGTGGATCGCCTGGCGCTGGCCCTGCAGGCTTCGCTGCTGCTGCGCCACAGCACCCCGGCGGTCGCCGACGCATTCTGCGCCAGTCGCCTGGAACACCACGGCGGCCTCAATATCGGCAACCTCCCCGCCGGCACCGATGCCGCCGCCATCATCGAGCGGGCGACGCCTGTCGTCGGTTGACGGACCTGTAGTAAAGTGGTGATCAGGGCTGCGGTGCCGCAGCCCTGCCCTGTTTCACGAGCCTGTCCGGAGTTCCCCCATGTCAGAAGCCATGCGCCGGTTGCTGGAAGCCACCGGAGACCACCCCGTCATCACCCCGCACCTGGGCGTGCTGACCCTGCACTTCCAGGTCTACGGCTGCGACGACATCAAGGCCAAGCGCCGCGCCTTCTCCGCCCTCAAGGCGATCTGGGGCAAGGAGCCGGACCTGGCGGTGGCGGAGACCGGCGACCTCGACGCCCTGGACCGGGCCACCTGGTCGATTGCCGCGCTGGGCACCTCGACCCAACTGATCCAGCAGCGCCTGGACCAGGTGGAGAAAGCCATCGAGCAGCGCATCGACGCGCCGGTGCTCGATGTGCATCGGGAGATGCTCTAGCCCCTCGTTGCCCCGGCCAAGCGGCGCTCTGGTCTCCCTATTGATGACGCCTTATACTACGCGGCCCCATGAGAGTCATGGCAGGACAGCCGTGAAAGGCCCTGAAACAGGGACGCCAGAGCAGTCGCCCGGAGGATCCCGGACCTGCGACAATGAAACGGGCCCAGGCCCGAATCACGATGCGACCTGTCGGGCGTTACCCGGCGGGGACGGCATCAACCACTGCAATGTGTGTGGCGCGTATGACCGGTAAGAAGAAAACGGCTCAGGCCTCGCTGGAGGCCATGTATCGGGTATTCACGGTACCCGAGGCCCCCGAATCCACCCTGAGCCGCATCGATCAGGACATCAGCCGAAATCTGGCGGGTTTCCTGCAGGAACACATCGTCGCCATCGAGCGCGACCTGGGCGATGTGGTGAAGGACTTCAGCGAGTCCGCTGTCCCCGAAAAACCCATTTTCGTCTCAGAGCAGACCCAGTTCCTGCTG
Source organism: Marinobacter bohaiensis (assembly GCF_003258515.1). NCBI lineage: Bacteria > Pseudomonadati > Pseudomonadota > Gammaproteobacteria > Pseudomonadales > Marinobacteraceae > Marinobacter > Marinobacter bohaiensis. Next base: position 66,626 of record NZ_QGEH01000002.1, read on the forward strand.
GACAAGCTGGTCGCCCACTCGGTGCATACCGCTTCCCCCAGCTTCATCGGGCACATGACCTCGGCACTGCCCTACTTCATGCTGCCGCTGTCGAAGATCATGATCGCGCTGAACCAGAACCTGGTGAAGACGGAAACCTCCAAGGCCTTCACGCCGCTGGAGCGCCAGGTGCTGGGCATGATTCACCGGCTGGTCTACAACGAGGACAGCGCCTACTACCGCAAGTGGATGCACGATCCGCGCTTTGCCCTGGGTGCCATGTGCTCGGGCGGCACCGTCGCCAACCTGACCGCCCTGTGGGTGGCGCGTAACGCGGCGTTCCCGGCGGAAGGCAGCTTCCGCGGCCTGCATGAGGAAGGCCTGTTCCGCGCCCTGCGCTACTACGGCTACGAAGGCGCCGCCATCCTGGTGTCACGCCGCGGCCACTACTCGCTGCGCAAGGCCGCCGACGTACTGGGCCTGGGCCGCAGCTCGCTGGTCTCCGTGCCTACCGACGACAACAACCGCATCCAGACCGACGCCCTGCGCGAGAAATGCCTGGAACTGCAGGCGCAGAAGATCAAGGTCATGGCCATCTGCGGCATCGCCGGCACCACCGAGACCGGCAGCGTCGATCCGCTGGACGCCATGGCGGACATCGCCACCGAGTTCGGCGCCCACTTCCACGTGGACGCCGCCTGGGGCGGGCCGACCCTGTTCTCGCGCACCTACGGCCCGCTGCTCAAGGGCATCGAGAAGGCGGACTCGGTCACCTTCGACGCCCACAAGCAGCTGTACGTGCCCATGGGCGCCGGCCTGGTGGTGTTCCGCGACCCGGCCATGGTCAACGCCATCGAGCACCACGCCCAGTACATCATCCGCAAGGGTTCCCGCGACCTGGGCAGCACCACCCTGGAGGGCTCTCGCCCGGGCATGGCCATGCTGATCCATTCCGGCCTCAAGATCCTGGCCCGGGAAGGCTACGAGCTACTCATCGACCAGGGCATCGAGAAAGCCAGGCGGTTCGCCGAGATGATCGACGGACGGGACGATTTCGAGCTGGTCACCCGTCCCGAGCTCAACATCCTCACCTACCGCTACTGCCCGGCGGACACCCAGCGAGCGCTGGAGCAGGCGGACACGCTGCAGTCCGAACGCATCAACGCGTCGCTCAACCGCATCACCAAATTCCTGCAGAAGACCCAGCGCGAGCACGGCAAGGCGTTCGTCTCCCGGACCCGGCTGGAGCCGGCCAAGCACCATCGCTACCCTTGCGTGGTGTTCCGGGTGGTGCTGGCCAACCCGCTGACCACGCCGGAGATCCTGCGCGACATCCTCATCGAGCAGGCCGAACTGGCCGGCCACGACGAGATCCGGGACGAGATGAACGTGCTGCAGAACCTCACCGACGCGGTGCTCTCGCCGCAGCAGGCTCATCGCGCCTGAAGCGCGAACGGTTGTGATCCGGGTGTGATCTGGCGCTATACTGCGCGTAAAACAACAACAGACACACAGGAGCCGATCATGACCAAAAGCGCAGACCAGTGGTTCGAGGAATACGGCGAGAGCCATCGCAACCCGACCAACAAAGCCATCCACTGGGTGGCCGTGCCGGTCATTTTTACCACCATCGTCGGCCTGATCTGGTCGATCCCCACACCCGCCGCGTTTGACGCCGTGCCCTGGCTGAACTGGGCGACCCTGGCGCTGATCATCACCACCGCCTGGTACGTGCGACTGTCGCCGGCCCTGGGCGTGGGCATGGCGCTGTTCAGCGTGCTGATGGTGGCGGTGATCGCCGGCTTTGAAAGCACCCAGCTGATGCCGGTGTGGGCCGCTTCGCTGATCCTGTTCGTGGTGATGTGGATTCTCCAGTTCGTCGGCCACCACCTCGAGGGCAAGAAACCGTCCTTCTTCAAGGACATCCAGTTTCTGCTGATCGGACCGGCGTGGCTGATGGGCTTTATCTACCGGAGCCTCGGGATTCGATATTGAGCCGATCAGGGTTACGGGTGCGGAAAGGCCTTTAGCGGGCGCTTTAGCTTCCTGAGCCGCCGAAACGATACCCTCTCGGCGTCGTTTAATAACCGACCTGCGTTAACACCGGGGACCATTGGAAGTGCCTGGATGCCCTTGCCGGAGGAAGGACATGGACGTCCTGGTCGCTATTATGGCCAGGGACGGCCATTAATAGCAGCGCAGACAAGGGCATCCAGGCGCTTCCCGCCTGAGCCCCAGCCTGCCGCGGCAACGAAAAACGGCGCCCGCAGGCGCCGTTCTTGTCTTGAATCGGGATGATCGCAGCGATCAGTACAGGGCCGCCTCGTCATCCAGCACATCGTGAATGATGTCGATGAACATCTTGTCCGCCTCACTCCAGTTCTCGGGAATTCGCACCGTGGTGTTGGCGCTGATTTCCTCTGCGATTTTCTGGTCGGCGTTGGGATCGTCCTTGTGGCGGCGGGCGATCTCGATGCACTTGACTGCGACGGTCGGGTCACTCAGGACCTTTTTGATGAAGACACGCAGCTCATCGATAATGCGTGCCTGACGGCTTTCGGATGCAGTGCTCATAGGTGTCTCCAGGTTGGCTGTGCCGGGCAGATGGTTTGTCTAACGCTAACCAAGCTGCCCGGTGAGGGCAAGCGACTTTAGCCGCAGTCCCGTCTTTACAGCATGATCCCGCGCAGGGTGAAGAACAGCGTCGCCGCCATCGCCGCCGAAGCCGGCACGGTGATGATCCAGGCCGCGGCAATCCGCATCAGCTGGGAGCGCTTGACCAGCTCCTCCTGATAGATCTTCTTCAGGCGCTTGCGCTCTTTCTTAGACAGCGGCACCTGCACCTTGTTCTTCTTGGCCTCCTTCAGCATGGCTTCCATTTCCTCGACGGACGCCTCGCGGAAGCGGGCCAGGAAGTCATCCAGGCGCGCCCGGTCCTCACCCTGGTGATCCTCCAGGATGCTGTGGAGCTGCGAGGCGTAGCTGCGCTTGAGGTACTCACGCAGGAAGCCGACACCGAAGACGCCGCCCAGGGCAATGTGGGTGGAGCTCACCGGCAGCCCCAGCTGGGAGGCGATGATCACCGTAATCGCCGCCGACAGGGCCACACAGAAGGCGCGGGTCTTGTCCAGCTCGGTGATCTCGGTGCCGACGGTCCGGATCAGGCGCGGGCCGAACAGGGTCAGCCCCAGGGACAGGCCGACAGCACCCACCACCATGACCCACAGCGGAATCGCCGCTGCGGTGGCCACCGCGCCCTGGGTCAGGGCCTCGTTGATGGCTGCCAATGGGCCGATGGCGTTGGCCACGTCGTTGGCGCCGTGAGCGAAGCTGAGCAGCGCTGCGGCGAAGATCAGCGGCCAGGTGAACAGACTGTTGACGGTGTTCTCGCCGTTGGACAGGGTCGAGGCCTTGCGACGGATGTAGAAGCGCATCAGGAACAGCACGGCGGCGGCCACCCCGACGCCCACCAGGGCGGCACTCAGGAAGTCCACCTTGATCACGTGCTTGACGCCCTTGAGCATCAGGTAGGTACCGAATGCCCAGGCCATCAGCGCGACGATCCAGGGCACCACGCGGCGGGCCGAAGCCACCATGTTGGACTGGTACAGCACCGTCTTCTTGAGGACGAACAGGAAGAACGCGGCGATCAATCCACCCAGCACCGGAGAGATCACCCAGCTGGCGGCAATCGCGCCCATCACGCCCCAGTTGGCGATACCCCAGCCGCCCGCAGCAATGCCCGCGCCGAGAACACCACCGACGATGGAATGCGTCGTGGACACCGGTGCGCCCATCCAGGTGGCCAGATTGAGCCACAGGGCACCGGCCAGCAGGGCCGCTGTCATCAGCCAGACAAAGGTCTGCACGTCGGTCAGGCTGGCGGGGTTGATGATCCCCTTCTTGATGGTGGACACCACGTCGCCGCCGGCGATGAGCGCACCCCCGGCCTCGAACAGCGCAGCCACCACAATGGCCGCCCCCAGGCTCATGGCGCCCGATCCCACCGCCGGGCCCACATTATTGGCCACGTCGTTGGCGCCGATATTCAGCGCCATATAGCCGCCGATCACGGCCGCCGCCATCAACAGACTGCTTCCAGGTAATCCGTCACCCAGCTGGCCCACGAAGAGCCAGACAATCACGAGAAAGAAAAGGCTGATCCCGAGCCGGAACCGCTCGGTTCGCTTGCTGGTAAACGCGCCATCCATGAAAGACACATTCTGGGCCATTACAGATCACCACAGTTGTCGAGTCGATTTCAGGTTGGCGCCACTATAGGCAGTTCGTAAACAAAATGAAACTTTGCCGTCATCCTTGCCGGGGAAACCCCGTATGTCGTCATTGACGACAACAAACGCGACCACGGCGACACCCCGTCGACGGAAGATTTTACAATTGATGACCTGAACGCCCGGCAAGGACGCGGGACGTGCATTATCATGCAGCAAAACATATTGAATTGACTGGCATTTTGGCGATCATCACGGGCGCCGGAGAAGCACAACCCACGCATGCCCCCTCATTCACAATCAGGTGCCGTCCCGGCTGTCGCTGACGACGAAGCCCGGCAATCGGCCCGCATCGTCATTGGCCTGTCCCTGGGAGCGCTGCTCAGCCTGGCACTGGTTGGCCTGGCGTCGTGGCAGGCGGGGCAGCGGGTGCACGCCGAGGTGCTGGGCCTGTTCTTTCTGCTGGTCAGCATCAATCTGCTGGTCTACCGCCTGACTATTCGCCTGGAGTGGATGAAAACCGGTCTGCTGGGCATCGCCGGAGGCCTGTTTGCCTACCTGATCGCCAGCGGCGGCGAAAGCGGCACCGGTCCCCTGTGGCTATACGTGCTGCCGCCGGTCATCTTCTACCTGACGAGCCTGCGCGCGGGCACCGTGATGCTGACGGTGATGTTGATATTCACGCTGGTCGTCTTTCGTTTTCCGCAACTGCCGTTCGTGCTCACCCATTACGGAACGGATTTCCAGTTGCGTTTTATCACCACGCTGCTGTTCGAGTCGGTCTGCTGTTTCTTTATGGAAAGCAGCCGTCGCAAGGCCCGCGCCGAATGGATGCGCCTGGCTGAGGCCCACGAGCAGGCCGCCCACACCGACAGCCTCACCGGCCTGCCCAACCGCCGCGACATGCAGCGCCAACTGGCGGAGGAGTTTGCCCGCTACCGCCGCTCCGGGCGGCACTTCTCGGTCTGCCTGATCGACCTGGACCTGTTCAAGCAGATCAACGACGACTACGGACACGACGCCGGCGACACGGTCCTGCTGGCGTTCGCCGGCCTGATGGAACGAGTGTGCCGGGAAAGCGACCGTCTGTGCCGCTGGGGGGGCGAGGAATTCCTGGTGCTGCTGCCGGACACGTCCCTGTTGCAGGCTCTGAGCCTGGCCGAACGCCTGCGCGATACCGTCGAGCACCACACCTTCCGCGACCACGACCGCACACTGCCGGTCACGCTCAGCGCCGGCGTCTGCTCCATCAGCCAGTTCGATTCCATCGACGCCCTGCTGCGCCAGGCCGACAAGCAGCTCTACGACGCCAAATCCGCCGGCCGCAATCGCATCGCGCCCCCGGTACGCCGCCAGGGCAAACGGTCGCCCGGCGCATGACGCTGCCTTGAGGGGCATTCCGCCAGCGGCTACCATAGCCCGCCCAGACAGCAACACGAGACTCTTGTTATGGCCCGGATTCGCATTCTGGTAGGCACGGTATACGGCGGCGCCCTGATGACCGCGCGCGCCATCCGCAAAGACCTGGAGAGTCAGGGCCATCAGGTCACCGTGCTGGAGAAACCCACGCTGACCGATCTCACCGACAGCGACGATGCCGTGCTGGTCTGCACCTCCACCACCGGCCAGGGCGAAGTCCCGGCGCCGCTGCTGCCATTCTACGTGGAACTGCGCGATACCCTGCCGATGCAACCGGGCCGGCCGTTCGGGGTCATCGTGCTGGGGGACAGCTCCTACGGCGACACCTACTGCGGCGCCGGTGAGCTGATGGAGGAAGCCTTCTACGAAATCGCCTGCCGCAAGGTGGGCGAGACCCTGCGTATCGACGCCCTGGAAACCGTCGACCCGGAAAACGAAGCCCTGCCGTGGGCCCGGGACTGGGCGGACGCCGTCGACCGGATCGCCTGATCACTGAGGCAACGCAAAAACTGAACGCTACGCCATACCTCTTGAGACGTTGGGCGATTCTGCCCATACTGCGACTGCACACGCGAAATTGAATTGGCCCCGATGGGCCCGGGACCGGCCACTCCAGGAAGCCGCCCGCGACAACAAACACAACAAAGAACCAATTCCGTGCTTCGACCCGCTCTGTTTCTCGCCTTACTGGGCGTCTGTCTGTTAGCGGCAGCCGATGGTCGCGACGATCTGGCCACCCAGGGTCACGTCGAACCCGCCATCGATTACCGGCTATTCCCCGACGCCGGAAACGCGCCCGACGACCCGCTCGTCGCGGCTCAACTCGACGGCTGGCAACGACTGCCGCCGGGCCGCTCCGCCAACTTCGGTTATCGCGAAGATGTCGCCTGGTTCCGCCTCGACGTGCCCACCTTGCCCGAGGCCCGGCAACAGATCCTGGAAATCGGCTACCCGCAACTCGACTCCGTCCGCATCTATCTACTGCGCGACGACCGCGTCGCCGGCCAGTTGGACAGCGGCGACTGGCAACCCATGGCCAATCGCCCCTTGCAGCACCCTCATGTGCTCTACCCCTATACCGTCGATCCCGACAGCCGCTACCGTTTCCTGATCCGGGTGCAGACCAGCGGCGCGCTGCAGGTGCCCATCACCGTCTGGGAGCGGGACGCCTTTTTCGATCACATCTCCCGGATCGACCAGGCCCATGCGGTCTACTACGGCATCCTGATCACGGTGATCTTCTTCAACCTGTTCGTATTCCTGGCCATGCGCGAGGCCACCTACCTCTACTACGCGCTGGCCACCTTCGGCTACCTGTTCCTGATGTCGACCCTGCGCGGGATCACCTATCCGCTGCTGTGGCCCGACAATCCCTGGATGCAGAATCATTCGATGATGCTGTCGGTGCCCCTGGCGATGCTGTTCTCGCTGCTGTTCGCGCGCGCATTTCTTGGCCTGAACCAGCGCAGCCCGGTCCTGGACCGTCTGGTCCGGCTGGCCATCATCGCCAACCTGCTGGCGATCCTGGGCAGCTTCCTGCTCGACTACAACGCGTCCATGCGCCTGTCGGTCGCCCTGGCGATCCCCAGTTGCCTGCTGCTCACCGGGGTCGGGCCGCTGGAATGGTGGCGCGGCAACCGCCCCGCCCGGCTCTATACCTTTGCCTGGGGGCTGCTGACCCTGGGCAGCGCCCTGACCGCCGCCAACAAGTACGGCTGGATTCCCAGCAACTTCCTGACCGACTTCGGCATGGAAATCGGCTCGGCACTGGAAGCCCTGCTGCTGACCGTTGGTCTGGCGGCGCGTCTCTACCAGGAGCGGGAGGAGAAAGTCGAAGCCCGGGAATCGCAGTTGCGGGCCCTGGAGGCCCGACGCCAGGCGGAGCTGCGGATGATGGAGCAGGCCCTGCACAACCCGCTCACTCACCTGCCCAACCGCAGTTCGTTCGAACTGCTGCTGCAGGATCTGCTGACCCGGGAAAGCGACCGCCGCCACGCCGTGGGCATCGTCCAGCTGGGCAACCTGGACACCATCACCCGCACCCTCGGCCACCAGAACACCGACCGGGTGCTGGAACTGGCCGCTCAGCGCTTCAACAGCGTGTGCCGCGATCTGCCCGGGGTCTACTCGGTGGAGCGGGACGCCCGGCACACCTTCCACGCCGCCTCGCTCGAATCCGCCACCTTCGGTTTCATTGTCGACGCCGACACCGCCCAGAGCCAGCGGCGTCGCATCATCGAATGCCTGGAAGCGATCCGCGCGCCACTGGACTACCTGGGCATGCAACTGCCACTGGAACCCGTGGCCGGCGTGGCGGTTTCGCCGGATCACGGCAATGACCCCAACACCCTGATCCGCAAGGCCTATGTGGCCCGGGAAAGCCTGGAGGCGCGGGAACGGGGATTGGCCTACTACCATCCCCGACACGATTCTTACAGCGCGGACCGCCTGACCCTCGCTTCCAGCCTGCGCGAGGCCCTGAAATCGGACCAACTGGCGCTGTATCTGCAGCCCAAGCTGGACCTGCGGACCCGTCAGGTGGCCGGTGTGGAAGCGCTGATCCGCTGGCCCGGACGCGAGCCGGCCGTAAGCGCCGACCAGATCGTCGCCGTGGCGGAACAGACCGGCCTGATCAAACCACTGACGCGCTGGGTCCTGAAACAAGGCCTGGGCATCCGCGAAGCCCTGGTGCGGGCGGGTTACCCGGAGCTGAGCGTGTCGGTGAACGTGTCACCGAACAACCTGCGCGAGCAGGAATTCCCGCTGTTCGTGCAGCGCCTGCTGACCAGCCACCCGCAGCACGCCGGCAAGCTGATTCTGGAAGTGACGGAAACGTCGATGATGCTGGACCCGGCGAACTCCCTGCGCGCCCTACGCTCGCTGCATTACACGGGCATCCCGCTGTCCATCGACGACTTCGGCTCGGGCTACTCGTCGCTGTCGTACATCAAGCGGCTGCCGGCCCGGGAAATCAAGATCGACCGCTCGCTGATTACCGACCTGAGCGAACTGCCCGAGGACCGGGTCATCGTGCAGACCACCATCAACATGTGCCACGACCTGGGCTACGCCGTCGTCGCCGAGGGCGTGGAAGACCATGCCACGCTGGATTTACTGGGAGAGATGGGCTGCGACATGGTGCAGGGCTATGTCATGACACCGCCGCAGCCGATGAAGGATTTCCTGGTGTGGATGGAGGATCAGGCGGCGTCCGAGCAACGCCGCGCCTGATTCAGCGCCGGCACATCACTTGCGGCGCTGGCGGATCAGCGCTTCCTGGGTGGTGGAGGCCACCAGCACGCCGTCCCGGTTGAAGAAGTTGCCGCGGTTGAAGCCGCGCCCGCCGGAAGCACTGGGGCTGTCGGTGTCGTACAGCAGCCAGTCGTCCAGACGGAAATCCCGGTGGAACCAGATGGCGTGGTCGAGGCTGGCCACCTGCATGCCCCGGTTCATGAAACTGACGCCGTGTGGGTTGAGCGAGGTCCCCAGCAGCCCGAAATCCGACGAGTAGGCCAGCAGGCAGCGGTGCAGCACCGGGTCGTCCGGCAGGTCGCCCTGGGCGCGCAGCCAGGCCTGTTTATGGGGCGGCCTGGCCTCGGGCTTGAGCGGGTTGACCGGATCCACCGGGCGAATCTCGATGGGGCGCGGGCGGGTCAGCTGCTCGCGACGGTCCTCCGGGATATGCTGCTTGATCATCAGCGCCAGGGCGTGCTCGGACTTGAGCTGCTCGTGGTCCGGCGCGTCGGGCATGGTGTCCTGGTGATCGAAACCGTCTTCCGGGGCCTGGAACGACATCGAGCCGGTGAGGATCTCCTTACCCGCCTGACGGGCGATCACCCGGCGTACCGAGAAGGTGCCGCCGTCACGAACGCGCTGCACTTCGTAGTCGATGGGCAGTTCCTTGTTCCCCGGGCGCAGGAAATAGGCATGCAGGGAATGCGCGGGCCGGCCCTCGACGGTGCGGCTGGCCGCCATCAGCGCCTGGCCCAGCACCTGCCCGCCAAACACGGCGGGAAACCCCAGATCCTCACTGTCCCCCTGGAAGTGATCATCGCCAATCGGCGCCAGGTCGAGCAATTCGACCAGCTTGCGCGTGACATCCAGCATGCCTGCTCCTGTTTACGGTGTCTGTTTCCGGTCTCTCATTCGGGGCGGCGCTGTGACAACGGCGCCCGGTCGGGAAGGAGGATTATACAGGAAGCGGGCCCGACACGGGCCCGGGTAGGTGTCGTTCGATGCCAGGCAAAGGCATGGTTCCTGGCCGGTCGCGGGATCAGTCGCCGTGGATCGGCGGCACTTCCTTGGCCAGGGACTGCTTCTCGATGGCGAAGTCACCGGTGACCGCAAAGCCACGGATTGTGCCCTCAGCGTCCTTGAACAGTGCACGCACGCTGCGGCCATCCTGCTCGATTTCCCAGTCGCCTTTGGTTTCCGGTGCCGGCGGCGCCACCGCCACCGGGCAGCAGGGTGTCTTGACCATCACCGGCATCACACCATAGGACACCTCGGTCGGCGTGCCGGTCAGGGTCTTGGCCAGGGCGCGGGCGCTGGCCATCAGCGGCAGCACGTACATCAGCACATGGCCATCCACCTCGGCGCAGTCGCCCAGGGCGTAGACGTTGTCGGCGCTGGTCTGCAGGGTCCGGCTCACCTGGATGCCCTGGCCCACGTCGAGGCCGGCGGTCCGGGCCAGCTCGACCCGCGGACGCAGGCCCACGGCGGAGAGCACGCGATCGGCGTCGACCGTCTCGCCATTGGCCAGGGTCAGGCGCACGCCGTCGCCCTCATGCGCGATCCGCTCCACCACGGTTTCCAGGTGGAAACGCACGCCTTCGTCCTGCAGGGCGGCCGCCACGGCGTTACCCGCCACCGGCGGAATCAGCCCCGGCATGACCGTGTCGGACGGTGCGATCACGTCCACCTCGTAACCACCGTTACGCAGGTCGTTGGCGAACTCACAGCCGATCAGACCGGCGCCCATGATGGCCACGCGGGATTCAGCCTTCAGCGTCTTGCGGAACGCCCGGTAGTCCATCAGGTCGTTGATGGAGTACACAAGTTCCTGGCCGTCGCCATCCAGTGACAGGCGGATCACGTCGGCGCCCCAGGCCAGCACCAGCTTGCTGTAGGCCAGGCGCTCGTCGCCGATCAGCACACACTGGGCCTCGGTATCCAGGCCGGTCACCGTGGTGTGGGTCCGCACCTCCAGGTTGAGCTGCTCCGCCATACCGGCGGCATCGGCCTGGGCCAGCTCGTCGGCCTCTTTGCCCTTGGTGAAACCGGTGGACAGCATCGGCTTGGAGTAGCTGTGGCCGTCGTCCGCCGTGATCATGAGCACCGGCACCTCTTTGTCCTGCTTGCGGATCTCGCGGGCCAGCGAATAACCGGACAGACCGGTGCCGATAATGACGATGGGGGCATCCTGACTCATGCCACTGCTCTCCTCTGATTAGCCATTTGCACGCCGGCCATGCAGCCGGTCGCGGGGGATCGGGATCAGCCGATCTCAATCATCTCGAAGTCTTCCTTGCCGACGCCGCAGTCCGGGCATACCCAGTCTTCAGGCACGTCTTCCCAGGCAGTCCCCGGCTCGATGCCGTCTTCCGGCCAGCCCTGGGCCTCGTCGTAAATCCAGCCACAGACGACACACTGCCACTTTTTCATCGTTTTCCTCCAGGTTCTCTCATCCGGTCAGGGATCTTAAATGTTCTACAATCGAGCGCGCAATTGCGCTCAGCGTACATGTGTTCATTGGGCCCGACATGATACGCCTTGTGCGCGGCAGGACCAATTCCCCGGCGATTGCCTCTGCCTAGCCACGCCATAGCCACATCGGTATCAACCCCGATGCCCCTCCCGCGACGCATCCGGCTTGGGTATAATGGGCCGTTTTTGGGGAGCCGGCGGCGGCCGTTCCCCCCGGAACAGGATCCCAGGGTATGACTGACAGCCACGACGAACTGCAACGCGTCTTCGACGAAGCCGACTGCCTCTGTAGCGAGGCACAGGTGCAACAGGCCATCGATTCCATGGCGCAAGGCATTGCCGAACGGCTTCAAGGTCGTGATCCGCTGCTGTTCTGCGTCATGAACGGCGGCCTGATCCTGACCGGGCAGCTGCTGCCGCGTCTGCCGTTCCCGCTGCAGGCGGAATACCTGCACGCCACCCGCTACCGCCAGGAAACCACCGGCGGCATCCTCGAATGGAAGCTGCGCCCGGACGCCGACATGACCGGCCGCACCGTGCTGATCGTCGACGACATCCTCGACGAGGGCACCACCCTCAACGCCATCGTCGACTACTGCAAGGCCCAGGGTGCCGCCGAAGTGCTCACCGCCGTGCTGGTAGACAAGCAGCACGACCGCAAGGCCCGCCCCGGCCTGAAGGCGGACTTTACCGGGCTGGAAGTGGAAGACCGTTTCCTGTTCGGCTTCGGCATGGACTACAAGGGCTACTGGCGCAACGCTCCGGGCATCTATGCCGTCAAAGGGCTGTGAACGGCACCGTCACGACACGCCGGCCGTGATTCCGGCCTGCCACTGGCACCCCAACGCCGGCGCGGCCAGACTCTCGCACCCCGGCGCGGTGGAAGGCGCGGCGCTGTGGCTGACACTGGAAGGCTCGTTGACCCAGGCCCTCAAGGCACGCTGTCGCGAGCATTTTGCCGTGGAGGTCCTGCGCGAATGCTTCGATCGCCCCAGCTTCGATGAAGCCCGCCTGCTGGGGCTGAACGATCGTGAACTCTGCTGGATCCGCGAAGTCCATCTTCGCGGCGACGGCCAGCCCTGGGTGCTGGCCCGTACGGTGATTCCCCTGGCCACCCTGAATGGCCCCGGCAAACGCCTGCGGCAGCTCGGCCGCCAGCCCCTGGGCGCCTACCTGTTCCATCACCGTCGCTGGCAGCGCGGACCGCTGGAAACCGGCATCGCTCGCCAGGCCGGCCATGACCCGGCCATCGGGCGACGCTCCTGCTTCCGCCGCGGTTCTCACGCGCTCCTGGTCAGCGAATTCTTCTACTCGCAGCTGCTGCGAGCCAGGCCAGCGCTCTAACGTTCCGGGCCGCATTGGACGGTTCGCTTCAATCCGCTGCGCTCCGGCGGCTATAATCGGTCAGCTTTCGTTCACCGGACCTGCCAGGGACCCCATGACGCTCGACTTTCTGCCCGCCAACCTGCAAACCAAGCTCTCCGCCTACTACCGCCTGACGCGGCTGGACCGCCCGATCGGCTCCCTGCTGGTGCTTTGGCCGACCCTGTGGGCCCTGTGGCTGGCCGGGGACGGCATACCGGCGATCGGCAACCTGGTGGTGTTCGTGCTGGGCGTGTTCATGATGCGATCCGCCGGCTGCGCCATCAACGACTTCGCCGACCGCAAGGTGGACGGCCACGTCAAACGCACCAAGGCGCGCCCGCTGGCCACCGGCGAGATCAAACCGGCGGAAGCGGTTCTGCTGTTTCTGGGCCTGTGCCTGGCGTCGTTCCTGATGGTGGTATTCTTCACCAATACCCTGACGCTCTACCTGTCGTTCGGCGGGCTGGTGCTGGCCTTCATCTATCCGTTCATGAAGCGCTACACCCACCTGCCCCAACTGTTCCTGGGGGCCGCTTTCTCCTGGGCCATTCCCATGGCCTGGGCGGCGGAGGCCAACGAAGTGACGCGCCTGACCTGGCTGCTGTTCACCGCCAACCTGCTGTGGACCGTGGCCTACGACACCCTCTACGCCATGGTGGACCGCGACGACGATCTGAAGATCGGGGTCAAGTCCACGGCGATCCTGTTCGGCGAGGCGGACCGCCTGATTGTCGGTATCCTGCAGGCGCTGACGGTGCTGATCCTGGCCATGGTGGGCGTGCAGTCGGATCTGGGGACTTTCTATTACCTGGGGTTACTGGGCATGGCGGTGCTGTTCGTTTACCAACAGCATCTGGCGCGCTTCCGCGAACGCGAGCCCTGTTTCAAGGCGTTCCTCAACAACAACTGGGCCGGCGCCGCCGTCTTCGCGGGCCTCTTCCTCGATCTGCTGCTGTAGCGGCGGCGACAGGAATCGGCCCCGCCCGGCCCTTGTCATATACTTGTAACAAATGACGGTTGTAATGAGCCAGCAACACGAGTGGGGTTTCTCCTGAAACCCGACTCCATTCGCTGGTGATGACAGGGTGAAATGTCATGACAGGAAAGACTGTTCTGATTGTCGATGATGAGGCATCGATTCGCGAGATGATCGCGGTCGCGTTGGAAATGGCCGACTACGACTATCTGGAAGCGGCCGACGCACTGGAAGCGCACGCCATGATCGTGGACAAGAAGCCGGACCTGGTCCTGCTGGACTGGATGCTGCCGGGTACCAGCGGCATCGAGCTGGCCCGACGCCTCAAGAAGGAAGAGACCACGGCGGAAATCCCCATTATCATGCTCACCGCCAAGGTCGAGGAAGACAACAAGGTGCAGGGCCTGGAGTCCGGCGCCGACGATTACATCACCAAACCGTTCTCCCCGCGCGAACTGGTGGCGCGCCTCAAGGCCGTGCTGCGCCGCACGACGCCGGCCGGGGTGGAAACACCGGTCGAGGTCAACGGCCTGCAGCTCGACCCGGCCAGCCACCGGGTGACGACACCGACCGGCGCGGTCGACATGGGACCGACCGAGTACAAGCTGCTGCAGTTCTTCATGACCCACCAGGAGCGCGTCTATACCCGTGCGCAATTGCTGGATCAGGTCTGGGGCGGTAATGTCTACGTCGAGGAACGCACCGTCGATGTGCACATCCGGCGCTTGCGTAAGGCGCTGGGAGACAAATACGATCACCTGATCCAGACGGTCCGGGGCACCGGCTACCGGTTCTCGACCCAGGCCGCCTGACCGGCCAAGTCCCGCCGGGGCGTTCCAGCATCACCATGTACCGACGCCGGCACCTGCGCCCGGCGTCCTGACGGGAAGTGCCCATGCAGCATAACTGGTCACACTACTTGCGCCTGTTGATCGGGGGCCTGGTGGCCTTGGTTATCGTGGGCTTCTGGTTCGGCTACCCGCTGATCGGGCTGCTGGTCGGCCTGGTGGTGTTCACGATCTGGAACCTGTACCAGACCCGCCGCCTGCATCACTGGCTCTACCATCCCGACGATGACGACGAAGCCCCCGGCTCGGTGGGCCTGTGGGGCGAGCTGTTCGACGGCCTGCATCGCATGCACCAGAACCATCTACGCACCCGGGACCAGCTGCAGGCCCGCATCAACCGCGTACAGGAATCCACCAACGCCATGCGCGACGGCGTGGTCATGACCGATGCCGACGGGGTGATGGAGTGGTGGAACTGGTCCGCCGAACACCTGCTGGGCTTCCGCCGGGAAACCGACCGCGGCCAGCCGATCCACAACCTGATCCGCAGCCCGGCCTTCAAGACCTATTTCGATGCCCGCGACTACCGGGAACCGCTGGAACTGCGCTCGCCGGCCAAGCCCCACATCCACCTGCAGATCCAGATCAGCCTGTTCGGCGACGACGACCGCCTGATCGTGGCCAAGGATGTGACGCGGCTGGTGCAGCTGGAACAGATGCGGCGGGATTTCGTGTCCAATGTGTCCCACGAAATGCGCACACCGCTGACCGTGATCAGCGGCTACCTGGAAACCCTGTCCGACCACGCCGACGAAGCGCCGCCCAAGTGGAAACGGGCCCTGGCCACCATGAGCCAGCAGTCGGAACGGATGGAAGCACTGATCACCGACCTGATCCTGCTGGCCAAGCTGGAAACCGGCGAGCAGCACGTCGACGACCGGGTCACCGACGTGTCGGCCCTGATCCGCCAGACCTGCAGCGACGCCCGTGCCTTCAGCGGCGATTCCGGCCACGAGATCGACATGAACATCGGCGAGCGGCACTACCTGTTCGGCGACGAGAACCAGCTGCGCAGCGCCTTCTCCAACATCATCTTCAACGCCGTCAAATACACCCCGGCGGGTGGCACCATCAAGGTTCGCTGGTACACCGACCGTGACGGTGCCCACCTGGCGGTCAAGGACAGCGGGATCGGTATCGACCCGATCCATATTCCGCGCCTGACCGAACGCTTCTACCGCGCCGATCCCAGCCGCCACCAGCAGACCGGCGGCACTGGCCTGGGCCTGGCCATCGTCAAGCACGTGCTGCTCAACCACGACGGCCGGCTGGAGATCCACAGCCACCCCGGCGAAGGCAGCGAGTTCATCTGCCATTTCCCGCGCACGCGACTGACCGAAGCACCGATCAAGAGCGCCTGAGAGGTCGCCCGGCGGGAATCGCTAGCCGGCGCGAAAGCGGGCGATGAAGCGTGACAGGTCTTCCATTTTCTGGGGGTCGTCGTCGACGAAGCGGATCACCAGGCTGACGAAATCCGTGTCCTGGCGTTTTTCCACCGCCTGCAGCTGGTGCACGTAACCGTTGAGGCGGGCCATCTCGCCCTCACGGAACTCGATGTCCACCACCGCCTGATCGAGGATGCCCGGGAACGACTGGTCGCGCTTGGCAATGCAGCGTATCTCGGTCAGGGTGATGTCCTTCACCACACACGGCAGGGTGGATTCCGCGAAGCGCACGCTGGCCACGCTGCGGGCCTTGGGGGCCGGACGGCCGGCAGCCGGCGGCTCGCTGGCGCTGGCCGGCTTACGGGTCAGCAGCGCGGCGGATTCCTTGAACGCATCCGCCGGCCCCTCCATGGATACCCCGGACGCGCCCATCGCCTGTTTCAGCTTGCGCCCCATCACTTTGGTGATCTTCTTGCTCAGGCCGTCCGGACTGAACGGCTTGCCCAGGTATTCCGAGACCCCCTCCTGGACCGCCTCGACCACGTGGGACTTGTCGCCGCGACTGGTGATCATGATGAACGGGCAACTCTTGTAATGCTCGTTCTGACGCATCCAGCGCAGCAGCTCCAGGCCAGACATTTCCGGCATCTCCCAGTCGCACAGCACCAGATCGTAGACGGTCTTGGTCATCAGGAACTGGGCCTTCTTGCCGTTGGTCGCCTCGGTCATTTCCATGACCGGGAAGCGGCTGCGGACGGTGCGCTTGATCAGGTCCCGGACGAAGCTGGCGTCGTCCACCACCAGCGCCTTGAGCTTTGCCATACTGCGGCCCTTTTTGGAGTATTGCCCCCACTATAGCCCAAGCCACCCGGCCGCCCTGTTGCACAACCGTGTTATTCCTTAAAAAATTGTCATTGGCAGGACGTACTGGCGGTGTTTTCGGCCGGTCAAAACAGGCTACCATGCGGATTCGCCCCGGTTACCAGCGAGAGGATGCCCCATTGAGACCACGGACTGCCAGACGACGGATCCCTGCCCCCAAAACCCTGTGCGGCCTGCTGCTGAGCAGCTGCCTCCTGCCCGGCCTGGGCCTGGCCGCCACAGACAGTGACGCCGCCAGCGGCACCACGCCGTTCAGCGACTGCATCGCCGGACTCAAGGACCAGGCCCTGCAGGCCGGCGTTACGCCGCAAGTCACCGCCGAGGTGCTGGACCACGTTACCCTGCTGGACCGGGTGATCGAACTGGACCGCCGCCAGCCGGAATTCACCACCACCTTCGCCGACTACTTCAACCGCCGGGTCAACGACGCCCGCATCGAGAAAGGCCGTGAGCTGCTCAAGACCCACGCCGACCTGCTCGACCGGGTCACCCGCGAGACCGGCGTCCCCGGCCCCTACCTGGTGGCCTTCTGGGGCCTGGAGACCAACTTCGGCAGTTATTTCGGCAAGATGCCGGTACCCAGCGCGCTCGCTACCCTGGCCTGCGATCACCGCCGCAGCAGCTACTTCTCCGGCGAACTGATTTCCGCCCTGCGCATCATCGACGAGGGCGCGATCGAGCCGGACCAGATGGAAGGTTCCTGGGCCGGCGCCATGGGCCACGTGCAGTTCATGCCTTCGGTGTTCCTGCGCTACGCGGTGGATGCCGACGGCGACGGCAAGCGCGATCTCTGGCACAGCGTGCCGGACGCCATGATGTCCGCGGGCAATTTCCTCAATAACCTGGGCTGGGACGGCGACTATCGCTGGGGCCGTGAGGTGATCCTGCCGGACGGATTCGACTACAGCCGGGCCGGTCTCAAACGCGCGCGCCCGCTCTCCGAGTGGCGCAGTCTGGGCCTGACCGACGCTTTCGGTAACCCACTGGCGCATGCCGACATTGAGGCGGCGCTGCTGGTACCGGCCGGCCACGAGGGCCCCGCGTTCCTCGTCTACCACAACTTCGACGTGATCATGGGCTGGAACCGCTCGGAGTATTACGCACTGGCGGTCGGCAATCTGGCGGATCGCATCGCCGGTGCAGGTGGTCTGCAGAACCCGCCGCCCACCGACCTGCCGCGCCTGTCCCGGCAGGACATCCAGGCCCTGCAAACGGCCCTCAACGATCAGGGTTATGACAGCGGTACACCGGACGGCATCCTGGGCCCGGCCACCCGCGGCGCCATCCGCGATTTCCAGAAAGACCGCAACCTGATCGCCGACGGCTACCCCGCCCCCTCGGTCTTCGAGGCTCTCAACATCCAACTGAGCGACCCGGAAGCCAGCTGAATGGACGACA
Source organism: Marinobacter bohaiensis (assembly GCF_003258515.1). Classification (NCBI taxonomy): domain Bacteria; kingdom Pseudomonadati; phylum Pseudomonadota; class Gammaproteobacteria; order Pseudomonadales; family Marinobacteraceae; genus Marinobacter; species Marinobacter bohaiensis. The sequence continues at coordinate 84,816 of NZ_QGEH01000002.1, forward strand.
AACCCGACATCCTCGACACCCGCCTGGTGGCCCGCAGCCGATTGTTCGGCATCGAATCGGTGCACCTGCGCTTCAGCAACGGCGAGGAACGTGAGTTCGAACGCCTGCGCACACCGCCCCTGGCTGGCGTCATGTGCGTGCCCCTGCTGGACGACGATACGGTGGTGATGATCCGCGAATACGGCGTCGGCGTGGAAGCCTACCAGCTCACCCTGCCCAAGGGCGCCTACGAGCATGGCGAGGACTGGCGCGACGCGGCCAACCGCGAGTTGAAGGAAGAAATCGGCTACGGCGCCGGTCATCTGGAACGGCTCAAGGACATGACCCTGTCACCGGGCTACATGGGCCATCATATCCGCGCAGTCATCGCCCGCGACCTTTACGAGGAAAGCCTGCCGGGGGACGAACCGGAGCCGCTGGAAGTGGTGACCTGGAAGCTGTCGGAGCTGGAGCAGCTGGTGGCGCGGGAAGACGTGACCGAAGCGCGGGTGATCGCGGCGCTGTTCATGGTGCGCGACCGCCTGGCCCGCCGGGGATAAGGCAAACAGCGCCCCGGGTGGGGCGCTGCAAATCGCCGTCAGGCAGCCAGTGACGACTGGCGACGGCGGCGGCTGCAGGCGAACGCCAGCAGACCGGTGCCCAGCAGGGCCAAAGTGCCAGGTTCCGGCACGGACTTATAGGTGATCTCGAGGACCGACTTCTTGATGTAGAAATCGCCACCCAGCGATTTCAGGGTCACACCGAACATACCGTCGGCCAGGGAGGCCACATCGATGTCATAGCCGTAGGCACCGCTATCGACGCCACCGATGTCCCAGTCGCCGTTTTCGGTGTAACCGAAACCGAACTCCCAGGTCCAGGGTTTGAAGATGTTGTCGTGCTCATCGTCCTTGAGGTACAGCGTCAGAGTACCGGTCAACAGCTCGCTCGCGGCCGGATCGAACACATACTGGTGCTTCCAGGACACGTGGTCGAGGAAACCTTCCAGCTTGTTCACATAACGACCGCCGTAACTTTGCAGGTCTTCCGGCGCGTCCGTCGCATCGCTCAGGAACTTGGTGGTATCCGTCAGCGTGATCACGGTCGCATTGGCGGAACCGCCAGCCAGCAACAGCAGCGCAGCGCCCAGCATCGCTAGGTATCTTTTCATGGCAAAATTCCTTGTTTCGGTTCTTTTTGGGAGAAGGCAGTGGCCCTCAGACCGTGATTAGCAATCGTCAGGCCAATTCTTAACCTCATGTTTTTAAATTATTTTATTCGGAATCTTGACGCCGACTTGTAAAGAAACCCGACGAATTATCAGCTTTGCCGGCAGGCCGTTCGACGCCGGTCACCCCCGGTAAACGGGCGCTGCTCCGGTGCCGGCCATCGACGCTCTGCGCCTTTCCCGGTAACCTGCCGGCACCGCGCCATTGCGGCCGCCCAGCAACCCGTGGACTCCCGACCATGCGCCTCGACTTTTTCCTCGCCAACGCCGCCGACATGACTCGCAAGGAAGCCCGCCGCTGCATCCTCGGCCGTCGCGTCACCATCAACGACGAGCTGTGCCGCAAAGCGGCCACACACCTGGCGGACGGCGACGTCGTCGAACTCGACGGCCAGCCGCTGACACTTCCCGGTGAACGCTACCTGATGCTGAACAAACCGGCCGATGTGGTCAGCGTCACCCGGGACGGCGAACACACGACCGTGACCGATCTGCTGCCGCCGGAACTGCGCCGCAACCTGCACGTGGCCGGCCGGCTCGATCTGGACACCACCGGTCTGGTGCTGCTGACGACGGACGGCCAGTGGTCACACCGGGTCACGTCGCCCAGGGCAAAGTGCAGCAAACGCTATCGGGTCGAGCTGGCGGAACCCTGGACGCCGGACATGGTGAGCGCCCTGGAGCAGGGCGTGACGCTGAAAAGCGATGACCGGCCGACCGCGCCGGCCGGTGTCGAGCCGTTATCGGAGAAGCAGCTGCGACTGACCCTCAGCGAGGGGCGCTACCATCAGGTCAAGCGCATGCTGGCGGCCGTGGGCAATCACGTGACCGGATTACACCGGGAAGCGATTGGCGCGGTTACGCTGGACCCGGAGCTGGGTCCCGGAGAATACCGTTCGCTGACCGAGGCGGAAATCGACAGCTTCCGATAGGAAAGCTGGGGGCTACTCCGCCTCGAAGCGCCCCGCCGCGCGGTTCTTGCGGGCGTGATGGGGATTGAGGATCTGGCCGCTCATGGCGATGTAGACGCCGCTGGCCAGGGACTGCAGCGCACCGAGGGCGAAGCCGACGTTGAATGGGGCGTCCGTCACACGCATGCGTGAGGGCTGCATGGCGCCGGTCAGGACGATGATGCGGTCCGGCAGGTCCGCCAGCACCCGCGCGGTGTCCACCATGGTGTCGGTGCCGTGGGTGATCAGGATACGGCGTTCCGGTGCCGCCTCCACCGCCGCGCGGATCGCCTGGCGGTCGGCGTCGGTCATGTCCAGGCTGTCCTTGCGCATTACCGATTCCACCCGGTAGGGCATCGACACCTGGGCCAGCGCGGCGATGTCCGCAAACTCGCTGTCGCCGATACTGAATTCGCTCTTGGCGTCGAAGTAGATCTTGTCGATCGTGCCGCCGGTGGTCAGTACCAGCAATCCGTTGTCCGTCATGACTCGCCCTCCGGTGGTTGCGCCAGCCTCAGGGTGTGGCCGTTTCGGCCTTTGCCGTCTGGCGACTGGCGTATTCGGCATTACGTCGATTCTCGTATGCCCGGGCGGCCTTGGCAATGCTGCCTCCCTGGCCGCTGGTCAGCCAGCGGCGCACCCGCCCGGCATCCCCCAGCGGCGTGCGGGTGCCGAAGGAATCCAGCAGCACCGCCACCACCTCGCGCCCGTCGATGCGGGTGACCATGATCAGGCAGCGCCCGGCCTCGGAGAGGTAGCCAGTCTTGCTCAGCTCTACATCCCAGCTCTGGCGGTGTACCAGCGGATTGGTGTTGCCGAAACGCAGATCGTAGCGCGGCTGGCGGAAATGCGCGGTGAAATAACCGGTGGTGGTGTAGCGGCGCAGCTCCGGGTGGGCGAAAGCGGCCCGCACCAGCTTGACCAGATCGCCGGCCGAGGCGTGGTTCTCCGGCGACAGGCCGGTCGGTTCCACGAAATGGCTGTGGCTCATCCCCAGCTCCGCGGCTTTCTCGTTCATCGCCCGCACGAAGGCGTCGAAGCCGCCGGGGTAATGCCGCGCCAGGGTGTAGGCCGCCAGGTTCTCCGACGACATCAGGGCGATGCGCAGCATGTCGCCTCGCTTGAGGGTGGAACCAATGCGGATGCGGGAGTAGGCGTTGTTCGGTGCCGGCCGATGGCGTTTGTAGACTTCCAGCCACTGGTCCATCGGCTGGCCGGCGTCCATGACCACCACCGCCGTCATCAATTTGGTCACCGAGGCAATGGGCACCGACCGGTCCGGGTGCTTGCTGAAGATGGGCTCGCCGCCGTCCACATAGGCCACTGCGGCATTGACCGAGGCCAGCTCCAGACCGGCCGGATCGGGCGCTGCCCAGGCACGGCTGCACGCCAGGATCGGCAGAATAACGAAAAGAAACAGCGGGAGTCGCCACCCACGGTGCATACTGGCCCTACCTCTGGAAATCGAACGCTTATGGAATGAGCGTTATACACGGATGAGCGCCGGAATTCAGCCCCGAATCCAGCGACAGACCATGGAATGGACCCTCAGGAAAGACCTATGCGCAACCTCCGCAGTACCCTCACCCTGATCGGCCTGGCCCTGCTGCTGGCCGCTTGCAGCGATCCCAGGCTGGAGCCGCTGTTCGACGACGATGTCATTCTGGCATTCGGCGACAGCCTGACCGAAGGCGTGGGTGTGGACGCGGAACAGAGTTACCCGGCAGCGCTGGAGCGGCTCAGCGGGCGCACCGTCGTCAATGCCGGCATCGCCGGAGAGACCACCACAGAGGGCCTGCAGCGCCTGCCGCAGGTTCTGGACCGGACGCGGCCCAACCTGATGATCCTGCTGGAAGGGGGTAACGATATCCTGCGCAACCACGACCCCGCGGTGACCGAAGCTAATCTGGAGCGCATGATTGAGATGGCCCGCGAGCGGGGTATCGAGGTCTTACTGGTGGGCGTGCCCGAGAAAAAACTGTTCTCCGACACGGCGCCGCTCTATGGCGACCTGGCGCGACGCTACGACCTGCCGTTCGAGGACGACGCTGTGGCCGACCTGCTGCGCAACCCGGAGGTCAAATCCGACGCCGTGCATTTCAACGCCGACGGTTACCGGCGCCTGGCCGAAGCCGTCTACGGGCAGTTGCAGGCCGAAGGCGCACTCTGAGCCACGACCTGCCGGTCTTCAGACCCGGAACACGGCCTCAGCCCAGAAAAATATAACGCCCACCGGAAGCGATCAGCACCACAACGATACCGAGCACCAGGTTAGCGAGTACAAACTTCCGGATCTGACCGATGCGACGGCCCGCCTCGGGAATGTCCTGATTCGCCAGCGCCTGTTTAAGACGGCGGTAGGGCGCAAACCATACGTGCAGGAACAGCAGCATCATCACCGCGCCCAGGGTGACCATCGCATGCACGTGCCAGCCGGCCGACCCCAAGCCATCGAAATACAGCCCCAGAGTGGCGAAACCCGACAGCAGCAGGACCACCACAGCGATCCAGACCCACAGGAAAAAGCGGGCCAGCGTGGCGCCCCACAGGGCCGCCCGTTGGGCCGGCTCCAATACCTGCACCGCCGCCGGGCGCAGCGCCACGTAAGCGAAGAACATACCCCCGACCCAGATCACGGCGGCCAGCGTATGAAGCGCAATCAAAAATCCCATAATGCCTGTCTCCTGAAGCGGTTACGGCGGGCACTATAGCAGGGCATCCGATCAGGCAACATGGCACGGGCCTCCCTGCCCGCACAGGATCAGGCGTGACTGTCGATAAAACCGTTCAGTTCACGCGCGCCCACGGCGCCGATCTGGGTGCCGACCGGCTCTCCGTCGCGGAACATCATCAACGTCGGGATCGAGCGCACGCGGTAGCGGGCGGCCACATCGCCATAGGCGTCCACATCCAGCTTGGCGACTTTCAGGCGTTCGCCCTGTTCGTCGGCGATGTCTTCCAGCAACGGGGCGATGGATTTGCACGGCGCGCACCACTCCGCCCAGAAGTCCACCAGGACGGGCCCTTCGGCGTTCAGCACTTCCTGCTCGAAAGTCTCTGCGGTCACGGCAACGGGTTCATGGCTCATGGTCTGTCCTCCTCTTGGTTTCACTCGTGGTTTGCACACATGGATCTGCAGCCACGGATCTGCAGACAATCTGCGGGATGCACAGGATCTGCGTTCTTTCACATGCCCCGGCCTGGGGACACGATGGGGTGTCGAGCCTGCCCGGTTTGCCTGGTCAGACGACCAGGGTATTGGCGGGTTAACCGCCACTCGACAGAACGCGACCTTCTATCCATAGATCGAATTTGTAGACCGGTCTACTACAAAACCGATCCAAAAAATCAGGCGCCCGGACGATCCGTCGCCTGATGACGTCTGCCCCGGCGGTCTCAGCCACCGATGGCTTTCCCGACACTACTATCGGGACTAATGTCGGGCGCGCGCGCCCAGCACTTGCCGGAAGAACATGTCGGCAAAGCCCTGCATCGGCGTCACCGATCGGCTCACCTTGGCACGCAGGGTGGCGCCCTGCCAGCCCATCTGCAGCAGCTGCGCCAACGCCGAGGTGTCGGCGGACGCGTCGATATCACCACGCTCGCGCGCCTCGTCGAGACAGCGGGCAAAACGTGCCTGCCAGTCGTTGAAAAGGCCATCCAGGCGCTGACGGAAGGCCTCGTTCTGTCCCGCCAGTTCCTGCCCCAGGTTGCCCGCCAGACAACCGCGACAACAGTCGCAGTCGGTCATATCGGCCATGCCTTCCTCCAGGAACTGGCGAATTCGCTCCAGCGGCGCCAGTTCCGCGTTGCCCAGGGTACGATTGAGGCGGTCTTCGTAATCCGCGGCGAAATCGTCGATCACCGCCAGCCCGAAATCCTCCTTGCTGGCGAAGTAATAGTAGAACGACCCCTTGGGCACCCCGGCTTCCTTGAGGACCACGTTGATGCCGGTGCTGTTGAAGCCGCGGCGGGCGATGATGTCGCTGCCCACCCGGATCAGTTCAGCCCGGGTTTCGTTGCCCAGTTTGGCCTGGGGTTTTGCGGTTACTGAAGTCATAGTTCGATATTAGACCAGTCGTCTAGTTGGCGTCAAACTGAACAGATTTCGGATACTACCGATTCCGGGCCATCCCCCAAGGAGAACGCGCAAGCCGCCGTCCGGTATACCGGTCGGACCGGCACCACGCCGGCCCGACGACCCGGTCAGAAGGCGTCGGTCACCGCTCCCTCGGAGGCGGAATTAACGGTGCTGGCGTACTTGGCCAGCACCCCGCGCCGGTACTTCGGCGCCGGCGGCTGCCAGGCCTGGCGGCGGCGCTCCAGCTCCTCATCGGACACGTCCAGCTCGATGGTATTGGCGTCGGCATCGATGGTGATGGTGTCGCCGTCTTCCACCAGCGCAATGGGCCCGCCATCGGCGGCTTCCGGCGTGACGTGTCCCACCACGAAACCGTGGCTGCCGCCGGAGAAACGGCCGTCGGTGATCAACGCCACGTCGCTGCCCAGTCCCTTGCCCATGATGGCGGAGGTGGGCGTGAGCATCTCGCGCATGCCGGGGCCGCCCTTGGGCCCTTCGTAGCGGATCACCAGCACATCGCCGGCCACCACCGTGCCGTCCATGATGCGGGCCTGGGCCTCTTCCTCGGAGTGGAACACCCGGGCGCGGCCGGTGAAGTGGGTCCCTTCCTTGCCGGTGATCTTGGCCACGGCACCGGTGGGTGACAGGTTGCCGCGCAGGATGCGCAGGTGACTGTCTTTCTTGATGGGGTTGTCGAGCGCGTGAATGATGTCCTGGTTGGCCGGATAGGGGGCCACCTCGGCCAGGTTCTCCGCCAGGGTACGGCCGGTCACGGTGAGACAATCCCCGTGCAGCATGCCGGCGTCCAGCAGGGTCTTCATCAACGGCTGGATGCCGCCGATGGCCACCAGCTCCGACATCATGTAGTGGCCGCTGGGACGCAGGTCCGCCAGCACCGGCACCTTGCGGCCGATACGGGTGAAATCGTCAATGGACAGGTCCACTTCGGCGGTGCTCGCCATGGCCAGCAGGTGCAACACGGCGTTGGTGGAGCCGCCCAGCGCGATCACCACGGTGATGGCATTCTCGAAGGCCTCGCGGGTCATGATGTCGCGCGGCTTGATATCCTTGTCGAGCAGGTTCAGGACCGCCGCGCCAGCGGCCCGGCAATCGGCTTCCTTGGTTTCGGACACAGCGTTCTGGGCCGAACTGCCGGGCAGGCTCATGCCCATCGCCTCGATGGCAGAGGCCATGGTGTTGGCGGTGTACATGCCGCCGCAGGAACCCGGGCCGGGAATCGCGGTTTCCTCGATCTGCTTTACCTCGATCAGATCCATGTCGCCCTTGGCGTGGGCGCCCACCGCCTCGAACACGGAGATGATGTCGGTGTGGTTCTCGCCCGGCTGGATGGTACCGCCGTAAACGAACACCGACGGCCGGTTGAGCCGCGCCAGACCGATCATGCACCCGGGCATGTTCTTGTCGCAGCCGCCGATGGCCACCAGGCCGTCAAACCCCTCGCAGCCGGCGGCGGTCTCGATGGAATCGGCAATCACCTCCCGCGACACCAGCGAATACTTCATGCCTTCGGTGCCGTTGGCGATGCCGTCGGACACGGTGATGGTGTTGAAGATCAGGCTCTTGCCACCGGCGTCGTCAGCACCGTGGCCGGCCTCTTCCGCCAGCCGGTTGATGTGCATGTTGCACGGGGTCAGGTTGCTCCAGGTGGACGCAATGCCCACCTGCGGCCGCTTGAAGTCCTCGTCGGTAAAGCCAACCGCGCGCAGCATGGCGCGACTGGCGGATTTGCCCAGGCCATCAACCACAGGGCTCGAGTAACGGCGACGCTTGTCTTCGCTCATATCGTCTCTCCCGGTCTGTCTGTTTTTATGCCGATGTCAGTCCGGCCGCGGCCGGTCGGGTTCGGTCCCGTCAGGAACATTGCCGCAGGACCAGCAGGCGATTATTGGCTGGCATGTCCTGCACGTCGTGGAACCGCAGCCCTCGCTCTGCGGCGCATTCGATCACGTCGGCCTCGTCCTTGATCCCACTGTCCGGATCGCGGCTGCGCAGCCACTCGTCCAGGGCCGCATTGCCTTCGCTGGTGAAACGTTGCTCGCGGTTGAAGGGGCCATAAAGCGCCGCGTAACCGCCCGGGCGCAGGGCCTCCGCGATGCGGTCGAACAGCGCCCGGACGATCGGCCAGCCTACAAAGTGCACGGTGTTGGCACTGAATACGCCGTCGAAATCCCCGGACGGGACGCTGTCGCGGGTCACGTCCAGGATCCGCGGGGGCGGCAGGTTGTCCAGGGCGGCCTCGGACTGCCAGGCCAGCAGGCCCGGCTGGGCATCTTCCAGGTCGCTCAGCTGCCAGACCACTCCCGCGTGGCGGGAGGCGATGTAGACGCCATGCTGGCCGGTGCCGCTGCCCAACTCCAGCCAGCGTCCGCCGCCGGCCAGATAGGGTGACAGTGCCTCGGCGATGGGCTGCTGGTTGCGCAGGCAGTGTTCGGCGATGGGTTTGGTCACAGGGTTCCACTCCGTTTGTTGTCTTCAGGTTACCACCGCTGCCCGTCGCCTGCCGCCGGCGGATACGGCCCTCAACTTTAGCGTCGGGCTTGCCGCATCCGCCAGGGCATGTCCGGAAGGAAAGGACAATATGCAAACAAACTACAAATACAGTAAAATGCCCGAGAATTCAGTGCGTTACAATTCATTTCAGCATGTAGTGAAGTGTAACCGTCCACGATAGGTTGGGCCATTGGGCCCGGGACGACGCGATGGCGCAAAGGACGCACCTCCAGCAGCGGCGAGGCTACCATGCCTGAGCCCCACAGCCCCAGGGTCCGAAAGTGGATCTGGCTACCGTTCGTGCTTTTTCTCGGGCTCGGTGTCTACGGGTTCCTGCTGAATCTGTCGCCGGCCCTGGGCGCTCACGCCCTTCCGCTGCAGCCATCGTCGCTGTTGCCCGAAACCGGCGACGATATCTTCCAGCCCCACATTGCCTTCCGCAAGGCCAACCTGGACCAGGTCCTGGCACACGACGACTGGCTCTCGGGCAGCGGCTGGCAAACCCTGCCCGATTTTCGTGAGGGCCTGGGCTACCTGCAATCGCCCGCCACCTTCCGCATCACGCTGCAGAACCCGGATCCCGAACCGCTCTCGTTGCTGCTGCAAATCGAGGCGCCCTCCCTGGACCGGGTCCGCGCCGTCGCCATTCCCGAGGACGGCCAGCCCGAGCGACTGCCGACGCTCGGCGACCAGGCCCCTTTCGCCGAGCGCATCGTCAAACTGCCGGAGCTGATCTGGCCCATCGTGCTGGGCGGACACAGTTACACCACCCTGCTTTTTGAGGTCAATAACGCCGGACCGACGCTGTTTCCCTTCAGCGTCACGCGCCCGGAGCACCTGCTCAGCGAAGTGGGCAGCCGGATTGCCTGGAAAGCTGCGCTCTACGGCGTCCTGCTGTTTGCCCTGGTGTTCGACATCGCCCTGCTGCTCACACTGCGCAGCATGGCCGCCGCCTGGCTCACCTGCCTGCTGACCAGCGTGCTGTTTACCCAGCTGTGCGTGGACGGCTTCGGGCTCTGGCTGATCTGGCCCAACATGCCGGCCCTGGGCAGCCTGCTGTCCCCCATGATCGCACTCAGCGCCGTGGCGCTGATCCGCTTCTGCCGGCACTTCCTGGGGCTCACCGGCCCCTGGCTCTACCCCCTGCGCCTTGCCGCCCTGAGCATGCTGGCGCTGGCCCTGCTGGAGCCCGTGCTCCCCGGGCTGGTGGGGCAGGACACCATCCTCGTGGGCGGCAGCATCAGCTTGCTGCTGGTTCTGGCCGTTGCCCTCGCCCGCTCCCGTGAGCAGGCCTCGGCGCGCTATCTCTCGGTAGCCCTGGTGCTGCTGATCCTGGGTGCGGCGACGGCCATGCTGCGCACCATTGGCTGGGTGCCGGTCAACGCCATCACCAATTCCGGTTTCTATCTGGGCACGGCCGCGGCGTCCATTTTCCTGACGCTGGTGGTCGGCTATCGTCTGGTCGAGGAGCGCCGGCGCCGCCTCAGCGCCACCCAGCGCGCCCTGGAAGAACGCCGCCTGCGCACGCGACTGGAGCAGGACTACGACCAACTGGCCGCCTCCAACCGCATCACCCGCCGCCCCAACCGCGCGATCATCGAGCAGACCCTGGCGCAGCTGTCGCCGCTGGACCAGCCCTTCGTGGTGGGTCTGTTGCGCCTGGAACGCTACGGCGAGATCGAGCGCGCGCTGGGCTACCAGGAGGCGGAAAACCTGCTGCGCATCTACCTGACCCGGCTGTGCCGATACCTGGAAACCCATTTCAGTGGCCAGCTGATCCTGTTCCGGGGCCACCCGGTGGGCACGGTGGACACCTTCAACCACGTCTTCGCCCTGCGCACCGACGTGGGCAGCATTCCCTGGAACGACATCCGCGCCTGGCTGGAGCAGACTTTCAACGAAGAACACTACGCGTTCAGTTGGGTGGGCCGGCTGGGGCTGGCCTACGCGCCGGAACACGGCACCGCCGGCAGCGAACTGATCTCCCGCGCCGGCTTCGCGGCCCTGTCCAGCGACGCCATCATCAACGTCTACGATCCGTATTCCGAGAAGAAACAGAACCTGCAGCACTTCCTGATCCTGGACCTGGACCAGGCCCTGCGCACCGGCGCCATCCACCTGCACTACCAGCCCAAGGTGTTCGTCCACGACAGCCGAGTCATCGCCTACGAGGCGCTGATCCGCTGGGACCATCCGCAGCACGGCCGCATCCGCCCGGACCAGTGGATTCCCTTCGCCGAACAGGTGGGCGCCATCCACGGCGTCACGCTCTGGGCCATCGAACGGGCGGTGCAGGATCTGCCGATGCTGGAGCAGCAGACCGGTTACGCGGTAACCATCGCCATCAACATTTCCGCCCGCGATCTGGCGCGACAGGACTTTCACAGCGAGGCGCTGGCAATCCTCGATCGCCACCGGGTAGCACCCGACCAGGTGATGCTGGAAATCACCGAAACCGCGGTCATGGGGGATGTGGACCGTGCCCGCCAGATGCTGGAGAAACTCAGCCACGCCGGCTTCCGCATCGCCCTGGACGACTTCGGTACCGGCTACTCCTCCCTCAGCGCCCTAGCCTCGTTCAGTCTGGACGAACTCAAGATCGACCGCAGTTTCCTGACCGACATCCACATCGACGCGGTGCGCCAGCGCATCTTCCACACCGCGGTGGAGCTGGGCGAAGCGCTGGATCTGCGCATCGTGGTGGAAGGTGTGGAATCGGCAGCGGTCGCCGACTGGCTGCAGCGCTACCCCGGCCTGTGCGGCCAGGGCTACTACTGGGGCCGGCCGGCACCGCTCATACCGGCCTGAAGCACCACGCCCGGCGTGGTCGCCCCAGAAACCCGAGGGACGGTTTCCCGGGCAAACGACTTTCGCGGCGCGTCCACCTAGACTGGCTCAAACCGCCAGCCAGCCGGGAACGCCAGATGACCAGGAAACCGCAACAGCAGCGGGCCAAGGCCACCGTCAATGCCATCGTCGAAGCCGGCTTCATCGCCATGGCCGAACATGGCCCGGCGGCCACCACCACGCGCCAGATTGCGGATATCGCGGGGGTCGGCGTGGGTTCACTGTACGAGTACTTCGACAACAAGGAAGCCATCTTCAGCGAGATGTCGCAGCGTTTCGTGGCGGACACGGTGGCGATGATCCAGCCGCTGGTGCCGGAGCTGGTGCGCTTACCCATCGCCGACGCGGTGCGGGAGCTGCTCGACCGCTTCCGCGATTTCCTGCAGCAGGACGACGGGCGCTACCTCAACTGCGTCCAGTACGCCATGACGCTGGATTTCGAGATGTACCTGGAGCCCCTGCAAAAGGCCCTGTCCGACCTGGTGACCCAGTACCTGATGCACCATCCGGAAACCCTGCAGATCCGCAGCATCCCCACCATGAGTTACATCATGATCCACGGCGGCATTTTCGCGGTGGTGCGCCACCTGACCGACCCCAGCCCACCGATCCGGTTCGACGAACTGGCCGATGGCCTGGCGCGCATGGTGGGGCATTACACAACGCGGGAGATCGAACTGGCACGGCAGCCCCGCGAACAGCCGGTCGGCAGCCGTCCGCAGGACAGCGACGAGCGCTGATTCAGCCGGTCAGCCGATGAACTGCGGCGCGAAACCGTAATTCCAGATCAGCACCGAACCGACCCGGGTGGTGACCAGGATCACCAGCGCCACCGTCAGCACCGCGCCGCAGTAGAGAATCGCCCGCTCCTTGGGAATTCCCATGACGATGGGCAGACCGTCATAGACCAAGTAGCCGGCGTAGGCGGCGGCGGCCAGCAGCACCAGGGCATTGAACCAGGGCACCGGATAGAGCATCGCAAACCCCGCCAGGAACAGCGGCGTGGCGGCATAGGCGGCCAGGGCCATGCCGTTGGATTTGTCCGCCTCACTCTTGGCACCGTAGGTGCTGGCCATCCAGTCGATCATCCAGCCCAGGGCGAACACACCGACCAGAATCGCGACGTAGGTCAGCACGCTGAGCTGGATGGCGCTGATGTTGGACAGCCGGATCAGGCGGTCGCCGCCGACCGTCCAGCCGAAGTAGGTGGTGGAGATATAGGCACAAACCGGTCCGATGGCGGCCAGTATCAGCACGTACGCTACATAGACGTGCCATGGCGTTTCATGCTCCCGACGGATTTCCGCCCATTCGTGATCCGGGTGGGTGAACAGACCGAAAGCGTGTTTGAGCAACATAGAAGCCTTCTCCTTTCTTGTTCGAGTGAGGCGAAAACGGCCCTTTGCTTAGCATAGATCAACCTGCCGGAAGCCGGTCAATAATTGCACAGCACGCACCCCATACTGACCTTGCTCATGACGCCCTTTGACGGAATCCGACGACCGGTCTAGCGTTGCTCCATCCGGATCCGACAGCGGTTGCCCGTCCGAGAGCGGCCGCCCTGTCCAGCAACGGTTACCCATCCATGAACGGAGGTGAACATGATTGGCGAATCCCTGGAATATACGATCGACGGCCGCAACTACATCGGCCACATTGCCTACGACGATACCCGGAGCGGTCCCCGGCCGGGCATTATCCTGGTTCACGAGTGGTGGGGTCTGAACGACTTCGTGCGCGAGCAGGCGGACAAGCTGGCGGAGCAGGGCTACACCGCCTTCGCCATCGACATGTACGGCGACGCCGCGCAGGCGGATAACCCGGACGACGCCAAGGCCATGATGCTGTCGGTGAAGGACACCCCGGGCGAGCTGGAGAAGCGTTACCGGGGGGCGCTGGAGGTGCTCAAGGCCCATGACAGCGTCGATCCGGAGCGTATTGCTTCCCAGGGCTACTGCTTCGGTGGCGCGGTGTCGCTGAACATGGCCCGGCTGGGATTGGACCTTAAGGGTGTGGTCAGCTTCCACGGCAATCTGGGCACCGACATCCAGATCAAACCGGGCGACATCAAGGGCCAGTTGCAGGTCTACACCGGCGGTGCGGATGTGATGATCCCGCCGCAGCAGGTGGCGGCGTTCGTGGAGGAAATGCAGGAAGCCGGCGTACGGTTCGACCTGATCAACTACCCCGGCGCCCAGCACGGCTTCACCAACCCCGGCGCCACCGCCAAGGGACAGAAGTTCGGCTTCCCGGTGGGTTATGACGCCAACGCGGCCCGGGACGCCTGGGAAGGCTCACTGGCCTTCTACAAGCGACTGTTCGGCTAAACGGCCGACCGTATGCCCTGTCTCACGGGACAGGGCTTCTGGGTCACGCGTTTCAAGCGTCTCGCGGATCGGTCCCGCCCACCATGGGCCGTTCCCGGTTGGCATCGCGGAAACTCAGCAGGCTCTCCACACCGGTGAAATCCACCGACTCACGAAACTCCAGCCAGTCCACCATGCAGTAGAGACAGATCGCCGGATAATGCCACTGGGCGAATTCGCCCGCGTCCACCATGGCCGCCAGGGTGCGCAACGACAGCATGATGCGCTCACGCTGGAGGTTGTAGAACATCAGGTCCTGTTCCACGTCGATGCCGGACTTCTTCGACAGCAACAGGGTCACCGCCGAATCGTTGACCGCGTCGATCAGCGTCAGCTGGTTCTCCTGATCCCAGCTCAGGGGCGCATCGCCGTTTTTCTGGGCGAGGTAGCGTGAAATCACCCGGGAGTCGTACACCTCCTGCTCGCCGTCAATGAGCATCGGGATCTTCAGGGCCGGGTTGTTACGGCGTAGCTCGTCCCGACCCTCGCCATAGATGTTCAGGTTGACGAACTCGTAGTCGCTCTCGGCCAGCAACAGGCGAATGCGGCGGACGTAGGGCGACGTGGTGGAACCAATCAGTTTCATCTCAGATTTCTCCGTGGGGTTGCTGGCGATGACATGAGTGTCATGATTCAAGCCGTTGAATTTGCATCTAAACTGCTAATCTGATCGTACATGGATAGTTTCGTCACTTCATGATGACCCGTTGCGGCAACAAAAAGGACCCCATGCCCAAAAACCCCGTTGTTTTGCCAGCAGTACTCGTCCTGGCGCTTTTCAGCCAGGTCGTCCTGGCTCAGGCACCCCGGAATGTCGGCTTCTATTACGGCCACGAGGCACCGGTCAGCGCCTTGATGGCGTACGACTGGCTGGTCCTGCAACGCGATCGCAACAGCACGTCACGCCTCGACACCCTCAACGACGCCGGCGTGGCGCCCATTGCCTATGTCAGCGTGGGCGAAATGGCCCGCAGTCACAAGCAGTTTGCGCAACTTCCCGCCACCGCACGCCTGGGCCGGAACACGGGCTGGGACAGCGCCATTCTCGATATCCGCCAGCCGGCGGTACGCGCCTTCCTGCTCGACAGGCTGATCGACCCGGCGTTCCGGGCCGGCTACCACGGGGTTTTCCTGGACACCCTCGACAGCTACCGGCTCACCCAGGCCGGCCAGGACGATCCGGCGGCGTTCGTGCAGGCCCTGGCGACCCTGATCGGCCGCATCCGCGAGCGCCACCCGGACGCCCGGATCATCATCAACCGGGGCTTCGAACTCCCCGAGAGCGTCCACGCCCAGGTAGACGCACTGGCCTTCGAATCCTACCGGCGCGGCTATGACGCCGGCCGCAAACGCTATCGTCCGGTGTCCGACGCCGATCGCCAATGGCTCCGGGGCCAGCTCGATCACTGGCGCGACCGGCACCCGGACAAGCCCCTGATCGCCATCGACTACGTGCGCGACGCCAGCGACGCGCCCGCCCTGGCCAGGCAACTGCGCCAGGATGGCTTCGTCCCCTACGTCACCGACCCGGACCTGCAGCGCCTGGGGCCCACCGAACCGCAACGGATCAAACGCGAGGTGCTGGTCCTGCACGATGCGCAGGACGGCCTGATGGCGCACAGCGCCGCCCACCGGTATGGCGGTGTGCTACTGGAACGGCTGGGTTACATCCCGGTTTACCGGGATATGCACGCCACCCTGCCCAGCGAGCCTCTCGATGACCGCTTCGCCGGCATCGTCGCCTGGTGGGAGGGCGGCGCCAAGAGCCGTCGTGTGTGCCGATGGCTGTCGCAGCACCGTGGCAAACTGCCGCTGGTGGTCATGGGCCGGCTGCCACCGGACCGCAACTGCGAGGCCCTTATCCGGTCCGACACCGTCACCCTGCCCGCGCTCCCTGTGACGACGACGCCGCGCCAGGCATCGGTCGGCCGTTTCGAGGGCACGCATTTGCCCGCAATGCCGGATTCGGCGCTGCCGCGCGCCGAAGGCGTCTCGTCGTGGCTGGAGATCACCGATGCCCAGGACACGACCTTCACGCCGGTCTATACGGCCGAGCATCTCGGCGTGGCCCTGGAGCCCTACCTTTTCGAGCCGGGCCCCGAAGACGAACGCTACTGGCTGTTCGATCCGTTCGCGTTTCTGGCGGAGGCCCTCGGGGGGCCTCTCTATCCCACACCGGACGCCACGACGGAAAGTGGGCAACGCATCCTGACAGCTCACATCGACGGCGACGGTTTCGTATCCCGGGCCGAGCTGGAAGGCAGCCCGCTGGGTGCGACGGTCATCATGGACCAGATCATCAAACGTTACCGCGTTCCGCATACCGTGTCGGTCATCGAAGCCGAAACCTCACCGAACGGCATCTATCCAGCGACCAGCGCCGAAGCCGAACGCATCGCCCGCCAACTGTTCCGGCTGGATAACGTGGAAGTGGCGTCGCATTCCTACAGCCACCCCTTTTTCTGGCAGATCATCGAGGACGGTTCGCGCCCGTTACCGGTGTTCGCAGATTACGGCTACGCACTGGGCGTCCCCGGGTACAAGCCGGTCCTGCAGCGCGAGATCCCCGGCTCGATCGACTACATCAACCGGCGCCTGGCGCCGGCGGACAAACCGACCAACCTGTTCCTCTGGACCGGCGACGCCCTGCCCGGCGAGCGCGCACTCAAAGCGGTTCGCTCCGCTGGCGTCCTGAACGTCAACGGCGGCGACACCCACCCGCTGCCCTACGCCTCCCAACTGGCGGGTGTCTGGCCCATGGCGCGCCCGGTCGGCGACGAGCTGCAGATCTACGCGCCGGTCATGAACGAAAACGTCTACACCAATCTCTGGCACGGCCCGTACTATGGCTTCCGCGACGTGATAGACACCTTCCGTATCCTGGAAAACTACCAACGGCTCAAACCGTTGAGCATCTACTACCACTTCTATTCCGGAACCAAGCCTGCCGCGCTCAATGCCCTGAAGGCGGTCTACGACGACGCCCTGTCGCGGCCGGTGACCCCCCTGTACCTGAGCCAGTACGCCCGGCGCGCCCGGTTCAACTACCGCTCGGCCATGCTGCGGGACAGCCATGGACGCTATACCTGGCGCGGCATCGGCGCCCCGCACACCGTGCGCATCGACCCGGCCGGCCAGTACCCGGATCTGGCCGCCAGTCAAGGCGTCGCCGGGTTCCATGACGATGCCGGCAACCGCTATGTTCACCTGACCGGCTCCCAGCCAACACTCGCGCTGCGCGACACGCCTCCGGAAGGCCCCTATCTGCAACAGGCCAATGCGGTTCTGACCCACTGGTCGCGGCGCCGGGTCGACGACCGCTGGCGTATCGAGCTAGGGTTCTCCGGCATCGGCCCGCTGAGCGCCACCCTGGCCGGCACCGGGCATTGCCGTGTGATCCGCGGAGCGTCCCTGTCCGTGAAGGGCACGGGGCGCCCGGTACAACTTGGCGCGCCGGGTAAAAACGTGAACTCGGCGACCCTGGAGTGCCGTTGATGCGGGCTCGCAGACGCATCCAGTTTTTCCGGCTGCCGTCGCTGCTCGCCATCGGGGTGCTGTTCACGCTGGCGCTGTTCGCCCTGTACCCGCGTCAGACCGTGTTCGAGGACATCCACTTTCTGGAGCAACCGGACGCCCTCTCCATTGCCTACCTGCACGTGCTGCTGCGCGCCGACCCCGACAACCCGTCGCTGCGCATCAACCTGGGGCACATGCTGCGCAAGACCGGGCAGGGCCGTGCAGCCGAGCGAGTCCTGAATCCGTTTCTCGAGAACGATCCCATTCCCTACAACGCCCTGTCCGATATCCTCCTGCTCCGCCAGCAACGGGTGTACGAGGCGACCCGACCGGAAGACCGGGCAACCGCGCGGCGCCGGCTGTTCGAGACGCTGGAGCGGGTGCCGGATCAGCCCTACAGCTTTGACGATAAAACGGCGTTGATCGATCCCGTCGAGGACGCGCTGAGTCTGGCCCAGGCCAGCCAGCTATGGCGCGACATGGCGCGTTTCGCACCGGAAGCCGGCGAGCGCCGCAAGATCGCCCGCCGGCTGGCCGAACTCCAGGAGGCCCAGGGCAAGCCCGGCGCCGCCGCCGGGACGCTGCTCGACAGCCTGCGGGAAGACGGCGCAGCCGACTCGGGGCCGATGGTCGATGACATTCTGCGACTGCAGCTGGCCGCCGGGCAGCCTCGCCAAGCGCTGTCCCTGTTCAAGTCGCAGCGCGCCACGACTCCGATGGACACCGCCACGCTGGAACAGGGCATTGAGCTGGCCCGCTACGCCGGCGCCAACGACGACCGCCTGCGCTGGCTGCAACGCCTGGTGGACCAGCAGCCCGATGACGTGCCTCTCCTGCGCGAACTGCTGACCGCGCAACTGGCCCAGGGTGACACCACCTCGGCACTGGCCACGGTCCGCCGCCTGCAGACACAGGCACCGGACCTGACGCCCGCAGACCGGACCCGGATGGCGCAAGTCCTGGACTGGAACAACCTTCCGGCCGAGGCCTTGCCGTACTGGTCCGAGCTGTATGTGGAGCACAACCAGCCGCAAGCACTGGAACGAGCGACCTCGACCGCCCGCAGCCTGTTCGACTGGGCCGCTCTGGAGAGGCTTCTGTCGCTCGCGGAAAATCGCGGTCACAGCAATCCCGACAGCTACCTCCTGCTCGCCGACAGCCGCATCCGGAACGGCGATATCGAGTCCGCCTTGCGGGTGCTCGACCGCGGTATCACCCGTTATCCGAAAGCCCCCGCGCTGCAGGAGCGCAAGCTGTCGCTGCTGCTCAACAGCCGGGATTTCAACGGTGCCATCGCCTACCTGGAACAGCGCGATACCCTGAGCGACAAGCAGCGCCTGCAACTGGCACAGCTTTACTGGCGCACCCGACAGCCGGAAGCCGCCCTGGCCCACCTGGATTTCCAGCCGTCGGACCCGGGCATCCGCAACGACGTCACGTTCATGCGCCTGCGGCTGGGGCATTACCTCGGGCGACTGCGGGGGATCCGGGACGATTACCAGGCCATGCTGGACCGCCTGGAAGACGAACCGCCGCAGGTTCAGGAGGAACTGTTGTCCCTGGCGATCCTGTTCGAAGACTACACCGCCGCCCGCCACATCAGTCGCGTGCGCTATGCCAGCACGAACGAGCCGCGCTACCTCGCCAACCAGGCGGAGTACGCGGCCGCCACCGGCGACTGGTCCGCCGCTACGGACGCGCTCGACGCCTGGGTCGACGCCTTCCCGAGCGCGACCAACCTCAACCGTTACTGGCAGCTGCGCGCCCTGACCTATCACCAGACCGGCCGTCTCGATCAAGCCGACCAGGCCTACCGGGAGGCCTACCGCCTTGCCCCCGACGACCTGAAAACCCTGGTCGGCTGGGGCTGGCTGATGCTCAGCGAACCTGAACGTTTCGGCGAGCGACTGTCCCATATGCTCGCCCGCCTCGAGGCCCAGGGCGACCCCGAAACCTATCCGGTGCTGGCCTACGGCCACAGTGCTCTGGGCCATCCCGAACAGGCCCGGGCATGGTTCCTGCGCGGGTTGGACGGGCATCGGGCGGAACCCGAATGGCTGCTGTCCACGGCCCGGGTGCTGGAACTCACCGGCCGGGAACGGCAGGCAGAAGCATTACGGGCGAGCATCGACCCCGGCCGGATCACCGACGCCAACACCCGGGTCGCCTATTACCGGGCCCGCGGACTGGACCGCCTGGCCCTGACGGTCCTCGGTCGTGCCGCCACCGACACCGATCAACGGCAGATGGCACAGCAAGCCCTGGATGCCGGCCACGCCCTGCTGGCCGAAGCCTGGCTGGCGCAGTCGCGCGAGCCGGACGACAACGCGCTGCTGCATCCGGCCGACCTGACCCCGGCGCAACAACGACAGCGCCTGCTGGCCAACCTGGATACGTTGGAATCGGACCGCGGCTCCGATCTGTCACGCTCGCGTCTGCGGGAAACCGTGGACCTTCACCGCGGAGCCCAGCGCTCAATTCAGACGGGCGTGGAACGCCTCGACCTGGGCAATTTCGCCGTGCGCCAGACCGGCATCAAGGGCCGCTACGCGTTGGACGAGGTCAGCGTCAGCGGGGCTGCCAGCCGGGTGGCGCCAGAATCCGCCGGGCGTCTCGCCGAGCGTCCCGACGCCGGCGCCGAGGGACGCCTGGGTCTGGCCTGGCAGGGCTCGCGCTGGGGGCTCCAGGTGGAGGCGGCCAGCCTGGCGCGGGACGAAGGGCCCTCGCCGGCCTTCTCCGTGGAAGGGGACTGGCAACCGGCGGACCGCTGGAGCCTGCAGGCGGGGCTGGAACACAACGCCCGCGCGCCCGACTCCGCCGAGGCCTGGTGGCTGCTCGGCCGCGATCGCCAGTCCCTGGCCGCCACCTACAGCCCGTTTTCACGGCTGGCCCTGACCGGGCGGGCGGAACGTCTGGCCTACCATTCCGCCGATGACGATTCGCTGGGTTCGGGCCACAGCCTCGAGTTCACCGCCGATTACACCCTGTTCCGCGAAGACCCCGCCATGACCGTGACATTGGGCTACCAGCGACAGCAACTGGACCTGGAGCCGACCCTGCCGGCGAGCGTCAACGACGAACTGGACAGCCCCTTGCCGCCCTCAGCGCTGCTAACCGACGAATACGAACGCGTCGGCGCGCGCGTTCGCTGGTTTCACGGCGAGCCCCACAGCCTTTTCCGAAGTACCGCCTCGCCCCGGGGCTTCCTGGAAGTGGGCAGCGGCTATGTGATCTCCACGGATACCCCCGAGATCGGCCTGGGCGCGGGCCTGGGCTGGCGGCTGTTCGGGGACGACGAACTGGCCCTGTCCGCCCGCTGGGCGTCCGAAGGCATCGACGGCAGCGGTCGCGCCGACCTGAATCTAACCTATACCCTGTATCTGGACCGTTAAGGAGAATCCGATGTTGCAACGTATCCCGCGCCTCCCCACCCTGCTGTTCGCCAGCCTGCTGGTGCTGAGTGGCTGCTCGGTGCTGCAGAGCGAAGACGGCCTGGCCATTCCGGCCGATAGCCGCCTGGCCGTGGTGCCCCTGATGAACCTGTCGCAAACCCCGCAGGCCGGCGAACAGGCCGCCAGCGTCCTCAGTGCGCTCCTGCGGGCCGAGGGCAGTCACAACACCACCTTGTTCCTGCCGCAGCAGCGCGACCCTCTGCTCTACGACAACAGCGAGCGTCGCCAGGAGGCCCTGGAGTCAGCCGAAGCCAGCGCGCCCGATTACCTGGTGACAGGCACCGTCGAGGAGTGGCGCTACAAGAGCGGTCTGGACGGGGAACCCGCCGTGGGTGTGACGCTGGAGATCCGCGACGCTGACACCGAACGCCTGGTGTGGAGTGGCACCTCGGCACGCACCGGCTGGGGCCGGGAAAGCCTGAGCGTCGCTGCTCACAAGGTACTGGATGAATTGGTCGAGCGTATGCCGTTAACCAACAGGGACTGAACCGCCCATGGTGGATACTTCGCTACAGAGCGCCCTCCGCCCGCAAGAAGCGAGCGATCTGCTGAAATGGCTGGAAACACTGCTGATCACGTTGGCCTGCTTCGCGCTGGGGGCCTGGAGCCGCCCGGACGATCCGTTCTTCCTGACCGGTAATTTCCCCTGGCCGGTCATCGGTCCGTTGCTGGTGGCCCTGCGCTACGGCTTTTTCATGGCCCTGGCGGCTTCGCTGCTGCTTATTGGCGGATTGGGGATGTACCTGCGTTATCTGACGGACGTGCCACAGCCCTATCCCTTCACCTGGGCCGCGGGGGTGCTCGCGGTGGTTCTGCTGGCCGGTGAATTCCGGGACTACTGGGAGCGACGCCGGTCCGAGCTGGCGGCGGCAAACGACTACCGCGACGGGCGGCTGGAGGAGTTCACTCGCAGCTATTACCTGCTCAAGGTATCCCACGACCGTCTCGAACAGCGGCTGGCGGGCAGCTCCCGCAGCCTGCGCGAAGCCTTGCGCCGCGTTTATTCGGAACTCGCCGCCGACAGCCACGCCGGCCTGACTCGGGATCGCGCCCAGGCGACACTCGCGTTGTTCGGCCACTACGGTCAGATACAGACCGCCGGGGTTTTCCCGGTGCGCCAGGGACGTCTCACCGCACAGGCCCTGGCATCCATCGGCGAATTCAAGCCGCTTTCCGGTAGCGACCCCCTGATCGAGCACGCCCTCCGGGAGCGCAAGCTGGTGTCGATACAGACGGAATACCACCGCCGCCAGGCCGAGCTCGACAGCCGCTTTCTCGCGGTGATTCCGCTGCTGACGTCCGATGGCGAGATCCTTGGCGTGGTCGCCGTCGAGGCGATGCCGTTTTTCTCGTTCGAGCCGCAGACGCTGCGCTTCCTGGCGATCCTGGCGGGCCATCTGGCCGACCAGTTGCAGGAGCAGGATCTCACGCCTGCGGGAGAAACGGAGGAACGGCGTCACTTCCGTCGTCAGTTGGCGCGAGTCGGACGCGACGCCGAGCGCTTCGACCTGCCAGCCTGTCTGCTGTGCTTCCGGGCCGACACGACGCTGACGTCGCGCCAGATCGTCGACCACATCAAAAGCGTGCGTCGTGGGCTGGATGTGCTCTACGAAGCCTCGGACAACCACGGGCTGCGCCTGGCGATCCTGATGCCGCTGACGGATGAACTGGGGCAGTCCGGCTACCTGCAACGGCTGGAGGACGGCGTCCGCGAGACCCTCGGGGTTCACCTCGCCGACTGGCTGGGCGCCCCAGCCAGTCACCAGGTAAGCGACCGCGCGACCGCCGAAAGCTGGCTGGAGGCCCATCTCGCCCATGGGCAGTAGCGGACTCATCCTCCAGGCCCTGGCGGCCGAAGCCGCTGCGTTCGCCGGCCTGTTCTATCTGGACGACGGGCTGGCGCAGCTGGTCACCTATATGACGCTTCACGCCCTGGCCTGCGGCTTGCTGACGCCGGTGCTGCTGAGGCTCCTGCCGGCCCGCTACCGTGGCTCTCCCCGCCGGGCCGCCGCGTTCCTGTTCACCATTCAGTTCGCCATCCCTTTTATCGGCAGCCTGGGGGTGGCGCTGGGGGTATTGCTGGCGCTTTACCTGCCACGCTCCACCCGCGAGCTGCCCTGGCAGGAAATCGACATTCCCGAATTGCCGTACCGGCCCATCGATACCGAATTGCAGATGTTCTATTCCGAGGGCGGGCTGCAACAGGTCCTGCGTGACGCCGCCGACCCCGAGAAGCGTCTCAAGGCCCTGATCGCCACACGCCAGATGGACAGCCGGGAAGCCATCGTTATTCTGCGCCAGGCCCTGCGGGACAAGACGGACGATGTCCGCCTGCTGGCCTACTCCATGCTCGAACAGAAGGAAAAGACGCTGTCTCACCAGATTATCCGTCTGCAGGATGCACTGCGGACCGCATCCGACGAGCAGGGCCTCATTCTCCAGCGGCGCCTGGCGCAGCTGTGGTGGGAAATGGCCTACCTCGGTCTCGCCCAGGGCGGGTTGCAGCGCCACTACCTGGAAAACGCACGGGCCACGCTGCTCCGCCTGGTCGACCGGCGCCCGAGGCATGGCGACTATCACCTGCTCGGCCGAGTCCACCTGCAACTCGGCCAACTCGACGACGCTCGCGCCGCCTTCGAGCAGGCACAGGCGCTGAACGCGCCCCCCGCGAAAATCCAGCCCTACCTGGCCGAAGTCGCCTTCCTGCAGCGGGATTTCGCCAACGTCCGACACCACCTGTCCGCCTGCCCGTCCACCGAGCGGGATGCGGGCATCGAATCTCTCAAACAGGCCTGGTTGTAAGCGAATGGAGAAACAAGCGCCTCCCGTCAAAGCCGACATTGCCCTCCTGCTGGAGGGCACCTATCCGTTCATCCGCGGCGGCGTCTCGTCCTGGGTCCACCAGATCATCCAGGGCCTGCCGGAGTACACCTTCGCGCTGATTTTCATGGGTGGCGAACGCAGTCATTACGGTGAGCAGCAGTACGAGCTACCGGCCAACGTGCGTCACCTGGAATGCCATTACCTGATGGACGGGCACAGCGAGCCCAAGCCCCGCCCCCGCAAGGGCAACCGCCAGGCGTTCGACGCCCAGCGCGACCTGCACGCGACCTTCCGTTCCGGCGAACCGGCCTCCCGGGAGATCATGCAGCGGGTGTTCGCCGATCTGGGCTCGTCGAAAGGCATCAGCTTCTCGGACTTCCTGCACAGCGAAGCCAGTTGGGAGATCATCGACGATTACTACCGTCGTTACTGCACCGAGCCCTCCTTCGTCGACTATTTCTGGTCGGTGCGGATCATGCACGCCCCGCTGTTCCAGCTGGCGCGCATCGCCCGGGAGATGCCGCAGGTCCGGATGCTCCACTCGATTTCCACCGGTTACGCCGGTCTGCTGGGCGCCATGGTCAGCGAACAGCGCCAACTGCCGCTCGCGCTGTCGGAACACGGCATCTACACCAAGGAACGTAAAATCGATCTGTCCCAGGCGCAATGGATTCACGATCCCGCCGATCAGGTCAGCGGCACGCTCAACGAGCAGGTGGGCTATATCCGCCAGCTGTGGATTCGTTTTTTCGAATCCATCGGGCGCATGACCTACCAGCAGGCCGACCCCATCGTGTCGCTGTACCAGGGCAACCAGGACCGGCAGCACGTCGACGGCGCCCCCACGGAACGCACACGGATCATCCCCAACGGCATCAACCCGCAACAGTTCGAACGCGCGCGAAAAGCCCGACCGGATCACGTGCCTCCGGTATTGGGGCTGGTCGGGCGAGTGGTGCCGATCAAGGACATCAAGACCTTCATTCGCGCCATGCGGACCGTGTGCGACCAGCGGCCCGACGCCGAAGGCTGGATCGTCGGCCCGGAAGACGAGGACGAGGCCTACGTGCGGGAATGCAAGGAGCTGGTTCAGAGCCTGGGGCTGGACAAGCGGGTGCGCTTCCTCGGTTTCCAGAATATCCAGGACATCCTGCCGCAGCTGGGCCTGATGGTGCTGACGTCCATTTCCGAGGCGTTGCCACTGGTGATCCTCGAAGCCCACGCGGCGGGGCTCCCGTGCCTGGCGACGGATGTGGGCTCGTGCCGGGAACTGCTGGAAGGCAACCAGCCCGAGGACCGGGCCCTGGGCGCCAGCGGGGCGGTGGTGCCCATTGCCGATCCAGAAGCCACGGCGCGGGAGGCGGTGCGCCTGCTGGGTGACGAGCAGGCCTGGTACGCCGCCCAACGGGCCGGACTCGAACGCGTGGAACGCTACTACACGCTCGACAGCATGTTCGAGGCGTACCGCGACATCTACCGGAAAGGAACGACAGCATAATGGCCGGCATCGGTTTCGAGATTCGCCGCATCCTGCGACGCGAGAGCTTCCTCAACCTGATTGAAGCCTACGGGCTGGCGGGGATTATCAGCTCCGGCCCGTGGGTGCTGTCCGTCCTGGGGGTGATGGTCATCGGCATACTCAGCCTGTCGATGGCGGTCGATGATCGAGAAATCATCCAGTTTCTGGTTTCGGTGACCTACCTGATGGCGATCTCGCTGGTGGTTTCCGGGGTGTTCCAGCACGTTTTTACCCGCTGGGTCGCCGACCGCCTGTACGAGAAGAAAAACGAGTTGATCCTGCCCAACCTGATGGGGCTGATCTGGGTCACCACCCTGATGGCCGGCGTCATCGGTGGCCTGGCCGTTGCCTTTCTGCTGGACGGCACCTCGACGATCTACCGGCTGCTTATGTTCGGCAACTTCGTGGTGCTGTGTAACCTGTGGCTGGTCACCATTTTCCTGTCCAGCATGAAATCCTATCGCCGCATCGTGATTCTCTTTGCGCTGGGCTACGCCACCGCGGTCGTGGCCGCCACCCGCCTGGCCGACTGGGGGCTGGAAGGTCTGTTGACCGGCATCCTGCTGGGCCACAGCCTGCTGTTCTTCAGTTTCTTCTATTCCATCATCCGCCAGTACCCCGGCGAGAGCTTCATCCGCTTCGACTTTATCCGTCGCCGCCAGATCTTCCCGTCGCTGATTCTCACCGGGTTGCTGTTCAACGCCGCGGTGTGGGCGGACAAGTTCATCTTCTGGTTCTACCCGCCCACCTCGCAGCCGATCATCGGCGAACTGCGGGCGTCGGTCATCTACGATCTCCCGATTTTCCTGGCCTATCTGTCGATCATCCCCGGGATGGCGGTATTTCTCGTACGCATGGAAACCGATTTCGCCGAAGCCTATGACCGCTTCTACCGGGCCGTCCGCGAGGGCGACACCCTGGCGCGCATCAATCAGTTCCGCGACGAGATGGTGCTCATCGCCCGCAACGGTATCTATGAAATTTTCAAGGTGCAGGGCCTGACCATCGTGGTCCTGTTCCTCTGGAGCGAAGACATCCTCTCGGCCATTGGCATCTCTCCGCTCTATCTGGCGCTGTTCCGCATCGACCTGGTGGCGGTAGGCATCCAGCTGTTGCTGCTCGCTATCCAGAACGTGCTGTTCTACCTCGATGCACGCGGGGTCAACGTCGCGCTTTGCAGCCTGTTCTTCTTCGGCAACATTGCCTTCACCCTGCTGACGCTGGAACTGGGTGCGTCGTTTTACGGCTACGGCTTCGCCGGGGGCGCCCTGCTGGCGGTTCTGGGCGGGCTGTTCCTGTTGTCACGCAAATTCGACCGACTCGAGTACGAGACCTTCATGTTGCAGGGACGCTAGTAATCCACCGAAGGACGGAGACCCGGAACACCTTGAGAGCAGGACGCGGTCGCGGTCGGATCTCAACCGGACGGGACATGAGTCGCTTTCCGGGCCCGCTCGGGCAGCGGCAAACGGCTGGCGATCCGTTCCCGGGTTTCGTCCATCAGCTCATCCAGTTCCAGGTCGTCGGTGGGAATCGGCGGGTGCACCACCACCTCGATGGTACCGGGCCGAAACGCGCCGGTGCCCTTGGGCAGACAGTCGTGGGAGCCGCGAATGGTGATCGGCAGGATCGGCAGTTGACTGTCCTTGGCGATCACGAAGCCACCCTTCTTGAACGGCAGCAACTGACCATCCCAGCTGCGGGTGCCTTCCGGAAACAGCAACACGCCGGTGCCGTCCGGTAACTGCCCGACCGCCTCGCGAATACTCTGCATGGCGTCACTGCCTTTGGAACGGTCGATGAACAGGTTGCGGGAGGCCTCCAGCGCCAGTCCGAACAGCGGCACCTTGCGCAGCTCCTTCTTGATCACCCAGCGATACTGGATCCTCAGAGCCAACACCAGAGCCGGCGGGTCCAGATACGAGGCGTGATTGCTGAGAATGACGTAGCGCTGGCCCGGTTCGATGTTCTCAAGCCCAGTCACACGCAGGCGTACACCCACCATCTTGAACAGCACCCATGCATAAACCTGGGTGCCGTGAAACGCCATATCGCCACGCCGGCCCAGCAGTGCGGCCAGGACAATCGGCAGGAAGAGCACTAGAGTCAGGGCAATGGCCCAGAAAAAAATCCAGACTGTTTTCAGGGCTTTCATGGAATACGTCTGTCCTTGGCATCCACAACCGGTCACGACTTCATCATACCTTCATGGCCGTGTCACGGATCACCGGCAGCCTGATTGTGGCCTTATCGCAAAGTCAGTTCACTAATAATTCGTAAAAGGATCTTACTATGACGAATGCACGTTATTGCCCGTGGTTGCTGTCACTGGCCGTTCTCTTCACCGTCATGGGCAGTGCCGACCTGCAGGCCGGCTGGGGCCATGGCAAGGACGACGACCGTGACCGCGACCGACACGGCCACCATGATCGCAGCTGGAACGACAACACCCACACGGTCCAGCTGGGGCCGCGCCCCTATTACCTCGTCAACGATATGGACGAGGGACCGCTCAAGCGCAAATTACAGTCCTGCATGAACCAGCCGATGAAACGCTCCGACTTCTCCATCGGCCACCGCGGCGCGCCGCTGCAGTTCCCCGAGCATACCCGCGAGTCCTACGTGGCGGCGGCCCGCATGGGCGCCGGGGTGATCGAGTGCGACGTGGCGTTCACCAAGGACCGGGAACTGGTGTGTCGCCACGCCCAGAACGACCTGCACACCACCACCGACATCGTCACCATTCCCGAGCTGAACGCCAAGTGCACCCAGCCGTTCGTGGCCGCCGATCCCGCCAGCGGCACGCCGGCCCGGGCGGAATGCCGCACCAGCGACCTGACCCTGGCGGAGTTCAGGCAGCTGACCGGCAAGATGGACGGCTTCAACCCGGACGCCACCACCCCGGAAGAATACGTTCAGGGCACCGCTAACTGGCGCACCGACCTCTACGCCACGGAAGGCACCCTGATGACCCACAAGGAGAGCATCAAACTGTTCCGCGAGCTGGGCGTCCAGTTCACGCCGGAACTCAAGACGCCGGTGGTGGATATGCCGTTCGAGGGGGATTACACCCAGGCGGATTACGCCCGCCAGCTGATCGAGGATTACCGCGAAGCCGGTATCGATCCGTCGGACGTGTGGCCGCAATCCTTCCAGTTGGACGATGTGCTCTACTGGATCAACCACACGCCGGCCTACGGCCAGCAGGCGGTGTTCCTGGACCAGCGCGCCAACGAGCCCGACGTGACGTCACTGGCGTACCTGCAATCCCTCAAGAGTCAGGGGGTGAATGTGGTCGCCCCGCCCCTGTGGAAGATGCTGACCCTGGACCCGCGCGGTGAGATCGTGCCCTCTGAATACGCCCGCAACGCCCGCTCCGCCGGACTCGAGATGATCGCCTGGAGCCTGGAGCGCAGCGGCCCGCTGGCTTCCGGGGGCGGCTGGTACTACCAGTCGGTGAACGACGCCATCGACAACGACGGCGACATGTTCACCGTCGTCGACGTGCTGGCCCGGGACGTGGGCGTGATGGCCATCTTCTCCGACTGGCCGGCCACCACGACCTTCTACGCCAACTGCATGAAGCTGTGATCCCAACCGGCCGGGCCGCTACTCGGCGAAGCGGCCCGGCCGGAAGGCGTCCAGATCCAGCGACGGGGTTTCGCCGTCAATCACCTGGGCGATCAGCTCAGCGCTGCCGGCCGACAGGGTCCAGCCGAAGGTGCCGTGGCCGGTATTGAGGTAGAGGTTGTCGCGGGTGCCACGGCCGATGGTCGCCGGGCCGTCCGGCGTCATGGGACGGAAGCCGGTCCAGGACGTCGCGCGCTCCATATCCGCAGCGCCGGGGAAGCGCGAGGCCACGGACGCCCTGATGGTGTCCAGGCGCGTCTCGTGAATACGGCGGTCGAAGTCCGCCAGCTCGACGAAGCCGGTCGCGCGCAGACGGTCCCCCAGGCGCGTGGAGACCACCTTGTAGTTGTCGTCGTGGATCGTTGAACGCGGCGCCGCTTCCGGATCGATCAACGGCGCGGTCAACGAGTACCCCTTCACCGGATAGATCGGCAGGTGCACACCCAGCGGTTTGACGATGCCGGGTGACGCGCAGCCGGCGGAGACCACCACCGCATCGGCATCGATCTGCTCCAGCGCGCCGCCGGTTTGGCGCACTTCCACGGCTTCGACCCGCCGATGATCCGCCAGCAGGCGCTGTACCTCGACGTTGTAGCGAAACGTGACACCCCGCTCCTCGCAGGCCGCCGCCAGCGCCTTGGAAAACAGGCTGCAATCCCCCGTGCCATCGGTAACGTAGCGCAACCCGCCGTAGAGCGGCCCGTCACCGCGCATGCCAGGCTCGTATTCGCGCACCTGCTCCGGGCTGAGCAGCTGGTTCTCGATGCCCAGCTCGTCCAGCAGGGCGGCGGTATCCAGGTACTCGGTCATGGTATCCGGGCGACTGGCCAGGTGCATCAGGCCGGCGTGGGCACCGTCGAACGCCAGGTCCAGCTCGTTTTCCAGGGCCAGGAAACAGTCCCGGCTGTGGATACCGAGCCGCAACATGGCGCGCTTGTTAAGCCCGAACACGCCGGGGGCATAAGCGTAGCGCAGGGTGGAGACCAGGAAGCGGAAGGTGTCGAGGGACGGCGGCATGCGCATCTTCAGCGGGCCCTGTTTGTCCAGCAGCCAGGGCAGCGCCTTGCGCACCATCGCCGCCGACGCCCACGGATAGACCACCCCGTAGGAGCGCTGGGCCGCGTTGCCCTTACTGGTTTCCTCGCCGGCCTGGTCGAGACGTTCCAGCACGGTCACCTGATGGCCACGCTTGCAGAGGGACCATGCGGTGGTCACGCCGACCACCCCGGCTCCGATAACGACGATGTGCATCACTGCCTCCCTGTTGTGGGCGCCCCGTCCCGAGTGGCAGGACGCCGGTACCAGTCTCTATCTCAGTGGCTGGGAGGAAAAAGGTCAACCCGTGGGGATGGGTATTTGCCGCGACAGATCAGTTGCTTGCAGCGCGACGGGCCGGAAAACAGGCACAAAAAAAGGCAGCCCGAGGGCTACCTTTTCCGGATTCATCCGACGATGAGGTGCATCGCCGGACTGATCGCGGCGGCTTAGAGCGGAGTAACGTTCTCAGCCTGCGGACCTTTCTGGCCCTGAGTCACGGTGAACTCAACCTGCTGGCCTTCAGCCAGGGTCTTGAAGCCGCTGCCGTTGATGGCGCTGTAGTGAACGAAAACGTCCGGGCCGCTTTCGCGAGTAATGAAGCCGAAGCCTTTGGTTTCGTTAAAGAATTTAACGGTACCGGTCTCTGTAGACATGGTTTTCCTGTCCTTCAATTCAAATTCAAAAATTGCCCGTAGGCGGTCATCGGAAAAGCAAACTCGTGTAATCAAAAACAGGACGATGCACTACTTAACTACAGAGGGATACGTCTTATTTATGAAACGCTTTGCTGAAACTTTCCTACGGGACCCACTGTATACCCGATTGGTGACTTTGCCAACAGAATTTTTCATGGTAAGTACAACTACGAAATGGTCCGCGTCAATCACCCTCTCAGCGCGTGAAAACAGTATATTCCCAGCGCCGTCATGGACAGCGATCCGACCACATGCAGGGCGACTCCACCGAAGGCCGCCAGCCACTTCCCGGCCTGGATCGCACCGTACATTTCCACCGAAAACGTTGAGAAAGTGGTCAGCGCCCCGCACAGTCCGGTGACCGCAAACAGCCGCCATTCCGGACCCAGATGCGGCGCCTGGCTGAAATAGCTGATCAGGTAGCCAATCAGCCAGCCCCCGCACAGATTGGCCACCAGCGTCCCCACCGGAATGACATGCCCGCTGGTATTGAGCCAGAGGCTGAGCAGCCAGCGCAGGTTGGCGCCGATAACGGCCCCCAGGCTGACGGCGAGGATGGACATGGCAACAGGCACCGGCTGGACTCCTTCTGGCTCATTCACACGACGGCGCCGGCGGCGAGGCACCGGCCCATAAAAAACCCGCTGGCCCGGGAAGCCGGACGCAACGGGTTCGAGTCTACCAGAGCTCGCCTACGATGAGCGGGCCCGGCTTTGGGCGGATCAAGCGGCGTTGTGCTCGATCACGCTGTCTTTCTGCTGGGCAAAGGCGTCGAAGGCGAAATCGTCCACCGTGAGCATTTCCAGCACGCGCGCCTCGTAGTCGCTCATGAAGTCGGCGTCTTCCTGCGACAAGATGCCGGCCTCTCTGGCGGCCTCGAAACGCTGCTCCGGGTGCAGGGCTTCCATGGGCAGTTCGCCCTTGGCGTAGGCCTTGTTCACCGTGCGGTAGATGCCATCCGCCCGCTCGTAGGACGCCAGCAGGTCGTTGTACTCGGCGACCGGATTGTTGACGCCGCCTTCCACCTGGGTGGTCCAGGCCGGACGCAGCAGTTTCTCACGCAACGGCGTGGCGGTGCTGATCGCCCGCGCCAGGGTACGGGTCACGTCGTCGTGCGGCATCGACCAACGCCGGCCCAGCGGCAGCGTGATCGCCCGCAGCGCCCAGGCCACCGGTCGGTTGGGCAGGTTTTCAAGCACCTCGTGCAGAGCTTTCTCGGTGCGGTGCAACAGCGTATCGAGGCTGTACTGCACCAGCTCCTTCTCGCCCTCCACCGGCTGGGTCTCGTTCCAGTTCTTCAGCACCATGGAGGCCAGGTACAGGTTGGAGAGCATGTCCCCCAGCCGCGCCGAGATCAGCTCGCGCATCTTGAGCTCCGAGCCCAGCGTGGTCATGGCGGCGTCCGCGCACAGACCGAAGGCGGCACTGAAGCGCGCCACCGCCTGGGCGTGACGACGGGTGACCACATCGAACGGCACTTCCGGACGCCCCACACCGAGGGCCTGAGTGAAGGCCCGGGCGGCGTTGCCGAAGATCAGGCCGGCGTGACCGAAGAAGGCGCGGTCGAAGGCATCGAGATCGTCGTTGTCCTTGGCCGCCAGTTCCTCAAGCACATAGGGATGGCAGCGGATCGCACCCTGACCGAAGATCATCAGGCTGCGGGTCATGATGTTGGCGCCTTCCACCGTGATGGAGACCGCCGCCCCGCTGTAGCCGATACCCAGGTAGTTGCGCGGCCCCAGGGTCACCGTCTTGCCGCCGTGCACGTCCATGGCATCGGTCAGGCACTGGCGCTGCATCTCGGTCAGCTGGGACTTGAGGATCGCCGACGGCACCGCCGGTTTCTCGCCCTTGTCCACCATGTTGGCGGTCTGGTAGACCGACGACTGGGTGATGTAGGTCATGGCGGCGATGCGGGCCAGCGGCTCCTGCACGCCCTCCATGTCCGCCACCGGGGTGTTGAACTGGCGACGGATGCGGGTGAAACCGCCGGCTACGCCCAGCGCGCCGGCGGCAGCGCCGGCCGCGCCCGATGGCAGGGTGATGCAGCGGCCCACGGACAGGCACTCGACCAGCATGCGCCAGCCCTCGCCCGCCATTTCCGGGCCGCCGATGATGTAGTCCAGCGGGATGAACACGTCCTTGCCCTTGATCGGGCCGTTCATGAACGGCGAGCCGATCGGGCAGTGGCGACGGCCGATTTCCATGCCCTTGGTGTCGCGTGGGATCAGGGCGCAGGTGATGCCCAGGTCCTTCTCGTCACCCAGCAGGTTATCCGGGTCGAACATGCGGAAGGCCAGGCCCACCACGGTGGCAATCGGCGCCAGGGTAATCCAGCGCTTCTCGAAGTTCAGGCGCAGCCCCAACACTTCCTTGCCCTCGAACTCGCCTTTGCAGACGATGCCGGTATCCGGCAGGGAGGTGGCGTCGGAGCCGGCACGCGGGCCGGTCAGGCCGAAGCAGGGAATGTCACGGCCATCAGCCAGGCGCGGCAGGTAGTGGTTCTTCTGCTCATCGGTACCGTACTTGAGCAGCAGCTCGCCGGGCCCCAGGGAATTGGGCACGCCGACGGACACCATCAGGGATTCGTTGGTGGCCAGGCGCTGCAGCACCGCGGACTGGGCCTTGGCGGAAAATTCCAGGCCGCCGTAGGACTTGGGAATGATCATCCCGAAGAACTTCTTCTTCTTCAGGAAATCCCAGACCTCTTCCGGCAGGTCGGCGCGCTCGACCGCTACATCCCAGGCGTTACACAGGCTGATGGCCTTGACGCACTGGTTGTCGATGAACGCCTGTTCCTCGTCGGTCAGGCCATTGTTGCGATCAACCAGCAGCTTCTGCCAGTCCGGGCGACCGGTGAAGATTTCACCGTCCCAGCCGACGGTGCCGGCTTCCAGGGCCACCTTCTCGGTCTCGGACACCTTCGGCGCCACTTTCTTGAACATCGAGAAGATGCGCGGCGTCAGCCAGGAACTGCGGAACCCGGGCAGACCGCAGGCGGCGGTCGCGATCGCGCCGACGAACAGGACCAGTGCCAGCCAGCCGGAAGCGAAAATCAGCGACACCAACCCGAATCCGGCCATCACCCCGATTGCCGGCTTGGCGCCCGCCTCTTTGCGCAGCACCGCCAGCAGACCGGCGATGGATAACAGGAGCAGGATCAAAGTCGTCATAGGCACTCTCAGTCTTCCATGTCATTGAAGTAGGTGGGTTACATCAGCAACCCGACTTAGCGATACGCTTAACCTACCGCAATGGATGGCTCCCGGCCAGTGACCCGATCACCGTCTGTCAATGCGCCTTTCGGCGAACCGCGCATGAGGCGCGGCCCGCCGCCCCGTCAGGACGACACGATCACCCGCAGACCACTCAGGGCCATGCGCGCCTTGTCGATGGCCGCTTTGCCGGCCGCCATCTGGGACTCAAAGAAACGCACCTCATCTTCACGGATCGCCGGGTTGACCTGGCGCAGGGCTTCCAGACGATCAATCTCCGGCTGCAACAACTCGCGCAAACGGCTGACCGCCGACTGCTGGGCCTCACCCAGACGCTCCGCCGCCATGCCTTCGGCGTGGTCGATCATGGTTTCCACCTCGGCGCGGATCTGCGGTACGACGGCCTGAGCGGTACGCCGGCGAATGTTGGAGCACAGCTCGTTGAGGCGATCGTGCGGTAGTGCGCCGGACAGGTTCTTGCCATTGAGGTCCACCAGCAGGCGCAGCGGTGCCAGCGGCAGGACGCGGTCCAGCTGCAGGCTGTCCGGGGCCGGGCAATGCAGTGTGAACAGGGTTTCCAGCAACAGCGTGCCCGGCGGCAGGCCTTTCACGGACAGACTGGCCAGGGCGGCGTTACCCAGCTCGGACTCGGTCATCAGTTCCATCACGCCGCGCACCATCGGATGCTCCCAGCTCAGGAACGCCAGGTCTTCCCGCTCCAGCGCCTGCTGCCGGTCGAAGGTAACGGTGATGCCGTCCTTGGGCAGCTCCGGGAACTGGCCGGTGAGCATGTGATCCGACGGTTTGAGCACGTCCGAGGTCTCGGTGTGGTCCTCGGTCTCGACGCCGAAGATGTCGAAGGCTTCGGTCATGTACCCGGTCAGGCCGTCGCCCTGCTCTTCCGCCTCGATGGCGTCGATCAGTGCCTGGGCCTGGTCCGGCCGGCACGAGTTCATCTCGATCAGGGCGTCGCGACCGTCCTGCAGACGCTGGCGCAGGGCGCCGGCGGCTTCGCGGGTGCGCTCGATGAGCGCGTCAATCGGCGCGGACGGGTCGTTGAGGGCGGCGTCCAGGTCATCGGCCACTTCCTCTTTCACCGCCACGCCCACGGCGCTGCTCTGCCCCAGCGCGTTGAGCCCTTCGTGGTACCAGCGGAACAGGGTTTCCTGCACGGTGCCGGCGAGATACGGCACGTGGATGTCAATTACGTCGCCCTGGCCGATGCGGTCCAGCCGGCCGATGCGCTGCTCCAGCAGGTCCGGGTTGGCGGGCAGGTCGAACAGCACCAGGTGGTGGGCGAACTGGAAGTTGCGGCCCTCGCTGCCGATTTCCGAACAGATCAGCGCCTGGGCGCCCTGCTCGGTTTCGGTGAAGTAAGCGGCGGCGCGGTCCCGCTCCACCAGGCTCAGCCCCTCATGGAACGCGGTACTGCGGATGCCGGCGCGCAGCTGCAGGTAGTGCTCCAGGGCCGTGGCGGTGGCCGCATGGGCGCAGATCACCACGACTTTCTCTTTCTTCAGCTTGGTCAGTTTCTTCTCGAGCCAGACCACCCGCGGGTCGTCCGCGAGCCAGGCTTCTTCGTCCAGACCCGCTTCCGGGGTCAGGCCGTCAGTGCCGGTTCTGAAGTCGCTGTAGGCCTCGGGACAGGGCAGCGGCTCGCCGTGGACGCGGCGCTCGGGGAAGCCCTGGATCGCCGCACGGGTGTTGCGGAACAGGACACGTCCGGTGCCGTGACGGTCCAGCAGGGTCTCGATCAGGGCCTGGCCGCCGTCGCCTTTCGCCAGCAGGACGTCCAGGTCATCGCCGAGCCACTGCGCCAGCGTCTGGCGTTGCTCGGCGTCGGGCTCGCCACCCTGGTTCTGCAGGGCCTGGACCAGTTGGTTGACCTCGGCGTACCGCGCTTCCTCGGCCTGGAACTCGGCCAGGTCGTGATAGCGGGCGGGATCCAGCAGACGCAGGCGGGCGAAATGGCCGGCCACGCCCATCTGCTCCGGGGTCGCGGTCAGCAACAGCAGACCCCGGGTTTCCTGCGCCAGGGCCTCGATGGCCTGGTACTCGGGGCTGGCCGCCTCCGGGGTCCAGCCCAGATGATGGGCTTCGTCGACCACCATCAGGTCCCAGCCGGCGCGGATGGCGTCGCGACGGGCCTTGTCGCTGCGGGTGAGGAAACCCTGGCTGCACAGGACCAGCTGGGACTGCTCGAACGGGTTCTCGTTCTCTTCCTCGTCGTCCGCTGACTCGCCCAGAATCGCCAGGATCTGGTCGGCAGCGTCGTCCAGCTCATAGTTCGAGTCGTCGACAATGGAAAAGCGCAGGTTGAAGCGCCGCAGCATCTCCACCAGCCACTGGTGCACCAGTGAATCCGGCACCACCACCAGCACGCGCTTGGCCAGACCGTTTTGCAGCTGCGAGTGCAGGATCAGGCCCGCCTCGATGGTTTTGCCCAGGCCCACCTCATCGGCCAGCAGGACCCGTGGCGCGTAGCGGCGGGCCACCTCGCCGGCAATGTAGAGCTGGTGCGGCAAGTGGCTGGTGCGGGCGCCGATCAGGCCCCGCGCCGGCGACTGACGCAGGCGCTCGGCGTGCTCCACCGTCGCCATGCGCAGACGGAAGGCGCCGTTGCGATCAAAGCGACCGGCAAACAGGCGCTGGCGGGGATCGGTGAAGCGCACGTGGCTGCCGAGCTTGACCTCCGAGACTTCCTGCAGGTCGCCGTTGGCGTCTTCAGCGTGGTACATCAGCACGCCGTCGAGGTCTTCCACGGCGCGGACGGTGAGCGATTCGCCGTCGAAGGTCTCGATCTCATCGCCCAGTTGGTAACGCACCCGAGCCAGGGGCGCGCTGTCGGTGGCGTAGGTACGTTCTTCGTCGACCGCCGGGAAACCCAGCGTGACGCGACGGCCGGAGATGTCCGTCACGATACCCAGACCCAGGTTGGCGTCGCTGTGGCTGACCCAGCGCTGACCAATGACAAATTCCATGCTTTGATTCACCTTGAAACACTTGGACTTGAAACGGGGGGAGACCGGGTCCGCGGACCGATCAGGCGTTGGCGGAACGCTCGCGGACCCAGAATGCCGTCGCACCGCACACGGCGGCGGGCACGACGAAGAGATTCAGCACCGGCACCATCGCCGCGAGGGCGACCGGCAGACCGAAACCGAAAGCAGACAGGCGCCGGGCACCAAGCGACCGACGCAGGTCGCCGAAGCTGACCCGGTGATTGTCCGCGGGGTAATCCACGTACTGCAGCGCCATCATCCAGCTGTTGAACAGGAACCAGAGCACGGCGGACACCAGGTTCACCACCGGGATCAGGCCCAGCAACAGCAGGAAGACGGCACGCGGCAGGTAGTAGAGGATTTTCTGGACCTCCCGCCACAGCGCGCGCGGGATATCCTTGATGATCTGCGCCCAGCCGCCCTCGGTGGTCACTTCCTGGCCGGTGAGCTGCTTTTCGGTCAGCTCGGCCAGGTAGCCGTAGAAAGGCGACCCGATCAGGTTGGCGAGAATCACGAAACCATAGGCCAGCATCAGCAGAATGACGACGCCGTAAAGCAGCCAGAACAGCCAGTCCAGGGCCTGCAGCCACTGCCAGTCCGGCAGCCAGCTCATGGCGGCGGCGATCATCACGCCGAAACCTTCAGCGAGGAAATAGAACAGCAGGCCGAACAGCAGGATGTTGAGGATCAGGGGAATGATGACGAACAGGCGCAGCCCCGGCTGGCGGATCAACCGGAAACCTTCCGCAAGGTAGCCCAGGCCGTGAAAGAAATTGCCCTTCAGCATGTCCGCATCCTCCGGTTTCCTGGCGCAACGATCGCCAATCGCGTTTCAACGCGCGTGGTACCGCCTGGGGCACAACGCGGCCCGACGGGACCGCAGCCGGCGTGCCGACTGGCGCAAATCGGGCGCAGAGCATACCATGAGCCGCCTGCTGACGATAATCGCAAATGACGCCTGCCCGACCGGGAACCGACAATGACCGACCTGCTTCGCAAGCTGACTCAACAGACCCGATTGTGGCGCGTTGCCCTGCTGGTTTCCATGACGGCGATCCTGTGGCTGGCGACCTCCGACCTGGACCAGCCGATCCAGGTATCCTCCTGGGACAAGCTCAACCACGTCACTGCTTTCGTCGAGCTCACCCTGCTGCTGCGCCTGGGGTGGCCGCGCCTCGGGGTCGCCACCAGCGTTGCGGTCCTGCTTGGTTACGGCCTGTTCATCGAGCTATGTCAGGCCCCACTGCCCTATCGCAGCTTCTCGCTGCTGGATCTGGTGGCGGATGGGGTCGGCATCGCCGCCGGACTGGCACTCTGGTTCCTGACGGTTCGCCGACTCTCGGATAACACTTAAGAAATCGCCCTCTCTCCGTGTGAGATATTTCTCACAGCGCTGTAGGTAAATTCGATTTCGTGCCGTGCGAAGCCCACGAGAACGCCTCTGAGAATTTTCCAGACCTTTGTTTAAAAAGAAAATTTCAAGATGGCAATGTTCCCGCCATGGGAAAGCAAGAAAGCCGTCACATATCGGCAATGTGCAAATTGCTATAGTGGAGTTGTCAGGATGACAGGGACAGGAAGACACACGGAGTAGTTCCTCACAGGAGCGTGAGGGGAAGCAGGGATTAAACGGATTTCCCGCTTTAGGGACTCGTTTTATCTGGATCGCCGGCTAGGACGCTGGCGCCACGGAGCTGGCAAGGGACTTCAAAACGCGACAGGGTTTGACGCGCGCAGGGACGCGGATACCCGTTCCGACCAAGGGCAACGCAAGTTGCCCTTTTTTTGTGCCCGGTTTTTACTCGCGTGCCCGGCGCTCATCCGGACATACGGTCACGATCACGATCACGATCACGATCACGATCACGGCCGATGATCGATCACTCAGGCCCCGCCCGATAGATACGCACCCGGTTGAACTCCTCGAACTCGTGGAGGTCGGGCCAGGTCCGGCCCTCTCCGACCGTCTGCAGAACGTAGCGGTCGTCCCCCAGATCCTTCACCCGGGAATCCGCCAGCAACACGCTGGGCGCGGCGGCCCGGAATTCGGCCAGTAGCGGCCGGTTTTCCGGGTCGTAGAGCACATCGGCCGCCGTCACCACATCGAATGCACCGACACGGCCGTGCCAGTCGTCGCACAGGGTTACCGCCACGTCGTTCAGGCGGGCGTTGGCCGCCACAGCCGCCAGGGCATCGGCATCGATGTCGCACGCGACCACCTCGCTCGCGCCCGCACGGGCGGCGGCAATCGCCACAACCCCCGAACCGGAACCGAAATCGATCACCCGCCGGCCGGCCACCGTGTCCGGATGATCCAGGAGGTACTGGGCCAGCACCTGACCGCTGGCCCAGCAAAAGGACCAGTAGGCCGGCTCGGCCACCACCGCCTGGGCTTCGTCGTGACTGAGCGGCCCTTCCAGCACCGCCGGATCGAACAGGTATAGAGGCAGCGTCGGGCAGCCGGACGGGGCGGTCCGGGCCACGCGTCCGCGGGCCAGGGTGCGCTGCATGCGCTGGTTGAGCAGGGCGTCGGTTTTGAGCATGCCGCATTCTAGCCCGCCGCGAGCGGCCCGGCCACAACGGGGACTGAAGCCGGCGCGGCCTTTCGTTATACTCCAGACACACTTCGCAATCGCCGCAGACCGACAACCCTATGGCCCGCCCCGACACCCAGGATTACCTCGACATCTTCCTCAACGACATCCCGCTGATGGACGTCCGCGCCCCCGTGGAATTCCACAAGGGCTCGTTCCCCCAGGCCATCAACGCGCCGCTGATGAACGACGACGAGCGCCATCGGGTCGGCATCCGCTACAAGGAACAGGGCCAGCAGGCGGCCATCGAGCTGGGCCACCAGTTGGTGCGCGACGACATCAAGCAGCAACGCGTGGAAGACTGGGTCCGCTTCACCCGACAGCATCCGCAAGGCTACCTGTTCTGCTTCCGCGGCGGCCTGCGCTCGCAGCTCACCCAGCGCTGGATTCACGAGGCGGGCATCGACTTCCCGTTGGTCAAGGGCGGCTACAAGGCACTGCGCCGTTTCCTGATCGACACCCAGGAGCAGCTCCTGGAAGGCGGTCTGCCGCTGCACATCATCAGCGGCCGCACCGGCACCGGCAAGACACGCGTGCTTCTGGAAACCCCCAACCCGGTGGACCTGGAAGGCATGGCCGAACACCGGGGGTCCAGCTTCGGCCGCACCCTGACGCCACAGCCCGGCCAGATCGATTTCGAGAACCGCGTGGCCATCGCGCTGCTCAAAGCCCACCACAAGGTGGGCGGGCCGATCTACCTGGAAGACGAAAGCCGCCTGATCGGCCGCTGCGCCCTGCCCCACAACCTGCGCGAGCGCATGTCCGAGGCGCCGTTGCTGGTACTGGAGCGCCCGTTGGACGAGCGCACGGAGATCATCCGCCAGGACTATGTCACCGACATGCTGGCCGGCTTCGTCGCCCGGGACGGCGAAGACGCCGGCTGGTTCAACTTCCGCGACTTCCTGCTCAGCGCCCTGGACCGCATCCGCAAGCGCCTGGGGGGCGAACGCCACCAGCGCCTGCGCCAGATCATGATCGACGCCCTGGACCAACAGCAGGCCCACGGTGATCCGGGCGGTCACGACGAATGGATCCAGGTGCTGCTGCGGGACTACTACGACCCCATGTACGATTACCAGCTGAGTCACAAGTCCGGCCGTATCGCTGTGCGTGGGTGCGTGGACACCCTCCTGGAGTGGACCTATCGCCAGACGGCAGCCTGATAGACTGACTATATTCATCCAATCCCGCTAACGAACGTACCTCTGGTCGGCTGTCGTCGGCAGGACGATTTTTGCCAGCCGTCTTAGCGGTTTGCCATATTTCTGCTATAAAAACCCGGGTAATCCCAGTCGTTGCGGCGATCAGTGCGCCGCCCCGCACCGGCCCCGGTCGACATCCTGGATTCAAGAACGCAACAAGGAGTTCACATGGAAAACCTCTTCTCCGGCGACGGACAGCTCGCTGAACTGGCCCAGATGGCCTATGGCATGGTGATGGCCTATGCGCCCAAGGTGCTGCTGGCGATTGTGACGCTGATTATCGGCCTCTGGCTGATCAACCGCTTTGTCGGCGTCCTCGACAAGAAGCTGGGCGCCAAGGACCCGACCCTCAACAAGTTCCTGTGCGGCCTGATCAGTGCCATCCTCAAGATCATGCTGATCATCTCCGCCGCGTCGATGATCGGCATCGCCACCACCTCGTTCATCGCCGTGGTCGGTGCCGCCGGCCTGGCCATCGGTCTGGCCCTGCAGGGGAGCCTGGCCAACTTCGCCGGCGGTGTACTGATCCTGATTTTCAAGCCGTTCAAAGTGGGCGACGTGATCGAGGCCCAGGGCTTCTTCGGCAGCGTGGTGGAAATCCAGATCCTCTACACCATCATCAACACCTTCGATAACCGCCGCATCATCATTCCCAACGGCGACCTGTCCAACTCCAGCCTGATCAACGTCAACGCCTACGAGCGCCGTCGTGCCGACATGGTGTTCGGCATTGGCTACGGCGACGACATCGACAAGGCCAAGGCCATCCTCAAACGCCTGGTGGAAGCCGACGAGCGCGCCTACATGGACCCGGCTCCGGCCATCTTCGTGGGTGGCCTGGGCGACAGTTCGGTGGACATCAATGTCCGCGTCTGGACCGACACGCCCAACGTCTGGCCGCTGATCTGGGATATGCAGGAAAAGGTCAAGAAAGCGTTCGACGCCGAAGGCGTCACCATTCCGTTCCCGCAGCGCGACGTGCACCTTCACGAGGTGAAAGCCGGCTGATACCTGTCGATCCGGTCGCCCCGGCCGGATCGCTTTTCCTCCCGTCTCCTCTCTCGCCGGTTCAACTTCTTCGCACCCTGAACTATGCTTGCCAGTGACAACAGGTGGCGCCTGGCCGGTCAACGGTGAGGGCGTTCGTGCTGACGTTGCTGGTTGGAGGTCGTCCCATGCCGGTTCAGCAATTGAAGGAATTTCTCGAAGCGAAGGCGGTGCCGTATGACTGCCTCACCCACCCCGCCGCTTTCTCGGCCCAGGAACTGGCACACCACGCGCATGTGTCCGGTGACGACGTGGTCAAGACAGTCATTATCGAACTCGACGGCAAGATGGCCATGCTGGTCATGCCCGCCACCTGGCGGGTGCGTTGGGACCGCCTGTCCCACGTGCTGGACACAGACTTCGTTCAGCTCGCCGACGAGGACGAGTTCAAGGATCGCTTTGCCCACTGCGAGGTGGGCGCCATGCCGCCCTTCGGCAACCTGTACGGGATGTCGGTCTATTGCAGCGAGGCGCTGACCGGCCAGGCCAACCTGGTGTTCGCCGCCGGCAGTCACTCCGAATCGATCCGTCTGGCCACCGAGGATTTCCTGCGGCTGGTCAGTCCCATGGTCATCAACGAGGGTTTCCGGCGCCCGGACTCGCCGCGTCCAGCCTGGTTGCGCAAGGTTTCCTGAGGCGACACCCGCGCCGGTCGGGCGATCGCAACAGCGGTTTGCGGTGCCTGCGAACGGCCTCTAATATGGGGCCATTCGATTCAGGAAGCGGATATGACGCAGACTTTCGACGTGATCATCGTCGGCGCCGGCATGGTGGGCGCCGCCCTGGCCAATGGTCTGGGCCGGGCCGGTTTGACGGTGGCCCTGCTGGACCGCCAGACACCTCCGGCCTTCCATGCCGACGAGACACCGGACCTGCGGGTCTCGGCCCTCAGCGCCGGCAGTGAAGCCTACCTGGAACGGCTCGGCGCCTGGTCGCGGATCCATGCCATGCGCCTGACGCCCTACGCGCGCCTCTCGGTATGGGACGCCACCGAACACCCGTTGAGCCGCCTGCTGCCGCCCGGCCGTTTGCGCACCACCTTCGACGCCGCGCCGCTGGGCCGGAATCACCTGGGCCATATCGTCGAGAACCGCGTAACCCAGGCAGCCCTCTGGGATCAGGCTGGCAGCACGAATACCATCACCCGGCTGACCCCGGTCGATATCGACTCCGTCAGCGAAAGCGGGGAAGGCGTTCACCTGCACCTGGCCGACGGGACCCAACTGCAGGGCCAGCTTCTGGTGGGCGCCGACGGCGCCCAGTCTGCCATCCGCCAGATGGCCGGCATCGGCGTCACCCGCGACCAGTACGGCCAACAGGCCCTGGTGGCCAGTGTGCGCTACGCCGGCGCCCCACAGGACATCACCTGGCAGGCGTTCCATCCCAGCGGGCCGCGTGCGTTCCTGCCGCTGCACGCCGACGGCGATCACAGCTGGGCGTCGCTGGTCTGGTACGACAGTCCAGCGCGCATTGCCGAACTGAGACAACTTCCCGATGACGCGTTCCTGGCCGAAGTCACCCGCGCCTTCCCCGCCGACCTGCCGCCGCTGCAGGCGCTGGCCGGTCGCGGCAGCTTTCCGCTGGCCCGGCAACACGCCAAGACCTACGCCAGCGGCCGCACGGTACTGGTGGGCGATGCGGCCCACACGATCAACCCGCTGGCCGGCCAGGGCGTG
Source organism: Marinobacter bohaiensis (assembly GCF_003258515.1). NCBI lineage: Bacteria > Pseudomonadati > Pseudomonadota > Gammaproteobacteria > Pseudomonadales > Marinobacteraceae > Marinobacter > Marinobacter bohaiensis. The sequence continues at coordinate 128,187 of NZ_QGEH01000002.1, forward strand.
AATCTCGGCTTCCAGGACGCCGAAGCCCTGCAACAGCTGCTCGTGGAAGCACGGCGGGCCGGCCTGCCACTCTCCGATACGGCGCTGCTGCAACGCTACGAAGCCCGGCGCCGGCCGGCCAACCAGCGCATGATGCTGGCCATGGACCTGTTCTATCACGCCTTCAGCAACCGGCTGCCGCCGCTGCACCTGGCCCGCAACCTGGGCCTGGCGCTGGCCAATAGCCTGCCGTTCGCCCGGCACCAGGTGGCCCGCTACGCCATGGGCATCGACGACCGGCTGCCCGCGGCCCTGCAACCGCTTATCGACCGGGTCCCGCGCCCGGCCCTGTTACGCTAACCCGGATTCCGAATCAACGGACGAGCCAATCCAGAGGAGCCATCATGGCGGAAACCATTTTCGACAAGATCATCAACCGGGAGATTCCCGCCGACATCGTCTATGAGGACGACATCAGCCTCGCGTTCAGGGACATCAACCCTCAGGCGCCGGTGCACCTGCTGATCATCCCCAAGACGCCCATCGCCACCATCAACGATCTGCAGGACGACCAGAAAGAGCTGGTCGGGCATCTGTTCACCGTGGCCCGGGACCTGGCCAAAGAGATGGGCTTCGACGAGAGCGGCTACCGGGTGGTCATGAACTGCGGGGAGCAGGCGGGACAATCGGTGTTCCACATCCACCTGCACCTGCTGGCAGGCAAGCCGCTGGGCTGGCCGCCGTATACGGACAAGATGAAACAGGTCTGAGCCAGCGCGTCCAGCCTGCGCGAGAGCCGGCGACCCGGACCGGCTCCGTTCCCTTCATTCCGGTAGGCCGTAGCGTTCCAGCACCTCGGCCTCAGTCATCATCGGCGTCTGGTTGGCGAAGTCGTAGTAGCCCGGCTTGGCGTCGATGAAGATCTGACCGCACATCACGAAATTATCCGCGCCGGACTGGAAGAATCCCGCCGGCACCGCATACTCGTTATTGCCCTTGAACTTGTAGAACAGGTGGGTCCCGCAGTGGCGGCAGAAGCCCCGCTCGGCCCAGTCCGACGAGTCGTACACCGTAATCGAGTCCTGCCCGGTCAGCAGGATGTCCTGGCCACAGTGCACCGCCAATAGAGGACTGCCGCCCCAGCGCCGGCACATGCCGCAATGGCAGACCTCCAGCTTGTCGCGGCGCTCGGCGCGAATCGAGACCGCGCCACACAGGCATTGTCCTTCCATCATTTCTGTCGCTTCCATGACCGGCTCCTCCCGTTACTCAACTGACACCGCCAGATCCAACTATAGCCGCTTCTCCATGGGAGAGCCCCAGGATCGGACCCGGTTGCCTCGCCTGGCTGGGCAAATGCGCGTTAAGCGATGAGAATGATCAACATTATTTAGAAATAAATCCTATTTAGTTGGCAATAGCGCTTTAAAACCAACCGATTTATATGTAGTTTTACTAACACCCTGCCATTACGCCGGAGGCATACGCCCCGCGCAACCGGTCAAGGGATGAGGAGCCGGCCGGGACAGGCTCAAGGAGAAACAAGCCCGTTTCCAGGGTATCCCGACGCGCTCCGGGTGAATTCCAAAAACAAAACCAGGACGACAATCATGCGCAACAACAAGAATCCTCTGTTCCGCCGTCAGTCGCTTTCGGCAGCCGTCGCCGCGCTGCTGGTGTCCAGCACCGCTTCCGCCGTCGACTTCCATGGCTATTTCCGTTCCGGTATCGGTTCCACCGTGGGTGGTGGCGACCAGGCCTGCTTCCAGGCTCAGGGCGCCGGCGCCAAGTACCGTCTCGGTAACGAGTGCGAAACCTACGCCGAAGTCCAACTGGGCGACGAAGTCTGGAGCGAGGGTGATACCAGCTTCTACGTCGACTCGATGATCGCCTACGTCACCGACCAGGAAAACGACGGCGAATTCAGCTCCGATGACGACGCCAATATCGGCGTGCGCCAGTTCAACGTGCGCGGCACCAACGTCATCAAGTCGCTGCCCGGCTCCACCCTGTGGATCGGTAAGCGTTACTACAAGCGCCACGACATCCACATCAACGACTTCTACTACTGGGACGTATCCGGCCCTGGCGCCGGCCTGGAAGACATCGATGTGGGCACCGGTAAGCTGCACGTGGCCTGGACCCGCTCCACCAACGACGAGACCGGCACCAATGTGGACGACGATGACGAGGTCACCAACGACATCATCGACGTGCGCTGGACCGACATTCCGGTCAACCCCAACGGCAACCTGGAAGTCGGCTTCGACTACGGCAGCGCCAACCTGACTGACGAACAGGAAGACGCCGGCGTCGAGGACGACCAGAACGGCTACCTGGTCACCGCCGAACACCACCAGACCGAATTCCTGGGTGGTTTCAACAAGTTCACCGTGCAGTACGCCACCGACTCCATGATCGGCGGCCCGGGCAAGGCCAACAGCAGCGCCGTCAATGAGGGCGACATGCTGCGGGTTATTGATCACGGTGTGATCCCGCTGGGCAGCAAGATGGACATGTTCTACGCCGCCATCTATCAGGATGTCAGCCTGGACGACGACACCGGCGCGCGCTGGCTGTCAGCCGGTGTCCGCCCGACCTATTACTGGAGCCAGTTGATGAGCACCGCCGTGGAGGTGGGGCTGGACCAGGTGTCGCCGGAAGCCTCGGGAGAGGACGACTACGACCTGCAGAAGATCACCCTGTCCCAGCAGTGGGAACCGGACGCGACCTTCTTCGCCCGGCCGCAGCTGCGTCTGTTCGCGACCTACGCCCACTGGAGCGACAACTACAACGCCGCCAGCGAGTCCATCGAGGACAGCGAAACCGACGGCCTGACCTTCGGCGCCCAGGCCGAAGTCTGGTGGTAACGCCAGCCTAGGCAACGATGCGGGCGGGCTGCCCCTTCCTCGGTCCGCCCGCATCACACTGGACGCGACGCCGTTTTGCTCCCCAACAACAGCGCTGCCCCAATCAGACACAGACCAGCGATCCGATCCAGCCGGCGTCGGGCCACCCCAGTCAACCGCTGCGCCAGCAAAGCCGCACTGCTGCCATAGAGAGCAAGAAAGGCGGCATCCATGGCCAGGTAAGTCACGCTGAGCAGCAGGAATTGCGGCCAGAACGCCAGCTCCGAGTCGATGAACTGCGGGAACAGCGCGGCGAAGAACAGGATCGCCTTGGGATTGGCGGCCGACGTTACAAACCCCTGCCACCACAGCTGGCGCCCGCTCGCGAAAGCCCCCCGCGTTATGCCGCCGGTTCCGGCCCGGCGAAAGGTACGCACACCCAACCACAACAGATAGGCCACCCCGGCCCATTGCAGGGCCGCAAAAACAGAGCCTGACGCCAGCACCAGCGCACCAACACCCAGCCCGGCCGCCAGCATCTGCAACAGATTGGCGGACAGATCACCCGCCGCGGTCAGCAGCGATCGTCGGAAGCCGTTACCGATGCTGTTCGACAACATCAGCAGCTGGCTCGGCCCAGGCGTACACATCAGCACCAGGACCGTGGCCACATAGACACTCCATGTCTCCAGCGTCATCTTCGAATCCTCCCTGATTCTCGAATGTTATGGCGCTACCGATTCTGCGACGCCAGTAATCCCGCCCCCGCACAGGCCAGTGCTCCGGCGCAGCCGCGGTTGAAAAGACGCTGCCGGAGTGGTTGGGTGAACCAGCTCTGCAGCAGTTTTCCACAGACGCCGTATCCGGCGATGACCAGCCACTCCATCAACAGGAATACCGCACCAAGTACCGCGAACTGAGCCGGCACCGGGGCTGAGGTATCGACAAACTGGGGAAAGAAAGCGGTAAAAATCAGGATGGCCTTGGGGTTGCCGGCAGCGATCAGAAATTCCCGTCGTGCACCGTCCAGCTGCCCCACAGGGCGAGCCGGTTCGGCATCCGGCATTGCGGCCACCTCCGAAGTCCACATCTGGTAGGCCAGCCAGAACAGGTAGAGCGCGCCGGCTACCTTCAGCGCCAGGAAAAACAGTTCCGAGGTATACAGGATCACCGCCAGTCCGTAGGCGGCCAGCGCGATCATCAAGACGAACGCCACCAAGCGCCCCAGCCCGGCCAGCACAGCGTACCGCAGACCGTACCTTTGACCGTGGGTCATCGCCATCAGATTATTGGGGCCGGGAAACGCATTCAGGGCGAAGCACGCGGGGATGAAGAGCCAAAGCGTTGAAAATTCCATGTTCCACTCCCTGGTCGATGGATAAAGGTTGGTTGTGGTCTCTCAGTGGCGCTCGCTCAGCGCCAGGCGGACCAGTGCAGCAAGCTGTATTCAAACATCGCGTCCCTTCCTGTCGGTGATCTCGCGCCGGCACCGCAATGAATAACATTACAAATTATTCACCACTTCATCCAGAATCGTGTAATCTGCTTGGGCGTCCCTGCGCCCATCGTGATCCGGCACCGGACGACGCAACCATGGATCCAGCTTATCAGTTAGCGGATGTCGGTGCCGTTCCATGTCGATCAGCAATCCTTCTCGATCCAGCCTTTTTACTGGCCCGGTATGGTTCGCCAATGCCGCCCTTTATCTGCTGGTTTGCCTGCTGGCCCTGTTGCCGCGATGGAGTACGGCCCAGCCTGTAATCGATGTCACCGACCATGAGAACGGCCGTCAACGCACCGGCCAGGCCGCCATCTGGCACGACCCCGGCGCCCGGGCCACCCTCGACGACGCGCTGACCGCCCTGCGCCAGCAGCGCTTCACGGCCTTGGACAGTGCCGGCTCCACCGGCATGAAACCCGGCGCTTTCTGGTCCCACTTCCGCCTGCGCAACACCACCGATCGTCCCCTGACGCTGAACCTGGAATACGTGGATCACCAGCTCATCGAGCTGACCGCCTTCGCCCGCAGCGACGGCACGCCCTACGTCCCGATCGCCGACCTGTCGATGCACCGGCCATTCAACCAGCGGCCGGTGGTCCACAACCGGTTCGTGGTGCCGGTCGACCTGGCGCCGGGCGAGACCCGCGACCTGCTGCTGCGCCTGAGCTCCGACGAGCTGGGCTTCGTCTTCCCCAGCCTGCGCATCTGGTCGCGGGACAACCTCGTGGCCGCCCATACCACCGAATCCAGCGCCATCGCCTTCCTGTTCGGGGGATTCTTCCTGATGGGCCTGTTCGCCTTCTGCGGCGGCGTGGCCACCGGCGAGCGTACTTTCTTCGCCTACGCGGTCTATTCCCTGTCCAAGATCACCTGCTGGGCGACGATCCTGGGCTACACCCACCAGTACCTGATTCGCGATGATTTCCAGTGGCACTACATGTCCATCAGCGGGGCCGTCACCATTCTATGCGGTCTCACGTTCGCCCGGATTTTCCTCGCCACCCGCGAACACACCCCGCGCCTGGACCGCCTGCTCCAGCTGATGATGGCCAACGCGGGCCTGCTGCTGATCGCCGCGCTGTTCCAGATCAAGGTCCTCGCGCTGGCCACCATCACCCTGGCCCTGTTGCTGTACCCGGTGATGATCCTGGTGGGTCTGGTTCGCTGGCGCCAGGGTTCCCTGGAGGCCGCCATCTTCGCCGTCGCCTGGTCGCTGCTGGTCGTCGGCCTGGTGGTGCAGGCCTGCCGCGACCTGGGGCTGGTGGAACACAACCTGTTCAACTATTACTGGCCGCCGGTGGCGTCCTTCACCGAGATGCTGACCATCATGGCCGCCATGGGCTTCCGGGTGCGGCGACTGCGCCAGGAGAGGCGCCAGTACCGGCGCCAGCTCGAACAGTCCAAGGCCGACCTGGAGGCCCAGGTGCAGGCGCGGACCCGGGAACTGGAAGACGCCATCCAGACCGCTGAGCGTGAGGCTCGCACCGATGCCCTGACCGGCACCCGCAACCGTCGCAGCTTCCTTGGCGACTGCCGACAGGCGATTGAGCTGGCCCGGCGCCAGGGACGCCCGATCAGCCTGCTGATGTTCGACATCGATCACTTCAAAACCATCAACGATACCCACGGTCACTCGCTGGGCGACGAATCCCTGCGCGCGTTTACCCGCGCCATCGTCGAGCAGATCCGGGAGTCCGACGTATTCGGCCGGTTGGGGGGCGAGGAGTTCGGTCTGCTGATCAGCGAACATCCCGACGACGCCCTGGTCACCGCAGAGCGCCTGCGCACGCGCATCGGCCGGATCCGGGTGCTCAACGGCAAGCGCACGATCCGCTTCACCTCCAGCATCGGCGTCGCGCACATGACGCCGGACAGCGACATCGACAGCCTGCTAAAACAGGCCGACCAGGCCCTCTACCAGGCCAAGCGTGACGGGCGTGACAACGTGGTGGGTCTGGACTGGGGCGGCGAGCCGCAGGCGGTCTCCTGACGACCACGGCCACCCCGGCAACGGGAAGATCAACGCAGTGACCCGCCGCGGCTGAAGCCGCCGCGGGTCGTGGGATCAGCGGATCCAGTAACCGGACAGGTCGGACGCCGGCAGGTACACCGCCAGGGCGTCGTCGTCCGTATACAGCGGCTCGGCCTCCAGGTAGCCCCGTGCCAGGCTGCCACCACAGTCATCGCCGGTGATCGCCACCGCCAGCACCTGGCCGTCCAGGGCCGGGCTCACGGTGCCCACGGTTTCGCAGCCGTTCGCCGCCAGGCTGAACTGGCCGTCGCTGGCCAGGGTCAGCGGATACAGGGCGCCGTCGATGCGCAGCTGGTAGTCGCCCGCCAGGTCGGATACCGCCGGGGCGGTGGCGTCGTTGACCGCGTCCAGCCGCACCGACACGCCGTCGATGTCGCAGGTCAGGTGGTCACCGCCGGTGTCGCATTCCGCGCCGGCAAAGCTCACCGCACCGCTGCCGGTGTCGAACGTGCCGCTGTACTCGGTGCGCCGGTCCTGCTCATCCAGCCCGACAAACGTCAGGTTGTCGTTGCCGATCAAAGTCACCGTGGCCAGGTTGGGCTGGCCGTCCGCATCCTGATAGACGCCGCTGTACTGGCCGACGACGCTGTCCAGCGCCACGCTGTCGTCGTCACTGTCGGATCCGCCGCAGGCCGCCAGGGCCAGTGTCGCGCCGAGCATCGTCAGGCCCCGCAGATACGGGAATCGCTTGGTGTCCGTCATCATGGCCCCCATCACTCGCTCAGTGCGTTGAGTTTCTGGGCGGTCAGCGCCACCTTGGCGCGACTGGCCTGCACGTGGGCATCGATGGTGCTGATGGTGACGTAGCCTTCCTGCACCCGTTTGCCTTCGGCATTGGCGCTGTCGTCATCAACCAGTCCGCCCGTGAACGAAATCCCGGACGCGCCCGCATAGGCGGCCCGCGCCTGGGCCAGGGCCTCGGCTTCGGTCAGGGAGCTGTCGGCCGCCATGATGCTGGCTGCCACATAGCTCATCATCAGGTCGTTCTCGGACATATCCTCGACGAACATGGCGTCGTAGCCGCCGGCGTTCCAGGCCACGTCGGTGAAGCGGTAGCCCAGGTGGTTGGCCACGTCGTCCGGCGTATTGACGTTGAGGCCGGTGAACGGCGGCAGCAGCGCCTCGCCGGCGGCGCGGCCGGCGTCCAGTTGGTCGACGATGTCGATGACGATCTGGGCCACGGTCGTCGCCTTGGTGGCGTCCCCGTCGGCCGCGCTCACCGCGATCGCCGGGATGCCCCGCGCGATGCTGATCATGGCGGCGCCGAGGGTGCCGGAGTTGTTGTTCATGTAGCCCAGGTTATTGCCCTCGTTGGGACCGGAAATCACCAGATCCGGCGCTGCGCCCCAGACCGCGGGCGCCACCACGTCCAGCCCGTGCAACACCGCCATCACCGGGGTGCCTTCGGTGAAATCCTCAAAGGCGACGGTTTCATCGGTGTCGCCGACGCAGTATTCCTGCTGGCCGGCCTTGCTGTCGTCCACGGAGACCGGTTTGAGGAAATTCAGGGCACCGCCCTTTCCGCTCTGGCCGGTACACGGCGCCGACATGATCACGTTGTGACCGGCCGCCTGCAGGGCGCTGAACATCGTCTGGATGTTATCGGTCTCCCAACCGTCGTCGTTGGTCAGCAGAATGTTGAGGGCGGACGCCTGCCCGCTGAAAATCAGGGTGCCGGCCAGGGCCAGCGGGGCGAGGGATGTTTTCATGGGTTTACTCCTGTCATTGGGTGAAAAGCAGGAGCAGCTTCGGCCCGGCGCATGTCCGAACCGTGAAAAAGACATCCCAGAACGCTTTTGGATATCTCCGGAACGTGCCGTGAGAGGATCAGGTGACGATTTCTTCCAGGTGCCGCAGCGCCGGCTCGATGGCTGAGGCCGGCAGGGCCAGCCGGTAGCGGGACTGGGCACGGGTGGACACACGCTCACTCTCGAACAGGTAGGGCGCCGCCAGCGACTCGCCGAATCGCTGGATCAGCTCGTCCTTGATGCGATTGCGGTTCTGGTCGAGGGTCTTGGAGCGCAGGCCGTTCTCGCGCAGGTCGTTGATCGCCTTGGCGTGGCCGTCATGGGCGGCCATGAAGTCCGCCAGCCAGCGCCCGGCCGCCCGGTCGGGCCGGTTCGACGGCGGGTTGGCGTACCATCCGTCGCCATCAGAGCCACCCTCGCAGCGCTGACGCGCGTACCAGAGGTAATAGAACAAAGGCGTTCGCGGCAGCGCCACGGCACTGCCGCGCACCCGCACTTCGGCCCGTTCCAGATCAAACGCAAGATGGTCGTCCCGGCGGGCCACGGCCAAGGCCGCTTCGGCATCCCCGGCGTGATGGGTCAACGCCCACAGGAACCAGGCCTGGCGACGTTCGTCCAAGCCCTCCCGGTGCAGCATCAAGGCCAGTGCCAACTGCTCGGGGAAGGGCCACTCAATGCGCTCGCGCAGCCGTTCCAGCAACGCCGACGGATCAGTCTCGCAGCTCGCAAGCGGCGCCACCCAGCGTCGCGCCCGGGAGGCCGACACGCCCTCGCCGCGCAGCGTTTGATACCAGGCCTGCTGAGACCCGGTCAGCGGTGTCGGCAATAGCCGTATCAGGGCAAGCGCCAGCACCGCAAGCACGCCGCCCTGCCCCAGGGCCGCCCACCACGCGGGCTGACAGTTCACTGTAAAGGCCGCATGCAGCGTCGTGTCCTCATGCCGCCAGCGAATGTCGATATCCGCACCCACCGTAGTCTCCCGCGTAGCGGGGCCCAGGGCACTCACCGTCGTCCGGCAGCTCTGGATAGCCGGCCGCAGCCCGCCCTGGACATCCAGCCTGTCCAGGTCCGCCTGCAACTGGCCGGCGATGGTGCCGTAGAGGCTGTCACGGTCATCGCCGTTGACCAGAGCCTGATCCACCGCGCCTGGCAGCGACGCCTGCAGTTGCCCCTCCAGGCTGGCCAGCGCCGACTGCCGCGCCACGACCACCATCAGCAGCGCCAGCCCCCCGGCCAACACCAGCGCGGCGAGACCGGTCCACCACGGACGCGCACTCACAGAACGCACTCCGGGTCCTGGACGCGGAAACCGGGATGGATACGGCGATAGATCGGGGCCATCACCGCCAGCGCCGCCAGCAGATCACAGCGCGCGCCCGGCTCGAGGACGCGGCGGCTGGCGAACCAGGCGCCGGTGGACAGGCCCTCGGCAATCACCAGGCGGCGTTCCGGCGGCACGGCCTGCTCACCGACCCATTTCAGGCCGCTGATGATATCCACGTCGCCGGTGTTGAAGGCCTGATAAAGACTGCGCCGGTCGGCGAAGAAATGCAGCTGCTCCGGCGCCAGTTCGATACCCGCCTGGCGCAACTGTCCCATGGGCTGCTGGAAAGACGACTGACTCTGGCTGTCCTGAATCAGACCCACCCGCTTGTCCGCGAAGTAGTCCGCCGTGAGCCGCGGCTTGTCCGTCCGGCTCAGCCAGTAAACGGAATAGGTGGGCGTCTGCAACAGGCGCTCGTAGTACTGGTCGACGTTGGCCAGCAGCCCCCGCAGCACCCGGTGCCGATTCCACAGCAGGTCGTAACGCTGGTCCGCCAGGTCGCGGGTGTCCAGTAAGGCGCGGGGTTGCCAGGAAATGTCCACACCGCCGAAGCGGTCGGCCAGCCAGCCCGACTGGCACAGGTGATCCGCCAGCGCCGGCGCCAGGTAGTTGGTGGTGGTCAGGATGCGGAAATCCCGCCCGCCCTGTGCGGCGCCGGTGTCACAGCGGTAGTGGTCGTAGGGGCCCAGCGTCGCATTCGCCACGCGCACCTGCCCCAACAGCAGAGCCAGGCCGGTGGCGGCGAGCACGACCAGCGCCACCAGCACACGGTAGACAAGCGGCGATAGAGGCATGAACGGAACCAGATCATTCGGGAAAACGGAATGTTACGGAGGTTAGGTCAATCCTGTGACAGTTCTGTGACACAGCGCGAACACCGGCCAGTCAGTAGCCGGCCGCCGACTGCATGGCCCAGAGGTGGGCCGCCACCAGCGCGCGCCAGGGGGAAAAGTCCGCCAGCCAGTCGCGGGTTTCCTGCTGCGTGGGTTTGTCCTCCCGGCCCAGCAGGGTCTGGAGGTTGCGCCGTACGGCCACGTCGCCGTCGAGGGAGCCGTCCAGCCAGCCGTAGCCGCGCAGCAGAGCGTAGCTGACGGTCCAGGGCCCGATGCCACGCACCGCGTTGAGCCGTTCCTGGATGGTGTCCGCCGGCGTGTCGGACAGCCATTGGTCCAGGGGCAGCTCGCCGCCCAGGATCTGTTCGCTGACCGTCTGCAGGGTGCGGGCCTTGGTGCGCGACAGCCCGGCGCCCCGCAGGGCTTCCGGCGCCGCGCCCGCCACCTGCTCCGGGCCCGGCGGGCACCACAGGCCGCTGCTGTGGCGTAGGCCGAGCGCGCGGATAAAGCGCCGGCGCACGGACACCGCCGCCTAGACGCTGATCTGCTGGCCGGTCACCGCCCAGGCCAGAGCCTCGAACGGGGTGGCGGTCTGGGGCACGCGCAGTCCGGGCTGGCGCGCAATCAGGGGCCCCAGCGCCGGGTGATCGGCCAGCGCGGCGGCAAACTCGGCCACCGGCTGATCGAGGCCGACCATGCGCCGGACCTGCGCGGTCAACCGGTCGCGGCTATCGGGTCGGGGCGCGCCGTCCACGTGCAATGCCGCCCGCATCCGGCCGTCATCGAACGCCAAAGCCAACAGCGCCGGCTGGCCATCCCATATCTGCCCCTTGGCGATACGCGCCCCGTCCACCCGTTCCGCCACCTCTTCAGCGTCGCGGCGATGAAAGGCCAGGATGTCCTCCGCCCGGAAATCCGCCGGCAGGGGCAGGTCGACACTTAACGCGGGCACGTCAGTCGGCATCGTTGTCTCCAGCCTGGGCCGCGGCCTCCCGCTGCAGCAGCGTGCGTTTGCGCTCCAGCCCCCAGCGATAGCCGGACAGCCCGCCGTCGCTGCGCACCACGCGGTGACAGGGGATGGCGCAGGCGATGGCGTTGGCGGCACAGGCCTGGGCCACCGCCCGGAACGAGCGTGGCGCGCCGATGCGACGGGCCACGTCGGTGTAGCTCAAGGTCTGGCCCGCCGGGATCTGGCGCAGCACCTCCCAGACGCGGCGCTGGAAGGCCGTACCCCGAATGTCCAGCGGCAGGTCGAGGCCAGTCCGCGGCTGCTCCACGAACGCCACCACCTGGTCGATGACGGCCTGAAAGCCGGCCTCGGCGGGTCTCAGATCCGCCGCGTCGAAACGCTGCGCGAGGTCCTGCGCCAGCGCGTCCGGATCGTCGCCCAGCAGGATGGCGCAGACGCCGCGGTCACTCTGGGCCACCAGCACGTGACCCAGCGAACAGGGCGCCACGCCGTAGTGAATCTCGACCCCTTCGCCGCCACGGCGGTAGCGGCCCGGGGTCATGCCCAGCACGGCGTCGGACTCGGCGTAGAAACGGCCGCTGGAACCGTAGCCGGCGGCGTAGACGGCGTCGGTGACGCTGGCGCCCTGGCCCAGCGCGTCCTGCAACCGCCCGGCGCGATGAGCGGCGGCGTAGTTACGCGGCGTGATGCCGGTCGCGGCCTTGAAGGTGCGTTGCAGGTGATACGGGCTCCAGCCGACATGGCGCGCCAGCTCGTCCAGGGTGGGCACACCGTCGGCCCCTTCAATGTAACGGCACAGCGCCGCCACTTTACCGGCCCGTTCCCGGTCGGGGGCGGCCTGCTCGGGGCGACAGCGCTTGCAGGGCCGGAAGCCGGCGGCCTCGGCGGCGGCCGGGTCGCTGTGGAAGCTGACGTTCTCGCGCCGGGCCGGACGCGACGGGCAGGTTGGCCGACAATAGACGCCGGTGGTGCGCACGGCGTACACGAACGCACCATCCGCCTCAGGATCCCGCGCCAGCAGCGCCTGCCAGCGCGGATCATCAACCAGCGGCCGGGCATCGCCGGATGGGGTGGAGCGGATGTTGGGGGCAGTCATGGCGCAGGTCTCCTTCGCTGTCTCAATGCTACGCCAAAACTACCCCCCGAACGAGGCGCAAACACTCCGCTCCTTGCGCCCGAATTCAACGCCGGCGTCAGGCCTGCAGACGGAAACCCTGGGCGAGGGTCTGGAGCTCCTGCGCCAGTTCCGCCTGATCGGCCGTCACCTGGGATATCTCCTGCGAACCGGTCAGGGTCAGCCGCGAGGTTTCCCGCACCGACGCCAGGTTGCCGGAGATGTCCCGGGTCACCGACACCTGCTGCTCGGCCGCAGCGGCGATCTGGGTCGCCATGCCGGAAATCCGGTCCACGTCACCGCGAATGTCGGCGAAGGTCCCCTCCAGCGCCTCGGCCTGGTCGGCGCTGGCGTTGGCCAACTGGTGACTGTCCTGCACGGACGCATCGACGGCGTTGGCCACGTCCCGGAAGCCGGCGATCATGCCTTCGATCTCGACGGTGGAGGTGTGGGTCTGCTGGGCCAGGGTGCGCACTTCTTCGGCCACCACGGCGAAACCGCGCCCATGTTGACCGGCCCGGGCCGCTTCGATGGCGGCGTTCAGCGCCAGCAGGTTGGTCTGGTCAGCCACGCCCTTGATCACGTCCACCACCCGGGTGATGGATTCGCTGTTGGTCTGCAGCTGGCGCATGTGTTCGCTGACCTGTTCGATCGACCCCGCCAGCTCGCGGATCCGCGCCACGCTGTCGCGCACCACCTGCTGGCCGGCTTGGTTCTTGGCACTGGCGTCCCGGGCGGCACCGGCCACGTCCTGGGTATTGCGGGAAATGTCCTCAGCGGTGCTCGACATCTCCTCCGCCGCGGTCGCCACCTGTTCCACCAGGGCCTGCTGACTGTTGACCTGGTCGGTGTTCTGGCCGGCGGTGGTACGGGTCTGCTCGGACGCGGCGGCCAACTGCACACTGGCCCGGTCGATCTGTGTCAGGGCGCCGGCGAAGGTGTCCATCAGGCCGTTGAGCGCCTGACCAATGCGCCCCATTTCATCCCGCGTGCAGATACTCGTGCGCAGGCCCAGGTTGCGCTGCTCCATGATCTGGTGGAAGTCCCCCAGCAGGCGCGACACCTGACCGCTGACGCCACGAATGATCAGGACCGTCAGCAAGGCCACGCCCAGGATTACCAAGCCGCCCACGGCCGCAGCCCGATAGAGTTGCGCCTCGGCCACTTCCATCGACGCCGTGGCCTGCACCATCATGTCGCTGACCAGCGTCTGTTTGAAGGCATAGAGCGGATCCACCGCCTGACTGCCGGTCTCGAACCAGTCGAAATTGGTCATGCCGATAAAGCCGAATTCGGAGCCAATCAGTTGGCCGCGCATGGCGTCGTAGGCCTGCACCGCATCGGTCTGATCGATGGCCAGCAGAGCCTGCCGCTCGGCATCGGCCAGGAAATCGCCGGCCAGGGCCATCAGCGTACGCTGACGGGCGTGATCGGCGGCGACCGTCGACACCGCCGCCAGTCCGGCGTTGCCTTGCTGGATGATCGACGCGCCGGCGAGTACACCGCGTCCGGCCCATTCCGAGGCCCGGGTCAGGGCCAGGTAGGCGCCCATCTGCCGGGCCAGCACAGCGTCGTTCGCATCCCGCAGGATCACCGGCAGGCGGTCGATCAGCCGGCTCAGGGTTTCGGTGTAAGCCTGGAAGACCGAATCCACCGTCATCTCCCCGCCACGCACCTGCTGGCGCAGGGTGGCCAGCTGGTCCAACGACCCTGAGAGCTTGGCAAGGCCATCGTCGCCGATTCCGTCGCGGAACGTCACCAGGTGCTCATCGGTGCGGGCCTGCTGACTGTCGAGCCGGTCCACCACCCGGCCATCGCTGCCCTGGGTGGCGATAAACAAGGCGCTGAGTCCGCGTTCTTTCTGCAGCGACTCCACCAGCGGATCCGCCAACCGGACCTGCTGGAAGCGGTCCAGCAAGTGCCGGGTGCCCGCCAGGTTGTCGTAACGGTCACCAATCGTGGTCACGGCGAAATACAGAACCCCCAGCAGGGCGGGCAGGATCAGCAGCAACAGCTTGCTGCGCATGGACAGATTACGAAGCAGATACAACATGGACTCGGGCCTTCGAAAGAACAAACCCGGGGCCTTCAGCAAGAACGGGGCCATGACCGGAGCGAGCGAGCAGACCGCGCCAGAGCCGCTTCCGGGCACCTGCTGTGCGCCGTATCGGTGCGGCGCGCCAGATCATGGTGCCAGGAGCGACACACGGCAACAGAATGCCTTCGCTATGGCGATACATCGACGCACCTTACAGACCTTTAACCGGATCCCCTCGCACCCGCACACAGAATCATTACACTTTTGAACACTGCGTCACGCAACAAACAAACCCAACAAGTGCAATCAGGAGTTTGCAGATGGACACAATCCGGCAATGCAGTCGCCCCATCGCGGGGTTCATGTCGTTGATGATGTTGTGTTTCACACTGTTCGCCGCCCCGGCGTCAGCCAGCGTGGTGGGTACCGGCGAGCTGCTCAACCAGCAGCAGGCGGACATCGACCGTCAGGCCCTCATGCAGATGCTGGAACGGGATGACGTCAAACAGACGCTGGTGGACATGGGTGTGAGCCAGGATGAAGTCCGCGACCGCATCCAGAGCCTGACACCGTCCGAGCTGGCCTCTTTCAAGCAGCAACTGGCCGATGCACCGACCGGCGAAGGCGTGGTGGGCATTATCGTGCTGTTCCTGGTGATCTTCATTGTCACCGACATGCTGTGCGCGACGGACATCTTCCCGTTCGTGAACTGCATCCGCTGATCCATGGGCGATCGTCGTCCATACGGAGCCGGCCGCTTGCGGTCGGCCCTGACCCTCATGCTGGCGCTGGCCCTCGGCGGCTGCGCCAGCACGCCACCCTGGCCAGACACCCCGACGAACACCGACCGGACGCTGCTGACCCACGTTCCCTTCTATCCCCAGGAACAGTACCAGTGTGGCCCGGCTGCCCTGGCCATGATGCTCGGCAGTCAGGGCGTGAGCGAGACACCGGATGCGCTGGTGGACAAGGTCTACCTGCCGGAACGCCACGGCTCACTGCAGGTGGAAATGGTGGCCGCCGCCCGCCAGTACGGCCTGCTGGTGTATCCGCTGGCGCCAACGCTGGACGCTGTTATCCAGGAAGTGAACCACGGCAATCCCGTGCTGGTGATGCAGAACCTGCGCTTCGGCTGGTGGCCACAATGGCACTTCGCGGTGGTGATCGGTTACGACGAGGCCGCCCAGGAACTGATTCTGCACAGCGGCACCGAGCGCAACTACCACCAGCCCCTGGCGGCGTTCATGGCCACCTGGGATCGCACCGACAACTGGGCCCGGGTGATGCTGCCGCCGTCACAGCTGCCGGCCACCGCCGAGCCCCTGCCCTTCCTGCGCGCCGCCAACGATCTGGAAACCACGCACCAGACTGACGCGGCCCGAACCGCCTACGCCACGGCGCTGGCCACCTGGCCGGACCAGCCGGCGGCGCAGTTGGGACTGGGCAACATCGCGTTTGCGGAAGGAGACTGGCCGCAGGCCGCCGGGCGCTATGCATCGCTGACCCGGGATTTCCCGCGCCTCAGTGCCGGCTGGAACAATTACGGCGAGGCTCTGGAGCAACTGGATTGCCCGCAGGCGGCGCAGCAGGCACGCCACTGCGCAGCGACACTGAACCCCGAACGTTTCGAGGCGGCCGCTGCGGAGGTCGGGGACGACGAGACCGGCAGGGATTGCCCGGTGATTGATTGCCCGGCCCCTTGATAGCGGGCCGGACCGGGATGGACGGGATCAGGAGCCGGAGCGGCCCGGATTGAGCAGCCGCACCAGTTGGCCGCCGACGTTTTCCACCGGCTCAAGGATCGCCTTCTGGATGCTGTCGGTGACCACCCGGTTGAAGGCGCTGCCGGCATCCGAGCCCATGAAATCCAGATAGGTGTCGATCTCGTCGGCACTGAAATCCTGGTAGGTGTACAGATAGGCCGCGTAGACCTGCTGTTCCACCGCGCCTTTGAGCATGAAACGCTGATCCTCGATCTGCTGCTTCATCTGGTCATAGGTCGGCCCCTGCCCACCACTGAAGGCGCTCATGGCCGAGGCCAGCCCCAGCTGCACCGCCACGGCCGTGTCCACCGTGCTTTCGGTGGCACGGGTGACCCGGTCAAAGCGGGAGAACATGTCCGCGCGCTGGCTGCCTTTGTAGCGATCGACCAGGGATGAGCCCTGCGCCTGGATCGTTTTCCAGGCCGACGGGCTGGACGCGGACACTTCCGCCTGCGCCATACGCTGGCCCAACGGCGTCTCGTACCAGTCCTGCACCGCCTGCAGCTGACCGTCGCCGAGGCCAGCGTCGAGATCCTCCACCACCTGGCGGCGAATGGCCGCACTGCTGAAGGCGTTGCTGACGATACCGCCCACTGTGTTGGCGACCATCGGGTCCACCTGGCCGGTCTGCTTGAGACCCTCGCGGATGCCTTCGCTCATCATCGCCGGATACTGTTCGATGATTTCGCCCAGCGGCGACACCCGCACCACGGATTCCGCACGGGTTTCCGCCTCGGCCAGGCCGCCGGCCATCACCAGCGCCAGCAGGGTCAGTGACCGCAGCGCCGTCAGCCGATACAGCGGAGCGAACAGGTCAATTCGGGGGGATACACGCATACTTGATTCTCTCCTGTTTCGATGGGCCCCGTTATGCCATGGCACCGCCCGCCCGGCAAGGGAATGGCGGGCCCACCAGATGACGGTTTGGAGAGAAAGGGGCAGGAAACGGCGCGAAGCGGGCCTCCACCCGCCTCGCCGGACGTCGGCGTCAGTTGCCGACCACCTTTTCCGCTTCTTCCATCGGGGTGTGGCGCACGTCCTCGCCCTTGGCCATGAAGATCACGTGCTCGGCCACGTTGCAGGCGTGGTCGCCGATGCGCTCCAGCGCCCGGAACACCCACATGACCGACATGCAGCGGGAAATATTGCGCGGGTCTTCCATCATGAAGGTGATCAGCGATCGGGTCGCGGCCTGGTATTCCTCGTCCACCCGCTTGTCTTCCTTCATGATGCGCAGGGCCTGCTCGGAGTCCAGCCGGGCAAACGCGTCCAGCGCGTCCCGCAGCATCTGGCCGACGTGGTTGCCGATGTGGCGCACTTCCACGTAGCCGCGCGGGGCCTGGCCTTCTTCCGACAGGCGCAGGGCCAGCTTGGCGATTTTCTTGGCCTCGTCGCCGATGCGCTCCAGGTCCGCCACCATCTTGATCACCGACAGCACCAGGCGCAGGTCCCGCGCCGCCGGCTGACGCCGGGCGATGATGCGGGTGGCTTCCTCGTCGATCTCCAGCTCCAGCTTGTCCACCTGCTTGTCGCGGGTACGGATCTCATCCGCACGGTGGCCGTCGCCGTCGATCAGCGATTCGATGGCGTCCACCACCTGCTGCTCGACCATGCCGCCCATGCGCAGGAAATCTTCCTTGAGACCGGACAGGTCTTCATTGAACTGGTGGGAAATGTGATCGCCGTATACGTCTTCCTGTTTGTTACTCATCTCGTTCTCCGCAGTCCGTCGGATTAACCGAAGCGACCAGTGATGTAGGACTCGGTCAGTTCATGCTCGGGCGCCGTGAACACCTTGTTGGTTTCGTTCACTTCCACCAGGTGCCCCAGGTGGAAGTAGGCCGTCCGGTCGGACACCCGCGCCGCCTGTTGCATGGAGTGGGTGACGATGACAATGGTGTAGCTCTCGGACAGCTCGGAAATCAGTTCCTCGATGCGCGCGGTGGCGATCGGGTCCAGCGCCGAACAGGGCTCGTCCATCAGCACCACCTCCGGGCTCACGGCGATGGCGCGGGCGATGCACAGACGCTGCTGCTGACCGCCGGACAGGCCGGTGCCCGGGGTGTCCAGGCGATCCTTGACCTCGTTCCACAGGCCGGCTCCGCGCAGGCTGTTCTCGACGATCTCGTCCAGCTCCGACTTGCGGTTGGCCAGGCCGTGGATGCGCGGGCCGTAGGCGACGTTGTCGTAGATCGACTTGGGGAACGGGTTGGGCTTCTGGAACACCATCCCGACCCGGGCGCGCAGTTCCACCACGTCCCGCTTGGGATCGTAGATGTCGTTGCCGTCCAGCGACAGCTGCCCCTTCACGCTGCAGATGTCGATGCTGTCGTTCATCCGGTTCAGGCAGCGCAGGAACGTGGATTTACCGCAGCCGGACGGCCCAATGAAGGAAATCACCTCGTTCTTGGCGATGTCCAGGCTGATGTCCTTGATGGCGCGGTTGCTGCCATAGAACACTTCCACGTTGCGCAGGGAGAACTTGGGTTCATCGGCGAAGGGCTTGCCTACCGTCTTGCCTTCCAGCTCGCTGTCGGTGACGGTGGTTTCTTTCTTCTCCACCGCTTCCTCTACCGGGACGTCCTGGTCCTGGGCGATTGTCGAATTCATCGTATTCATACTTTCAATCTCCTGTTACCACCGGCGCTCGAGGCGACGGCGCAGCCAGATGGCCAGGGCGTTCATGCCAATGAGGAAGGTCAGCAGGACCATAATGGCAGCGGACGCCCGTTCAATAAATGCCAGTTCGGGGCTGCCCGCCCAGAGGAAGATCTGGACCGGCAGGACGGTGGCGGAATCGGTAAAGCCGCCGGGTACGTCGACGATAAAGGCGACCATGCCGATCAGCAGCAGCGGGGCGGTTTCACCCAGCGCCTGGGCCATGCCGATGATGGAACCGGTCAGCATGCCGGGCATGGCCAGCGGCAGCACATGGTGCAGCACCACCTGCATTTTGGACGCGCCAATACCCTCGGCCGCCTCGCGGATCGACGGCGGTACGCTCTTGATGGCGGCGCGACTGGAAATGATGATCGTCGGCAGCGTCATCAGGGTCAGCACCAGGCCGCCCACCAGCGGCACCGAGCGCGGCAGGCCGAACAGGTTGATGAACACCGCCAGGCCCAGCAGACCGAAGATGATGGACGGTACCGCCGCCAGGTTGTTGATGTTGACCTCAATGAAATCGGTCAGCTTGTTCTGGGGCGCGAACTCCTCCAGGTAGATGGCCGCCGCCACCCCGATCGGGAACGACAGGGCCAGGGTCACCACCATGGTGAGCAGCGAGCCGACCATGGCCCCCAACACACCGGCGTTGGCCGGCTCGCGGCTATCACCGCTGGAGAAGAAGACGTCGTTGAAGCCGTTCTCGATGATGCCGCGCTGTTCCAGCTCGTCGACCCAGCCCTGCTGCTCCTCGCTGAGCTTGATGGAATAGCGGTCGTCGTCGGCGTGCTTGACGTAGACGCTGACGTCGTCGTTCACCAGGAACGTCATGGTCTGGGTGGTACCCAGCAGGTCCGGATCGGCCTTGATCGCGTCGCGCAGCTTGTTGGAGGCGTAGCTGTTGAGCAGCCCCTTGAGCGCGCGGTTGTCGTCTTCCCCGGTCTGCGGCAACGCGTCATGCAGCGCTTCGATCAGCGGTGCGGTGAAGTCCGCCATGGCCAGGGCGTCGGTATCGGTGGCGTCTTCCAGATACATCGACTGGGGATCGTAGGTAACCTCCAGGGTGATGGTGGTCTTGATGAACCCGGTGTAGCCCTTGCCGATAATGTCGGCAAACAGGATCACCAGGGCGGCGATCGCAATGGCAATCGCGGTGATGCCGTACATCCGGAAACGGCGTTCCTTGCGATAGCGACGCTTGAGCGACTGACGGACGAGTTCCGCCTGATTCTCTGGCTTATTCATACTGTTCCCGATATTTGCGAACCACTTTCAGGGCGACGACGTTCAGCAGCAGCGTAACGATGAACAGCATCATGCCCAGGGCAAAGGCGGACAGCGTCTTGGCACTGTCGAATTCCTGGTCACCGGTCAGCAGGGTGACGATCTGCACGGTCACGGTGGTCACGGCGTCCAGCGGGTTGACGGTCAGGTTCGCCGCCAGGCCCGCGGCCATGACCACGATCATGGTCTCGCCGATGGCGCGGGACACCGCCAGCAGGATGCCGCCCATGATGCCCGGCAGGGCCGCCGGGAAGATCACCTTGGTCATGGTCTCGGCCTGGGTGGCCCCCAGGGCAAGCGAGCCGTCACGCAGGGTCTGGGGCACGGCGTTGATCACGTCGTCGGACAGGGAGGAGACGAACGGGATGATCATGATGCCCATGACCAGCCCGGCCGCCAGCGCGCTCTCGGTCGAGGCTTCCAGCCCCAGCCAGGCCGCCGCGTCGGCAATGAAGGGCGCCACGGTCAGAGCGGCGAAGAAGCCGTAGACCACCGTCGGCACACCGGCGAGCATTTCCAGCATCGGTTTGACGATGCCGCGCACCCGCTTGGTGGCGTACTCGGACAGATAGATCGCCGACATTAAACCCACCGGCACGGCCACAACCATGGCGATGAGGGAAATCAGCAGCGTACCCACGAACAGCGGGATCATCCCGAAGGCACCTTCCGCCGCCACCTGATCGGCGCGGATGGCCGTTTGCGGGCTCCAGGTAGTCCCGAAGAAGAACTCGACGAAGGAGATCCGCTGGAAGAAGTGGATCGTCTCGATGATGACCGAGAAGATGATGCCCACCGTGGTCAGGATCGCCAGACCCGCGCAGCAGAAGAAGATCTTGCGCAGGATGGACTCGACCTTTTCCCGGGCGTTGATGTGCGGCGCGATCCGCAGCCAGGCGACGAAGGCGCCCAGCACCGCCACACACACCACCAGCAGGGTCATCATCAGTTTGCTGTCTTCGCGCAGCGTGGTCAGCCGGCCCGCCGCCTCAGCAATGGGGCCCGGCACGAAATCCGCCGGCAGCGCGCCGGACGCGACGTTACTGATCTGCGACAGGATCAGGCTGGCGCGCCCCGGGGAATCCGGTTGCAGGTCCGCCGGCAGCGAACCGACCACCAGAAACTGGATCACCTTGTGTTCAAAGCCGAGCCACAGGGCAAAGATCAACAGCGCCGGAATGCCACACCAGAAGGCGGCGCGGGCGGCGTAGTAAAAAGGCAGGGATTTGAGGTGACGGATACCACCCAATGGCATCGCGACCGCTCGCGAGCGGGCATAGCCCAGCCCGAAGGCAATCGCAACCATCACCACAATCAGCGGAAACAGGTTGCCCGGTTGCATTGATGTCTCTCTTTCAGCGTTGCAAGAAGTCCCTGGAACAGCCCGCCCACGGCAGTACCGTTTCAGCGGCTCCCTTCTGGCGCGACAGTGTATCGCTTCGCCAGAACAACGTCACAAGTGCATTTAATGGCTTTCTTCGTCCTTGAATACGCGAAAAGTGCGGAGCCCTGCGGCCCCGCACTTTGCAGTTTCACACGCCTGGCGTGCTGCTTACAGCTCGTCGCCCGTCATCGGCGTCAGGCTCTGGGCGTTCTTGGCCGCAGCCATGCGAGCGTCACGCGCCAGCGGGATCAGGCCAACGTCAGCCAGGTAGCCGTTCGGGCCCCAGGTGCCTTCGCTGGTGAATTCCTTGACGTATTCGCTCATGCCCGGAATGACACCCACGTGGGCTTTCTTCACGTAGAACCACAGTGAACGGGCCAGCGGGTATTCATCGCTGGAGATGGCTTCCTGAGTCGGCTCTTCACCGTTGATGGTGGCGGCCTGCAGGGTGCCGGAGTTCTCTTCCAGGAAGCTGTAGCCGAAGATACCGAAAGAGCTCTTGTCGGCGGTCAGCTTCTGGACGATCAGGTTATCGTTCTCGCCCGCTTCGATGAAGGCGCCGTCTTCACGGAAGGTCATGCAGACTTCTTCGCGCTTGCTTTCTTCCATGTCGGCGATCATGTCGATCTCTTCACAACCGGCTTCCATGGCCAGTTCGTTGAAGGCGTCGCGAGTACCGGAAGTCGGCGGCGGCCCCATCACGCGGATCGCTTCGTTCGGCAGGCTGGAGTCAACGTCGCTCCAGTTTTTGTACGGGTTGGCCACCAGGCCGTCGCCGTTCGGGTTGGGAACCTGCTTGGCCAGGGCCAGGTACAGCTGCTCCAGGCTGATGTCCAGGTTCGGGGCGCCCTTGGCGCTGGCCAGAACGATGCCGTCGCTGCCGATCTTCACTTCGGTGATTTCTTTAACGCCGTTGCTCTGACAACGCTCGAATTCGCTCGACTTCATGCGGCGGGACGCGTTGGTGATATCAGGATGCTGGGTACCCACGCCGGCGCAGAACAGCTTCAGACCACCACCGGAACCGGTTGACTCCAGCTTCGGTGTCGGGAAATCCGTGTTACGACCGAAACGCTCGGCGACCACGGTAGCGAACGGGTAAACGGTCGAGGAACCGACGATGTTGATGGTGTCACGGGCCAGAGTCGGGGTTGAGATGGTGGCCATGGCGCCGGCTACTGCAACGCTGGCGACAGCTGTTTTCAGTTTATTCACGTTGAGCCTCCATAATGCGATTTATTCACGGGTTCCGCTGATCTCCGGAAGTCGGACACGGCATTCGGACCCGTCTTCGAAACCGGCAGTGGTCAGCCGATGTGTGAAGCCTAAGGGGTCTTTATGACACTTAGATGACACACGTAGCCGATGTAATGTTTTTTGCAACATCCCGTGAAATCCGGCCCCTTTCCCCTGTTTTCAGAGGCCGAAAAGAAATTGATCTCCTCAATTATTAGCCTTTCGTCGGTTATGCCCCCTGTTTTTGTTGCACCCGCCGCCGAGGCCCTTAACATGGAGGAATAACTCGACAAACCAATAAAAACATCATGAATCAGAACGCGCTTCTCGTCCGCCTTACCGGCTACCTCGACGGTTTCACCGAGGTGACCGGCCGTACCCTCGCCTGGCTCAACATCGGCATGGTGTTACTGACGTTCACCGTGGTTGTCATGCGTTACCTGTTCAACAGCTCCTCCATCTTCATGCAGGAAAGCGTGATGTATCTGCACGCCATCGTATTCCTGCTGGCCAGCGCTTACACGCTCAAGCACAACGATCACGTGCGGGTGGACATCCTCTACCAGCGCCTGTCCGGCAAGGGCAAGGCGGTAGTCGACCTGCTCGGGACCCTGCTCCTGCTGATGCCGGTGGTGATCTTCATTCTGGTCAGCAGCTGGGACTATGTGGCCCGCTCCTGGGCGATCCTGGAACGCTCGCCGGAGACCAGCGGCATCCCCGCGATATTCCTGCTCAAGAGCCTGATTCCGGCGATGTGCGTGCTGATGATCATCCAGGGCGTCGCCGAATCCCTGCGTAACATTGCGGTCCTCGCCGGGGCCATTTCCAAGGAGAACGGCCCTGCGGAGGACACGCTGTGAGTGTATTCATCGAATTCCTGCCGCTGGTGATGTTTGCGGCGGTCTGTATCGTGCTGATGGCCGGTTTCCCGGTGGCCTTTTCCCTGGCCGGCACCGCACTGGCGTTCGCCCTAGGCGGTGCGGCGTTCGGCGTGTTCGACATGAGCTTCCTGGGCGCCACGCCCAACCGCCTGTTCGGCCTGATGACCAACGAGACCCTGATCGCGGTGCCGCTGTTCGTGTTCATGGGCTGCATGCTGCAGCAGTCCAAGATCGCCGAGAACCTGCTCGAAAGCATGGCCGAACTGTTCAAACGCATGCGCGGCGGCCTGGGCATCTCGGTGGCCATCGTCGGTATGCTGCTGGCCGCCAGCACCGGCATCGTCGGCGCCACGGTGGTGACCATGGGGCTGATCTCACTGCCCACCATGCTCAAGCGCGGCTACAGCCCTTCCCTGGCAACCGGCACCATCTGCGCCACCGGCACCCTGGGCCAGATCATCCCGCCGTCGATTGCCCTGGTCCTGCTGGGGGACGTGATGTCCAGCGCCTACCAGCGGGCCCAGCGCATGCAGGGCATCTTCAGCCCGGACACCGTCTCGGTGGGCGACCTGTTCGTCGGTGCGCTGATCCCGGGCCTGGTGCTGGTGCTGCTCTATATCGTCTATATCGTGCTGGTCGCCTACTTCAAGCCGTCCGCCGCGCCGCCCCATGATGACGATATCAACGGCGAAAACGGCCGGAAGTTGAACCTGTGGCATGACCTCACACCGCCGCTGATCCTGATTGTAGCTGTGCTCGGCTCTATCCTCGCCGGTGTCGCCACCCCCACCGAGGCCGCCGGCGTCGGGGCTCTGGGCGCCACGCTGCTGGCCGGCCTGCGGCGTCAGTTGGGCATCGGCGTGCTGCGCGAAGTCTGCCAGCAGACCACTCGGGTCACCTGCATGGTGTTCCTGATCCTGGTGGGTGCGGCGATCTTCTCGCTGGTGTTCCGCGGCTACGGCGGCGACGAGTTGATCCACGGCATCTTTGCGGACATGCCCGGTGGCGTGGTAGGCGCGATGATCGTGGTCATGCTGGTGATCTTCCTGCTCGGCTTCATCCTCGACTTCATCGAGATCACCTTCGTGGTGGTGCCGATCGTGGCGCCGGTGCTGCTCAACATGGGCCTGGATCCGGTCTGGCTGGGCATCATGATCGCCCTGAACCTGCAGACCTCGTTCCTGACGCCGCCCTTCGGATTCTCGCTGTTCTACCTGCGTGGCGTGGCGCCGCCGGAAATTGCCACCTCGCAGATCTATCGTGGCGTGATTCCTTTCATTATCATTCAGCTGATCATGCTGATCCTGCTGTCGATCTGGCCGGTACTGGCCACGGGCCTGCCCGATTACCTCTACGGCTGATTTTGGCCGTAGGGGCCGGACCCGCGCCTCGCACACGACACGCTGAATAATGAAAACTCTGAAAACCGGGCGAAACGATTCATGAACCTGACGGATGACGACAAACCGAACCCCCGGGGCCAGCTTGCACTGCAAGTGGTGCCCTACCCTTCCGACACCAACGCCAACGGCGACATCTACGCCGGCTGGCTGGTGAGACAGATGGACGTGGCCGCCGCCACGACCGCCGGCCGCATCTCCAAGGGCCGCAACGCCACCGTGGCCATCGAGCGCATGGAATTCCTCTCGCCGCTGCGGGTGGGCTCCCAGGTGGCGGTCTACACCGACCTGGTGGACATCGGCCGCAGCTCCATGAAGATCCACGTGGAAGTCTGGACCCGCGACCGTGACCGGGAACGCATGCGCAAGGTGACCGAGTCGCTGATCGTGTTCGTGGCCATCGACGAACACGGCCGCATCCGGGAAGTGCCGCAGCGGGACTGAACCGATCTGTCCGGCGCTCGTGCACCGGGCGCTTGCCATTGAGCAAGTGGCCCACTGGCGTTGCGGTCGCGGCCTTTGTCATGGTGGGGCTTTACACGCTGATCGACCGATCAGTCACCCGAGAACAGACAAAGCGAGACCGCCATGACTTTCCAACGCGTCAATCCGGTGACCGGTGAGGTGGCCAGTGAAGCCGCCGCCATGAAAGCGGCCGACGCTGTCGCCATCGCCGAGCGGGCCCAGTCCGGCTTCGAAGCCTGGTCACAGGTCGGCCCCAACGCCCGCCGGGCTGTACTGTCGAGTGCCGCCACGGCGCTGGAATCCCGCCGCGACGATTTTGTCCGCGCGATGATGGACGAGACCGGCGCCACCGAGGGCTGGGCGCTGTTCAACCTGAACCTGGCGGCCTCCATGCTGCGCGAGGCGGCGTCCCTGACGACCCGCATCAACGGCGAGGTGATTCCGTCCGACAAGCCCGGCTGCCTATCCATGAGCCAGCGCGACCCGGTTGGCGTCATTCTCGGCATCGCGCCGTGGAACGCGCCCATCATCCTGGGCGTGCGCGCCATCGCCACCGCCCTGGCCTGCGGCAACGGTGTCGTCCTCAAAGCCTCCGAACAGTGTCCCCGTACCCACAGCCTGATCACCGAAGCGCTTGGCGAGGCGGGTTTCCCCGACGGCACGGTCGGGCTGGTGACCAACGCGCCGGAAGACGCCGCCGACGTGGTGGGCGCGCTGATCGACCACCCGGCGGTCAAGCGCATCAACTTCACCGGCTCCACCGAGGTCGGCCGCATCATCGCCAAACGGGCCGCCGAGCATCTCAAACCCTGCCTGCTGGAACTGGGCGGCAAGGCGCCCTTCGTGGTGCTGGCTGACGCTGACCTGGATGAAGCGGTCAACGCCGCCGCCTTCGGTGCCTTCATGAATCAGGGGCAGATCTGCATGTCCACCGAACGCCTGATCGTTGTCGATGAGGTGGCCGATGCCTTCGCCGCCAAATTCACGGACAAGGTGCGCAGGCTGAAAACCGGCGATCCCCGGGAGGGCAACGCACCGCTGGGCGCCGTCATCGATCGCAACACCGTGGACAAGATCAACGCCCTGATCGACGACGCTCAGGCCAAGGGCGCCCAGACCCTGACCGGCGGCAAGGCCGACTCCCTGCTGATGCCCGCCACGGTGCTGGATGGCGTCACCGCCGACATGAACATTTACCGGGACGAAAGCTTCGGCCCCGTGGTGGCCATGATCCGTGCCCGGGATGAAGAAGACGCCGTCGCCATTGCCAACGACAGCCGCTACGGCCTGAGCGCCTCCGTCTTCACCCGGGATCTGTCCCGCGGTCTGAAAGTCGCCAAGCGCATCCGCTCCGGCATCTGTCACGTCAACGGCCCAACGGTGCATGACGAAGCCCAGATGCCCTTCGGCGGCCTCGGCGACTCCGGCTACGGGCGCTTCGGCGGCCAGGCCGGCATCGACCAGTTCACCGAACTGCGCTGGATCACCGTGGACACCGAACCCGGCCAGTTTCCGTTCTGATCCGGGACACGCCGGCGGCCATTGCTGGCCCGGCGTCAACGGGCTGCCCCGTGCCCACAGAACAAAAAACCCCGGCCTGTCTCCAGACCGGGGTTTTTATTGAGACCGGTTTCAGCCCTCGTCGGCGGAGTCCGGTTCGCGGATCTCAACATAGGTCTGTTCGGAGATCTCGGTGTAAGGCACCACCTTGTCGCGGAACGCCTTGTAGGACTCGTAGGCCTTGCCGGCCATTTCGTCCCGCTCGGCGAGATCCCTGACCACGTCGTCGGAAATGCTGCGCAGGCGGTTGAGCACGTCGTCCGGGAAGCGGCGCAGCTTCACGTCCTTCTCTTCCACCAGTTCCCGCAGGGCCTCGTTGTTGCGGGCGGTGAATTCCGCCAGCATGTCGGCGTTCATTTCCCGCGCCGCCACGTCGATGATCGCCTGCAAGTGCTCCGGCAGCTTGTTGTAGGCGTCGGCGTTGACGATGGTTTCCAGCGCGGTACCCGGCTCGTGCCAGCCCGGATAGTAGTAGTACTCGGCGATCTGGTGCAGGCCGAACGCCAGGTCGTTGTAGGGGCCGACCCACTCGGTGGCGTCGATGGTGCCGGTCTGCAGCGCGGTGAAGATCTCGCCGCCCGGCAGGTTCACCGGCGTGCCGCCGGCTTTTTCCAGTACGTCGCCGCCAATGCCCGGAATCCGCATTTTGAGGCCGTTCAGGTCCTCGACGCTGTTGATTTCCTTGTTGAACCAGCCGCCCATCTGCACGCCGGTGTTGCCGCCCGGCCAGGGAATCACGCCGAACGGTTCGTAGGCTTCGCGATAGAGCTCCAGGCCCCCGCCGTGGAACATCCAGCCGTTGTATTCCTGGGCGGTCAGGCCAAAGGGAACGGTGGCGAAGAACTGGCCGGCGGGAATCTTGCCTTTCCAGTAGTAACCGGCGCCGTGACCCAACTCGGCGGTGCCCTGGGAAACCGCGGAGAAGACTTCGAGGGCCGGCACCAGGTCACCCGCGCCGTAGACGGTGATGTCGATCTGACCGTCGGTCATCGCGCGGACCCGGTCGGCAAAGTGTTCGGGACCGGTGCCCAGACCCGGGAAATTCTTGGGCCAGGTGGTGACCATCTTCCACTTGTAGGTCTGCTTCTCGGTGGCCGGGGCCGCCGCCTGGTCGGACGAGCCGTTGGCCGCGGCGGAGTCATTTTCCGCTTCCTGGGAACAGCCCACCAGCCCGATACCCAGCACACCCGCGACCAGAGCAGCCAAAAGATTGCGACGCTTCATGTTTTCTCCTTACTTTCTTTTATCGTTGTTGTTGCGCGCCGCCACGCAGGAATGGCGGCGCTGAACCGATACGGACGACCCAATGTGTCGTTATATCAAGTCTGTAAGGATGTAAGATAACCCCGCAGGCTGCCTTTATTCAAAAGTATGAGTTTTCGAACCAGCTGATCCCGTGTCGCGACACCGGGGCTCCTACAATCGCTCCAGTGGAGCATAGGCCAGAACCAGCCATTTCGCCCCGTCGTCGAAGTTCACCTGGACGCGGGTGTGGTGGCCGGAACCTTCGCAGTTCATCACCACGCCCTCGCCGAACTTGGGATGCCGCACCCGCTGGCCCAGCTGCAGCCCCGCCTGAGACGCGGCGGAATCGTCGAACAGCCCCTCGTTGGGTCGCTGCACCAGCGCCGGACGCGTCACCGTGTTGCGCAGGCGCACTTCCTGGATGAACTCCGGCGGGATCTCCCGCACGAAGCGCGACACCGCGTGGTACTTCTCCTGACCGTAGAGGCGGCGGGATTCGGCGTAGGTCATGACCAGCCGCTGCATGGCCCGGGTGATGCCCACGTAGGCCAGACGCCGCTCTTCCTCCATGCGCCCCGGTTCTTCCAGGGACATGCTGTGGGGGAACAGGCCTTCCTCGACCCCGGCCAGGAACACCAGCGGGAACTCCAGGCCCTTGGCCGAGTGCAGGGTCATCAGTTGCACGCTGTCCTCGTTGGCGTCGGCCTGGGACTCGCCCGCGTCCAGCGCCGCCTGGGCGATGAACTCCGACAGCGGATCGATGCCGTCTTCCACCTCGAAGTCGGCCATGGCGCTGACCAGCTCTTCCAGGTTTTCCACCCGGGCCTGGGCCTTCTCGCCTTTTTCGTTAGCGTGGTGATCGCGCAGGCCGCTGTCCTGGATGGCACGCTGGGTGAGCTGCTTGAGGTCCAGTTCGTCCTGGTCCGCCGCCAGCGCCTCGATCATGGCGATGAACTGCTGCAGGCCGGTGCGGGCGCGGCCCTTCATGGCGTCGGCTTCGAGCAGTCGTTCCGCCGCCTGCCACAGGGAAATGCCCTGGCCGGTGGCCAGTTCGCGCAGCTCCGCCAGGCTCTTGGCGCCGATGCCCCGGGCCGGCGTGTTGACCACCCGCTCGAAGGCGGCGTCGTCGTGGCGGTAGTGGACCAGGCGCAGGTAGCCCAGGGCGTTGCGGATTTCCTGGCGGTCGTAGAAACGCAGGCCACCGTAGACCCGGTAGGGAATGCCCTGGCGCAGCAGCGCTTCCTCCAGCACCCGCGACTGGGCGTTGGAACGGTACAGGATCGCCGCCTCGCTGCGCAGGTTGCCCTCGTCCACCCAGGCGCTGATGGAATCGGCGATGTAGTTGGCCTCGTCCTGCTCGTTGAAGGCGGAGTAGAGACTGATCGGCTCGCCCTCGACGCCGTCGGTCCAGAGCTCCTTGCCCAGCCGACCCTGGTTGTTGGCGATCACCGCGTTGGCGGCCTTGAGGATGTTCTGGGTGGAGCGGTAGTTTTGCTCCAGACGCACCATGCGGGCGTTGGGCCAGTCCTGCTGGAAACGCTGGATGTTCTCGATCCTGGCACCACGCCAGCCGTAGATGGACTGGTCGTCGTCGCCGACGATGGTCAGCGGCACCCGGTTACCCGCCAGCACCTGCAGCCAGGCGTATTGAATGGTGTTGGTGTCCTGGAACTCGTCCACCAGGATGTGCTGGAACCGGCGCTGGTAGTGAGCCAGCACTTCCGGCCGGTGCAGCCACAGCTCGTGGGAGCGCAGCAGCAACTCGCCGAAATCCACCAGGCCGCTGAGCTGGCACTGCTTCTCGTACTGGCGGTAGATCTTGAGCATCACCGAGGTGAAATGGTCGCCCGGATTCTCCTGAATGTGATCGGCACGCAGCCCTTCGTCCTTCTGGCCGTTGACGAACCACTGCACCTGCTTGGGCGGCCAGCGGCTCTCGTCGACCTGCTGCTCACGCATGACGCGCTTGATCAGGCGCAGCTGGTCGTCGCTGTCGAGCACCTGGAAGTTCTCGGGCAGGCCCGCGTCCTGCCAGTGAGCCCGCAGCAGGCGGTGGGCGATGCTGTGGAAGGTCCCGAACCACATGCCGTAGCCCGGCAGGTTCATCATCTCGCCGATCCGGTTGCGCATCTCGCGCGCGGCCTTGTTGGTGAAAGTCACCGCCAACAGCCCCGTCGCCGGAATCCGGTCCACCTGCATCAGCCAGGCCATGCGGTGCACCAGCACCCGGGTCTTGCCCGAGCCGGCGCCCGCCAGGACCAGCAGATGGTCGTTCTGGGCGGTGACCGCCTCGCGCTGGGCATCGTTGAGGGGATCGATAATCGGGGAGACGTCCATTGGGAACCACTGATTCAGGAAAATGAGAGCGCCGATTATAACAAGCCGGCACACAGGATCACGCCGGGACAGTGCCCGGCGAGGGGAGGGAGGCGCCTGACCCAGACGGGTCAGGCACTTACGGTGTCAAAAAACGGGTAGGCGGGCCGCCGGGATCAGTTTCCGCGCGGCACCGTCTGCGGCTCGACAAACTCGAACAGGCCTTCGATACCGCCCTCGCGGCCGACGCCGGAGGCTTTCATGCCGCCGAACGGCGCTTCCGGGGTGGGGCCGGTGCCGGTGTTCCAGCCGACGTGGCCGAAACGCAGGCCGCCGATCACGCGCGCGGCACGGGCCTCGTCTTTGGTGAAGACGTAGGCGGCCAGGCCGAACTCGGTGTCGTTACCGGCCTCAATCACCTCGTCCTCGCCCTTGAACAGCGCCATGGGCACGAGGGGACCGAAGGTCTCTTCCTGGGAGCAGGCCATATCCCGCGTGATGCCGCTGACCACCGTGGGCGGGTAGAACAGGTCGTTGCCGCTGAGGCTGTCCGGCTGGGGTCCGGCCACCAGTTGGCCGCCCTTTTCGAGCGCGTCGGACACGTGACGGCGCACCTTGTCGAAGCCGGCCTTGTTGATCAGCGGGCCGATGTCCACACCGTCCTTCATGCCGTCGCCGACAGTCATACGGTTGACCCGCTCCGCCAGTTTTTCACCAAAGGCGTCGGCCACCTTCTCGTGCACGAAGATGCGGTTGGCGCAGACGCAGGTCTGGCCGCCGCCGCGGAATTTGTTGGCGATCAAATTGTCCGCCGCCGCGTCCAGGTCGGCGTCGTCGAACACGATAAACGGCGCGTTACCGCCCAGCTCCAGGGCCAGTTTCTTGACCCAGCCGGTGCTGTCGGCCATCAGCGTACGGCCCACTTCGGTGGAACCGGTGAAGCTGATCATGGGCACGTCCGGCGACTCGCAGAACAGCTTGCCGATCATGCTGGATTTGCCCATCACCAGGCCCAGCATGCCCTTGGGCAGGTCCAGTTCCTGATGGATCAGGCTGAACATCGCGATCATGGTCAGCGGCGTCTCGCTGGCCGGCTTGATGATCGACGGACAGCCGGCCGCCAGCGACGCGGACAGCTTCTTGGCGATCATGCCGATGGGAAAGTTCCAGGGGGTGATCAGCGCCGCCACACCGATGGGCCGGTAGTGGATGGTCCAGGTGCAGTTCTTGGGCTGCTCGTCGATGGTGTGCGCATCGAGGGTGTCGATGTTCCGGGCGCAGTAATCGAAGAAACCGGCCGCGTACTCCACTTCCCCCTGGGCTTCCTTCAGGGGTTTGCCGTGTTCCATGCAGAGGATGCGACCGACTTCCTCCTTGTGCTTGAGCAGGGCATCGCGGATGCCTTCGAGCCAGCCCCGGCGGGTATCCAGGTCGTAGGGCTCGGTCAGCCGCAGCGCCTGTTTGGCTTCGTCGATGGCGCGCTGCACGTCCGCTTCGGCCATGGAGGCCACCTGGGCGATGACCTCGCCGGTGGCGGGGTTGTAGACGTCGATGGTCTGGCCCGTCGACGTGCTGATCCACTGTCCTCCGATGTACCCGTCTAGGTTCGTCAAAAGCGGTGACTGAATCATGTCGGCTCCTTGCGATTGGGCGTATTGGCGTAGTGAGTTATCCAGCGCTAACCGGTGACATTGGACTGATCGCTTCATAGTGGCTGAAGCGGGCACGTTGGACAAGTGCGCGCCCGGCCCCGGTCAAAAATGAGTCAAATCATGGGTTGAGCCGGACTTTAAACGATGCTTATACTCGACCCACGTGTTCAGAATTCGCCCGGCCCAACCGGCCGTTCCAGGGAGGCAGTGCCATGCGTGCATACTTTCATCCCGCGCAGGATTTGCATGTTCCGAAGACGTATTTCACGCGCGGCCAGATGCGCGAGCCACAGGAGGTTCCGGCGCGCACGGCGGAGATGATCGCCGGCCTGCACAGCCTCGAATTCGAGGTGCTCGAGCCCTGCGACCAGGGTGC
The DNA here is from genome assembly GCF_003258515.1 of Marinobacter bohaiensis. Lineage (NCBI taxonomy): Bacteria > Pseudomonadati > Pseudomonadota > Gammaproteobacteria > Pseudomonadales > Marinobacteraceae > Marinobacter > Marinobacter bohaiensis. The sequence goes on from NZ_QGEH01000002.1 coordinate 160,801, forward strand.
CGGCCCCATCTCCAAAGTCCACGACCTGGGTTACCTCCGTTTCCTCGAATCCGCCCACCGGCGCTGGAAGGCGATTCCGGACGACTGGGGCGATGAGGTGATGTCCAACATCTTCGTTCGCTCCCCCAACGCCATGCGCGGCATCCTCGCCGAAGCCGCCCGCTACCTGGCGGACGGCAGCTGCCCCATCGGCCCGGACACCTGGAAAGCGGCCTACTGGTCCGCCCAGACCGCGCTGGGCGCCGCCGACGCCCTCAAGGCCGGCGACCGCAGCGCCTACGCCGTGTGCCGCCCGCCCGGACACCACGCCCGCCGCGACGCCGCCGGCGGCTTCTGTTACCTCAACAACGCGGCCATCGCCGCCGAAGCCCTCAAGAAACGCTTCCCCCGGGTGGCCATCCTCGACACCGACATGCACCACGGTCAGGGGATCCAAGAAATCTTCTACGACCGGGACGACGTGCTCTACATTTCGATCCACGGGGACCCCACCAATTTCTACCCCGTGGTCTCCGGTTACGAGGACGAACGCGGCGAAGGCAAGGGTTACGGCTACAACATCAATATGCCCATGCCCCATGGGTCCTCCGAGGACGACTTCTTCGAGAAACTGGAAGAAGCCATGATCGCCATCCGCCTGTTCCAGCCGGACGCGCTGATCCTCACCCTGGGCTTCGACATCTACAAGGACGACCCGCAGGCCAAGGTTTCTGTCAGCTCCGAAGGCTTTGCCCGGCTTGGCAAACGGATCGCGGCGCCGGCCCTGCCGACCCTGGTGATCCAGGAAGGCGGCTACGACATCAGCACCCTCGCGGAGAACGTGCGCCAGTTCCTGCACGGGCTGGAGGGACGCTCACCCTGACGCCCCGGGCGACGGATTCAGGCACGGTGTTTGCTGACTTTTCTCTACCTGAAGTGTGACCTGACGACAAAGGGCTTCAGATCCGGCAACAGGCTGGCTGAAGCGCGCTAAAAAGCACAATCAGGGGGCGGATGGTGGCCAGATCCGGTCACTGTCCTGTCACAGAGTGGGAGTACGCTTTTGCTGACCGGATGAGGGATCCGGGACGCAATCGGGTTGGATTTTCCTAGGGAGGATGTGACACGTGCGATCTTCAACAGCAAACACCGCCAACCAGCAACCGGTCGAATCCGTTCAGGCCGAAATTCTCTCCATTTTCGATCACCTGCAGCGCGATGAGCAGCGCGACCGCGAGAAAGCGGCCGCCAAGCGCCGTCTGGCCGCGCGCCGTGCGATCGAGCAGCACTTCGAGCGCAAGGCACTGGAAGATTCCATCCGCGACGGCTGGCTGGACGACTAACTGGGCCTGACGGCGGACGCCTCCGGGGCGCCCCGCCGTCCCCGGATCAGGCCGGGGCGTAGACGAGGATGTTGTCGCGACCGGTGGCCTTGAGATGGCCCGCGTGCATGCGGCTCATGGTCCCCTTGTCGCAGTAGAGGAGGTAACGCTGGTTGTCAGCCAGTTCCTCGACCCGCTGGTTCAGCTCGTAGAACGGAATGTGCAGGATTTCGTTGTTGGTCAGGTGCAGCGGCGAGCGCTCTTCCTCGTTGGGATGACGCACGTCGATCACCACATCACCGACCGCCGGCGTCTGCACCAGCTCCACGTCTTCCGGGGTGCTGACCGTATCCAGGATCTTCTGGATCGGCGTTTCCACCCGATCCTCGATGGCCTGCTCGATCACCGCCATGTCCATCTTGGCTTCTTCCGCCTCAACCCGGTGCAGCTTGGCGCGGGTCACCGGCTTCTGGGAAATCACGCCACAGTACTCCGGCATGTTGCGGGCGTAGCTCTCGGTGCCGATTTCGTCCGCCAGGCGGATGATGTCCACCTTATCCATGGTGATCAGCGGCCGCAGCACCACTTCCTCGCTGGCCCGATCCACCACGTTCAGGTTGGCCAGCGTCTGGCTGGACACCTGTGCCACCGCATCGCCGGTCACGATCGCCTTGCCCAGACCGGTGGCGGAAATCCGCGAGGCCACCTTCAGCATCATGCGTTTTAGGACGACGCCCATGTGACGGTGGTCCACGGAACGCATGATCTCACCGACCACGCCCTCGAACGGCACGGAAATGAACTTCACCGAGTGGGAGGCGCCGTAACGCGACCACAGATAGTGTGCCACCTGCTTCACGCCCACCTCGTGGGCATCCCCACCCAGGTTGAAGAACAGGAAGTGGGTACGCAGACCGCGGCGCATGGTGAGGTAGGTGGCCACCGAGGAATCGTAGCCGCCGGACAGCAGGCTCACGGCCGTCTCCACGCTGCCCAGCGGATAGCCGCCCAGGCCTTCGAAACGACGCTCGACGATGTGGAAGCGGTCGTGGATGACCTCCACGCGCACCTGTTCGTCCGGGTTCTTGAGATCGACCCGCGCCGCGCCGGACTCGGCCAACAGCACGGCGCCTACCTGACGCTCCACGTCGGAAGAGGTAAACGGATGCTCGCCCGTGCGCCGCGCACGCACCGCAAAGGACTTGCCGTCCAGAGCCTGGCCCCAGATCGCCAGCGTGCGTTCGGCCACCTCGTCCAGGGTGGTCAGCGGGTAGTCGCGCACCTCGAGAAAGTTGCTGATGCCGGGCACACAGCGCAGCAGGTCCACCAGGGGGGCGCTGTCGGCATCGTCGGGAACCCGCACATCGAGGCGATCCCAGTTGCCCTCCACCTTGATGCGCTCATCGGCGCGGCGAAGAATCTTGCTGACGTTCTGGCGGAGCTGGCGGATCTGCTGGCGGCGGACGGGCTTGCTCTTGATGGCCACTTCCGCACTGGGTCGAATCAGGAAATTCATGCTGAAAAGTTCGGTCGCTTGGTGAAAAAAGCAGCAGTTTACCGATTTGCCCCGACAAAGAAAAATAGGGAACCGCCGAAGCCGCCGCCTGACTCGTGCAGGGACACTGATCACCCGGCCGCAAAACCGTTACACTCAGGGTAAGACCGGTGGCCCATCGGCCGGACGGTCGCTCCCCAGTCACCAAATGGACGACATTACATGGCGCAGGAAACCATCAATGCCCTGGTCTCACCCGAGGGCAGCCTGGAGATCCTTTCCAGTCACGAAGTGAACCGCCTCAAGGATAAAAGCGAGGGCGGGCTGTATCGCCTGTTTCGCCAGTGTGCGCTGGCCGTCATGAACATCGGCACCGACACCGACGACTGCAAGAACCTGATGGAGCAGCACGCGGATTTCGACATCCGTCTGGTGCCCCAACCCCGTGGCCTTAAACTGGAGCTGATCAACGCCCCGGCCCAGGCGTTTGTCGACGGCGAAATGCTGCGCGGCATCCGCGAGCACCTGTTCTCGGTGTTACGCGATATCATCTACGCCCACTCCATCGTCAGTAACTACCCCGGCCTCAAACGCGACGACCCCGACACGGTCACCAACCTGATCTTCCACGTGCTGCGCAATGCGCGAGTGATGCACGCCGGCCGCCAGCCAGACCTGGTGGTGTGCTGGGGCGGCCACTCCATCGGGCGCGAGGAATACGTCTACAGCAAGGAGGTGGGCCACGAACTGGGCCTGCGCGGGCTGAGCATCTGCACCGGCTGCGGGCCGGGCGCCATGAAGGGCCCGATGAAAGGCGCGACCATTGGCCACGCCAAACAGCGGGTCAAGTCCGGGCGCTACATCGGCATCACCGAACCGGGCATCATCGGCGCGGAACCGCCCAACCCGATCGTCAACGAACTGGTGATCATGCCGGACATCGAGAAGCGCCTGGAAGCCTTCGTCCGCGTCGGACACGGCATCATCGTGTTCCCCGGCGGCGTGGGCACAGCCGAGGAGATCCTCTATCTGCTGGGCATCCTGCTGCACCCGGACAACCGCGACCTGCCCTTCCCGCTGGTGTTCACCGGCCTGCCGGAGAACGCGGAGTACTTCGAGATGATCGACCGCTTCATCCGCAACGCCCTGGGCGAGGAAGCCGCGGCGCGCTACCAGATCATCATCGACGATCCGGAAAAGGTGGCCCAGGCCATGAAACAGGGCATGCACGAAGTGCAGTCGTTCCGGCGCACCAACCAGGACGCGTACTACTTCAACTGGATGCTCAAGATCGACCCGGTGTTCCAGGCGCCGTTCGAGCCCACCCACGAGAGCATGCGATCGCTGGAACTGCACCGCAACCAGCCGGCGCACCTGATCGCCGCCAACCTGCGCAAGGCCTTCAGCGGCATCGTCGCCGGCAACGTCAAGGAACAGGGGGTGCGTCAGGTGGAAGAGCACGGCCCGTTCGAAATCGCCGGCGACCCGGAGCTGCTGCAACCGCTGGAAGAGCTGCTGACGGCGTTCGTGCAGCAAAACCGGATGAAGCTGCCGGGGGCGGCGTACAAGCCGAGCTACCGGATTGTGAATCCGTAATCGGGCAAACCAGTGCTTTACGGCGGCCGCCCGGAGGCCGAATGGAAGCGGATGGAGGCCGTCCATTCGCTTCGCGCCGGAACGGGTCGTCCTGTCAGGCGAAAACACCAACATGTCTGCCCGTCCCGTGACGGGAGACATGCCTGGATACCGGCGCTTACTCCTTGGCCGCCGGCAGGTTGGCGTAGTAAGCCGCCAGGTTGGCGATGTCCTGATCGTTCAGGGCCGCCGCCTGGGCCTGCATCACCGCCGCCTGGCCGCCCTGGCGCTGGCCGGCCTTGTACGCTTTCATGGCCGTGACCAGATACTGCTCGTTCTGGCCCGCCAGGTTGGGATAGGTGGGAATCTGGGCGTGCCCGTCCTGACCGTGACAGGCGGCGCACACCGCCGCTTTCTGTTTACCCGCCTCGGCGTCACCCGCCGCCTGGGCGGCCACCGGAAGCACCGATACGGCAAGCATCGGTAACGTGTACATCCACTTCATAAAAAGCCCTCAATCTGGTCTCTCTGGGTGATCCCTGGTGCCCATGCAATCGATTTGCGGCATCCAGCGACCCCGTGATTCTTCTGTTGGAATCGTCGTTGTTGGCACAAAGCTTATACCACAGGGCAGAAGTCCCGATAAATCCGCCACTTGATGTGGGCTTTTGGTCGTAGAGCGAATTCGACCTTGGTCGCATTCATCGCCACCGGGCCGGAGTGACATCGTGAGGGCAAGCTGGCCCCCTGTACGCCGCCCCGCAACCGGGTATGCTGTAGGGCTGGCCGCACCGGAACGAACCGGCCGGATGACACCGCCCAGGCGCACTGTTTCAGGAGTACCGTCTATTCATGTCCATTCGCACTGAAGTCCGCCCCTGCACCGAAGGCCAGATCGGCCTGATCACCCTGGACGCTCCGCGCAGCCTCAACGCGCTGTCGGAGCCCATGATCCGCCAGATGCAGGCCACCCTGGACCAGTGGGCGCAGGATCCCTCCGTGTGCCTGGTGCTTATCTCCGGTGAAGGCGACAAAGGCTTCTGCGCCGGCGGCGATATCCGCCAACTGCACCAGGCCATCGATGCCGGGCAGGGCGACAGCCACGCGATCCAGTATTTCGCCGCCGAGTACCGGCTGGATTACACCCTGCACCGCTATCCCAAACCGCTGGTGTGCTGGGCCCACGGCCTGACCCTGGGTGGCGGCCTGGGCCTGCTGGCCGGCAGCCGCTACCGACTGGTCTCGCCCTCGGCGCAGCTGGCGATGCCGGAAATCAGCATCGGCCTGTTCCCGGACGTGGGCGCCGGCTATTTCCTCAATCGCCTGCCGGAAGGCATCGGCCTGTTCCTGGGCCTGACCGGCGCGCGCCTGAACCAGAGCGACGCCCTGCGCATCGGCCTGGCCGACCTGGCGGTGGCGGATGAGAAACCCGATGCCCTGATCCAGCGCATCGTCGACACCCGCTGGACCGGCGACCGCGCCGCCGACGACAACCGCCTGTATCGCCTGCTCAACCGGTTCGCCGTGGAGCAGGCCCCCACCCTGCCGGACAGCCACCTGGCCGACCACGAACAGCGCATCGCCCAGCTGTGCCGTGGCGAATCACTGCCGGAAGTGGTGCACAAGCTGACTGGGGAGGACGCCGAAGACGACTGGTGGCAAACGGCCATCGCCAACCTGGAGAAGGGCTGCCCCACCACCGCCTGGCTGGTGTGGGAGCAACTGCGCCGGGCCCGGCAGCTTTCGCTGAAGGAAATCTTCCGCATGGAGCTGGTGATGGCGGTGCGCTGCTGCGCTGAAGGCGACCTGCGCGAAGGCATCCGCGCGCGGGTGATCGACAAGGACCAGAACCCGCAGTGGCAGTTCGGCCGCGTCGATGCGGTGCCGGTCGAGCACGTGGAGCGTCACTTCACCGCGCCCTGGCTGCCGGCGGACGATCCCCTGGGGGATCTCCACTGAACGCCAGCTATCCCGCCGGCGTATCGACCTGATCCAGCAGCTGGCGGGCCAGACGCCGCAGCGTCTGTTCGCCGTCACGCCGCCCCTGACACAACCCGGCGGCCTGCAGATCGGCCCAGCCCCAACCCTGCAGGATCGCGCGGCACCAGAGCGCGCCGTCGTCGTGATCCAGCAGCGTGCGGACCACGCCCGGCTGTCCGGTCAGCCGCTGCAGCGGCAGGCGCGACAGCTCGAACAGCCGATAACCGTCGGCAAACGCCGCCAACTCCACGTGATCCATGGCCCCGAGGGCGTCGGTGTGCAGCCAGGAGCCACTCAATGACAGCGCCAGCGTCGCCTCCAGTTCCGTAAACTCCCGCGCCAGCAGCAGCGGCCAGTGCTCCGAGAACCGCTGTTGCAGCGTCTGTTGCAGCACCGCCCCTTCCTGGGTCAGCGCCAGACTCATCTGCAGGGTGTGTTCGCCACTGCTGGCGGACCGGTGCAGCCCCAGGCGCAACGGGTGCATGCCCGCCCGGCGCCAGAAGCCCAGCAGCGGACCGGTCACGCCGAAGCTGGTGCCCAGCAGATCGGAGCCTTCCCGCTGGGCGTTCTGGGTAGCGGCGCTCAGCAACCGGCGCCCGATGCCCCGGCGGCGCAGTTCCGGCACCACCGCAATCCGCACCACCCGGTCGATCTGCAGGCTGGCCACCGCCGCGATGCCACCGTGGCTGGCCAGGGACTGCGCCAGCAGATGCCCGCGAATCCGGCGCTCGCCGCGCATGACCCGGCGCGCCAGTTCCGGCGGCAACCCACCCTCGCGACTGGCCCAGAGCACGCCGACGACCGGTCCGTCGTCTCCGCCTTCGCGCGCCAGCCAGCTGCGCGCGCCGGTATCGTCCAGCCACTGGCGCAGGTCCGCCGGCGTGGTGCGGTAGTGGGCATCGGTGAGCAACCCGAAGGCCTGGGCCAGGGTGACGGCGTCCGCCTCCGACGGCTGCCAGGGATAGATGCCCACCTCCGCGTCCGCCGGCGTTGCCGCGACGCTGTCGGCATCCAGCAGGAACAGGTCGTTGACCAGGGCTTCGAACGGATCGCCCTCGGCCCAGCGGATCGGCTGGTTCAACCGACACGGGCGCCACTGGGGCGTGTGCCGGTCCAGCGCCGCCCGGAAGCGCACGTCAAACCCGCGCCCGGTGCCTTCATAGCCGTGAACGGTGGTGGCAAACACCACCCGGGGCCAGCCGGTGAGAATGGCTTCCAGCATCGGCGCGGGCAGCCCAGCCGCCTCGTCCACCAGCACCAGGCCCGCTTCGGGCCGTTCCCGCAGCAGCACGTCCGGCGGCACGAAGCGCAGCTCGCGCTCGCCGTCGCTCAGCGCCAGGCCGCTGCGTTCGGCCTCCGGCCAGCTTTCGGCCGCCGCTGTCATCAGCGTCTCCACCGCCTCGGCCTGGGGCGCGGTCACCAGCACCCGTTGCCACTTGTCCTGCAGCAGACGGGCGGCGGCGCGCCCCAGCGCGGTGGATTTGCCCCGGCCCCGATCGGCCCGCACCACCAGCGGGCGGCGTCGGCGGCCGCGGCCGGTCTGGTCGATGGCATCGATGGCGGCGATCTGATCGGCGCTGTCGGCCAGGGCAAACGCCTCACGCCGGGGACGCACCGACAGCGACCCCCACTGACCATCGGCGTCGAGCCGGACCACGGCGGGATGGTTTGCCAGCGTCTGCGCAAGGCGGGCCAGGAACGGGTGATCGCCGGGACGATCCAGACCGGTGCGGGCGTAATCCGGATCGGCGAACTGTGGCCAGTCGGCGCGGGGCGGCATCAGCCAGATGAACAGGGCACCGGCGCCGAGGGTGCCCATCAGGGCCGCCAGGCTGTCCGGCGGGTTGCCGTGCCAGCCGTCCCAGATCACCAGATCCAGCTCCCGGCCCAGCCAACGGCTGGCCTTGAGGGCACCGGTCACGGGCAAGACGTCGTCCGCGGCAGCGGCCGGATCACCCACCCACAGACGGCGGCTGGCCGGCAGGTGACCGCACAGATGACGCGCGTAGGCCCGGGCAGTGTCCGGATCGGATTCGATCAGCAGCAACCGGCGCTCACCGGCGTGACGCAGCAGGCCGCACCAGCGCTGGATATCGTCCGGCTGCGGCCAGCCGGTGGGCAGAGACGGCGTGGCCACTCGCTCAGCTCAGATCGACCGCGTGACGCTTCAGGGCGTCGAGGTCGCAATGCGCCAGGGCGGCCTGGTGTGTGGCACGCAGTCGCACCCGGGGCGCCTGCCCGGCGTTGAACGCCTCCTGCCAGCGACCGGCGCACAGGCACCAGGGATCGCCCGCGCGCAGGCCCGGGAAGCCGAACTCCGGACGCGGTGTGGACAGGTCGTTGCCGCGCGCCCGGGAGAACTCGAGAAAATCGTCGGTGACCACGGCGCACACGGCATGAACCCCGAAATCGTCCGGGCCGACGTTGCAGCAGCCATCGCGATAGAAACCGGTCTTGGGATCGTAGCCGCAAGCCTCCAGGGGTTCGCCCAGTACGTTGCGTGCGTCGTTTTGTGCTTGCTCCATGATCGTGCCTCCTGACCGAGCGTTTTTGCGGAATCCGGGGGGAATCCATTATGGATGAGCGCCCGGGACCATGCCAGAATAGCGCCCATGCCAACAGCCCTCCCCCCGCACCTGACCGACGAACAGCACGCCATCATCACCGCCGGCTACGAGCACGCCCTGATTACGGCGGTGGCCGGCAGTGGCAAGACCACCACCCTGGCCTGGCGCATCCGCTACCTGCTGGAACAGGGCCACGATCCCAATCGCATACTGGTGCTGATGTTCAACCGCAGCGCGCGGGACGACTTCCAGAAGAAGCTGCAGTCAGTGGCTAAGGACACCGGCCTGGGGCTGCCGGAAATCCGCACGTACCACGCCATGGGCTTCCGCCTGTACAAGCGTTTCGTGCGCGAGGGTTACCTGCCGGATTTCGTCGACAACATCCTCAGCGAGCAGGAGATCCAGTTCCAGGTCTGGCTGCTGACCCGCCAGCTGGCGCCGGAATCGCTGCAGGACGAGATCAAGCGCAACAAGAAAGACTACGTGGAAACCGCCGCCGGCTTCATCGACCGGGTCAAGACCACCCTGTCGCCGGTGGAGATCGTCTTCGAGCAGCTCGACTACAGCCCCAAGCACCGTTACCTGATCGACCTGTTCCACGGCTTCGAGCAATGGCGCAAGCGCAATGCCCGAATCAGTTACGCCGACATGCTCTACGAGCCGGTGATGGCGATCCACCAGAACCCGCCGCTGCAACGCCTGGTGGCCAACAAGATGGACCTGGTGATGGTGGACGAGTACCAGGACACCAACGAGATCCAGCACCTGCTGCTGCGCTACATCGCCGGCGACCGCGCCCGGGTGACGGTGGTGGGCGATCCGGACCAGACCATCTACGAGTTCCGCGGCGCCCAGCCGGAGTTCATCCTCAACCGCTTCAGCGAGGAATTCGAGAGCCCCATCGAGCAGACCCTGAGCTACACCTTCCGCTACGGCCATCGGGTCGCGCTGTTGGCCAACCACCTGATCAGCCACAACAGCGGGCGTAAGAACGTGCTCTGCCACGCCCACGAGGCCACGCCGGCCACCACCATCGAGCGGCATGAGAGCAAGGACGACAGCGAGGTGATCCTGCGTCTGGTGGAAGCCCGACGCGACGCCGGAGAACCGCTGGAGGCCATCGCCATCCTGTTCCGGGTTTGGAGCCAGAGCGTGCCGATCGAGCTGCGCCTGCTGTCACGCGGCGTGCCCTACCGCATCGACAGCAACAAAGGCGCCCTGTTCACCCGCGAAGTGGAGGCGGTGACGCACCTGCTGCGGGTCTGCGGCGGCCAGTTGGCGATCCTGCCCGAAGAGAGCCGGCTGGACGTGGCGCGCGCCCTGCTGCGTTTCCCCCACGTGGGGCTCAAGGAAGCGGAGCTGCAGAACCTGGCGCAGATGCTGGCGCGCTTCGAAGGCCAATGGGGCGCCCGCCTGCTGGACCTGGATTTCGACAGCCTCGGCCCCATGCCTGCCCGCAAGCTGCGCAAACTGGGCCAGTGCCTGCAGACGCTGGACGGCTACAGCGGCCGCGCCCACACCCTGGTCAAACGCTACGCCGAGGACACCGAGCTGTTCGACGGCATCCGCAGCCTGGCCATGACCCACGAGGCCGCCGACGAGCGCATCGAAACCGTGCGCGGCTTCCAGGCCTATCTGTACGGGCTGGACTGTGGCGTGGGCGAGGCCCTGGCCCACCTGGACACGCTGCGCGATCAGGCCCGCCAGCCCGGACGCGGCGGGGTGCAACTGTCCACCATGCACCGCACCAAGGGGCTGGAGTGGCCGATGGTGATCATCCCCGGCCTGCAGGAGAAGTACCTGCCCTACACCGCGCGCCAGACCGACGACCTCAAGGGCCTGCTGGAAAGCGAACGGCGCCTGCTGTACGTGGCCCTGACCCGCACCCGCGATGCCCTCCACCTGATCACCCGGCCGGACCAGGGCACACCGCACCTGGACGGCGATCAGGGCCCCAGCCGCTTCATGCACGAACTCTGCTTCCCGATCAGCGATGCCCTGGGCTCAGCGCTGGACGACGGCGTCGGCAACGACGGGGCCATCGAGCTGGACCAGCCGCTCACCGCCATCAGCGAGCGCTACGCCGAGCGCGCCGGCGTCACCCTGGTGGGCGGCGATACAGGCGAGACCGACAGCGGTTCCGGCCCCATCTGGTGCCGCCCGCGTCTGGTTCACGCCCTTCTCGGTGCCGGCCGGGTCACCGACGAATCCGAAGGCGCCTTCGACGTCTGCTTCGACAACGGCGACACCCTGACCTTCAGCAAGAAGAGCGCGCATCTGTATTTTCGCGAACCGGATTTCCGCGAACCGAACCTTTCCTGAACGGCCGCAAAAGATTTCCATTCTGCAATAAAGTCCCGAAAAGACTGACCTTCAGGCATCCCGTTACTAAAATTGTGCGTAAACGCACAGGGACGTGGCGCATTCGCGGCGGCCTGTGTCCGCCGGACAGGGCCGCAGGCGACGTTCGGCCAACAATAATAATTCACCAGAAAAATGACTCGAATGAAACGAACAGGAGGTTCCTATGACATTTCCACAACCACTCAGCTGGCGCCCGCTGGGCATCGCGGTCCTGGCCGCCAGCGTCGCTGCGCCGGCGCTGGCGGACGAGCAGCACATCTACCTCAACCCGTTCATCGGTTACCAATACTTCGATGACAACCGGGATCTGAGCGAGTCCGACACCTACGGCGGCGGTATCGAATATCGCTTCCTGCCGCGCTGGGCGATCGAGGCGGTCTACTCCCGCGGCGACGCCGACCGCAAGTACATCTCCGGCAGCAGCGATTTCGACGACTACCGCCTGGATGGCCTGTACTACTTCGGCGATCCGGACGAAACCTGGAATCCGTATCTGGCGACCGGTGCCGGCCACACCGAATTCGAGAGCGTGGGCAGCGGCATTGCCGGGGAAACCCGCCTCAACCTGGGTGGCGGTATCCGTTACAACATCAGCGAGCTGATCTCCCTGCGCGGCGACGTGCGCGAGTTCTACAGCCTCGACGAGGAATCCTTCGACACCCTGGCCTCGGTGGGCATGAGCTTCGCCTTCGGTGTCGGGTCGTCCGAACCGGAGCCGGTGGACACCGATAACGACGGCGTCACCGACGACCGCGACCAGTGCCCGGGCACCCCCTCCGGCGTCGGTGTCGATGCCAATGGCTGCGAGCCGGACGGCGACAACGATGGCGTGCCCAACCGTCTCGATGAATGCCCGAACACCCCGGCCGGCGCCAGCGTCAACAGCCGTGGCTGCGAACTGGACAGCGACAACGACGGCGTCGTCGACAGTCGCGATCAGTGCCCCAACACCACGGCCGGCGCGGACGTGGACGAAACCGGCTGCCAAGGCGTGATGGAGGAAGTGGAAACCTTCACCCTGGAAGTGATGTTCCCCACCAACAGCGCCACCATCGACGACCGTTACGACGATCAACTTCGCCGGGTGGCGGATTTCCTGGAAGAGCATCCGGACACGGTGGTCGAGGTTGGCGGTCATACCGACAACACCGGTGCGGCCAGCTACAACCAGACCCTGTCCCAGCGCCGCGCGGAAGCGGTCGCCGACCGTCTGGTGGAAACACTGGGCGTCGATGCCGACCGGGTCAGCGCGCGTGGCTATGGCGAAGCCGAGCCCATCGCCGACAACAGCACCGCCCAGGGCCGGCGCGAGAATCGCCGCGTCGAGGCGTCGGTGCAGATGGCGCGCTAGGCGCGATACCGCCGATTCCACCTGGGAGTCGGCGGTATCGCCGCGTTCGAATTGAGAGGTATCGATGCGTACGGTTCTGGTTTTACTGCTCCTCGGTCTGGCGCCAGCCGGCGTCCAGGCGGACATCTACCGGTGCAGCGAGGGCGGGACCGTACGCTATTCCGACACGCCCTGCGGCGGCGACGCCGAAACCGTCACCATCCAGGACAACCGCATTGGCGGCGCCTTCGACAGCAACCTGCCGGAATCCCGGCCACAGCCGCAAACGTCCGAGCCCGACGAGGCCACATCTTCCGCCGAAAGGCACGACGATTCACCCTGCCGGTTCATTCCCTCCACCGACCTGCGCCGTTACATCATTCGCGAACAGGTAGTGCGTGGCATGACCCGCGAGAACGTGATCGACGCGTTCGGGCGCACCCCGGAAACCTACCCCACGCCCCAGGAAACCTGGGTCTACACGACCGACTACTACGGCCGCCTGTACGAGCTGACGTACGTTTACTTCAAGGACGGCTGTGTGGACAAAGTGGTCTACCGCAAACCCTGAGCCGGCACCCGCTCGGCATCCAGTAACAGGTTACGGGGCGTCAGCGCCCGCTCGCAGAAGGTCCCCAGCCGCACCCGGTAGCCCCGTTCTTCCAGGAACACCGCGTAGTCCAGCACCATCCACACCTCCAGCGGTCGCCGGAACAGGTGACGCAGCAGTTCATGGCGTCTGACCTGACGCTGTCGTCGCCCGCCTTCCGCCAGCCAGCGATCCCAGTCGACATCGTGCGGGAGGGGCACACCGCGCCGGTCGGCGGCCCAGCGACAGAAGGCCGCAAACCCCTCGTGGTTCAGCCGGGTCGGATGCGAGGGCACCGGCAGGTACTCCTCGACCCCGCGCAGGTGACGCTGGAGCGCATCGAACCCCAGCCGCCAGACCTGTTGCTGCACGGTCTGGCGCCGCACCCGGGCCGGCGCGGTGACCGTCTCGCGCACCGCCAGGCGCAGCATGGCGCGGGACAGCTCCGGCATCCGGCTGTGATCCGCCGCCAGCCGGGACAGCGGGGTGTAGCGCGCCTCGCCAGTGAGGTGGAAACAGCAGGGGGACACGCTGAGCCGGGGCCAGCACTGGGTGGCGGCGCCGCGGATCAACCGCCGGTGCAGGTCGCCGCAGGCGTGCAGGGCCACACCATGGTGGGCATCGGGCCAGGGCAGATCGTCGGCGAGGACGTCCTGATGTTGCAGGGTGACATGATCATGGTAGCGGCGCGCCAGGTCGTTGCCGTCGCGCACCAGCGCCGCGTCCCATTCGAACCCGCTGACCGGCCCATCCACGTGCGGCGCCAGGGTCCGTGCCAGGTGGCCTTTGCCACAGCACCAGTCAAGCACGGGATGCGCCAGCGGTTTCAGGGCACCGGCCAGGGCACCGGATTGCAGGCGTTTGCGACCAGGCATGTCGACGGCCTGGGTCTCCGGCAACGGGTCCGGCGTACCGCCCAGGAAGGGCAGGTCCAGCAGTGCCCGGCGCTCGGCCAGGGCCGGCAGCAGCGGTGCCAGGGCCTCCGTCAGCGCGGCACCGTCCGTCTCGTAAACGGCCACCGACGCCTCGTCCAGTGCCTCAAGCCACCGCGCCAAGGCCGGCTGCTCGCGCGTCCAACCCGGCTCCGGCGTAGCGAACGGTACCGGCAGCCAGAACGCATGCTGGGCGGCAAGCCAGCGATCCATCGCCAGCCAACGCTCGCGCCAATCCGTTTTCGCCGGCGGGATCTCCGGAGCCGGGGCTGGGGTCACGACGGCTCTTTCTTGCGGTCGGCATGCCCCAGCGAGCGATCCGGGGCGATGGCATCGCGCACGACCTGCTTGAGTTCGGTGATCTCGGGAAAGCGCCCCGCTTCCTTACGCGACCAGATCAGCCGGTCATCGGCGCGCACTTCGAACACACCGCCGGTCCCGGGTTTCAGGGTCAGCTCGGCGATCTCGTCCTCGAAGGTGGTCAGCAACTCCTGGGCCATCCAGGCGGAACGCAACAGCCAGCGGCATTGCGTGCAGTAGTGAATCTCGATACGACTCGACATGGCGGTCTCCAACAATCAGAAACGAAGCGACAGCGCTATTGTCCCGCGCCGTAGGCGGTCTGGCCACCCTCCGCCACCTGCAGCAGCCCCATGGCGGGCACCTGGCGAATCAGCTCGTCCACCGGCAGTGGCCGGCTGAACAGGAATCCCTGGCCCATGGTCGCACCCAGCCCCATCACGCAGCTGAGCATGCGCTCGGTCTCGATGCCTTCCACCACCACCTTCAGGTGCAGCCGCTCGCACAGGGCGATGACCATCTCCAGGATGGCGCGTTTCTCGGCGTCGCGGTCCAGGCCGGACACTAGGGAGCGGTCGATCTTGAGGTAGTCCAGCGGCAGCTGGCGCAGGTAGCCCAGCGAGGAATAGCCGGCACCGAAATCGTCCAGCGCCACCGCGATACCGCCCTCTCGCAATTGATCCATCAACCGCACCGCCAGCCGCGAGTCGGCCATGACGGCGGTTTCGGTGATTTCCACCTTGAGCCGGCTGGGACTGACGCCGGCGTCGGCCAGGCGTCGGAGCAGGTTGTCGGCCAGGTGCGGGTCGTGCAGCTGCACGGCGGACAGATTGATTCCGAGGTTGAAGTGTTCGCCGTAGGCCTGGAGCAGACGCGGGTCGGTGAACAGCGGGATGAGTTTGTCCTGCAGCTGCTCGCTCAGCTCGCGGATCAGGCCGGTTTCTTCCGCCACGCCAATGAACTGCCCTGGCCCGATCAGACCGCGTTCCGGGTGGCGTATCCGGGCCAGGGCCTCGAAGCCGGTGATCCGTCCGTCGTACAGGTTGACCAGCGGCTGCAGAAACGGCTCGACCCAGCCCAGCCGCAGAGCGTTGCGCAGCAGTTGCTCGGTTTCCAGGCGCTCCAGGTTCTCGCGACTCATGTCGTCCTGGTAGCGCAGGCAGTGCCCGGTGCCCTGCTGCCGGGCCTTGCGCATCAGGGTGCGCAAGGCCTGCAGCACGGCCGCGGCGGAGTCCAGATGGGTCTCGCGCACCGCCATGGTGCCGACCACCGCCGACAGCCAGACGCTGCGCTCGCCGATGGAGAAGATGCGGTCGAAACGCGCCAGTATCTGGCGGGCACGCTCTTCCAGGGACTCCCGGCGCGGTCCGCGCAGCAGGATCGCCGTGGAGCTGTCGGACAGCGTGGCGATCAGCTCGCCGTCGCGGACGCATTGCTCCAGGCGCCGGCGCAGCTCGGCCGTCAACAGTTCGTTCTCCCTGCGACTCAGCGTCTCCCGCACCAGCGCATGGTTGGGCAGGGCGATGGCCAGGATATCGATGTCCGCGCCGTCGGCCTGCCGCAGACGGTCGGCCAGTGTGGTTTCCAGGTAATGGACGTTGGCCAGGCCGGTGCCGGGGTTGATGAACTTCTGCCGGGTGATGTCCGCCTGGGTGCCGGAGATCATGCGCGCCGTACCGGTGGCCGGATCGTGGTCGCAGATCCCCCGCGCGACAACCCAGCGGTAACCGCCGCGACCGTTGGCCAGGCGGTACTCGGCCCGAAATCGGGGTATCAGGCCGTTGATGTGGTCGTGCAGTTGCTGGCGCACCCCGGACACGTCCGCCGGATGAATCATGTCGAGCCAGTGGGAGGGCGCGAACGAGGTGCCCAGATCGGTGCGACCGCACATCGCCAGCCAGCGTTGCGACACCTGCAACCGCTCTTCCTCAAGATTCCACTCCCAGACGCCGTCGTTGGCCCCTTCGATCACCAGGTTCAGGCGCCGCGTGCGCTCCGCCACGCGCTGCTCCAGATCCGACTTCACGCGTTCCAGCTCGGCGAGGTTGCGGCGCACCGACTCCAGCACGAAGTTGGACAGTACCGACAGTTTCTGGATATCCAGGTCGTCGGAAGCCGAGTGGACGTGAAAGTCGAAGCGGCCGTCCACCGCCTGGCACAACTGGTCGGCAATGGCGTTGATCTCGTCGCGCAGGCGTTTTTCGGCGTCAGTCACCGGCGGCCTCCACCTGCAGGCAGAAACGGCACGCGGCGTCGCCGCGCTTGCGGCAGCGTTCCACCACGAACTGGCCGGTTTCGCCATACTCCTGCAACAAGCGCCGGAACAGCGCTTCATAGAGCCCGCACAGGCGATTCGGGGAACCGTAGGTGACCAGCAGGCGATCGCCCTGCTCCCGCACCGAAAACTTGTCCCGCACCCGGTCGCGCTCGTCTTCGTCGCGCAGGCCGGCGGCGAGGGTGGCGTGCACGGCCGGCTGGCGCTTGAGGAAATCCCGCGCCGAACCGGACACCTGATAGAACATGGGGAACATGCGCCGGGAAATGTTGATGAAATAGTCGGCGTAGAGCGCCCAGAGGGCCTCTTCGTCCAGCTGGAAATGGCTTTGGGCCGCCCGGATCAGACGCAGGCACTGCCCGTCGTCGTAGTCGGTGTCGATCCGGAAATCCTGGCCCGGGGCCAGTTCCGCCTTGGCCCGGACCTCTGCCAGGGCCTCCGGTCCGCCTTCGCTTTCCACCAGTTCCAGTAAGACTTTCTGGATCAATCCAATCATGCCTATCGATACTCTACCGTGCCGGGGCCGGGCAACGTCGGGTGGTTCCGGCCAGGCCCCCAGTCTAGGCGAACCTCCGGACCGATGCAGGGCCACTTTATAAGGTTTTACACTCACCTTTAGCCGCCATGACGGGCCGAAGCGCGTATTCAAGAGCGTCCCGACTTGCTCCGGCCCGCCAAGCTGTTTATGCTCCATCCGTCGGTTTCCTTCGGGAAGCACGGAGCATCGCAAGACGCTCCCGACCAGGGAATTCGCCGCGGCCCCGCCGCGAAACGAAACTGCCCCCGCAACTGTAGGCGGCGAGCCACGCCCATCCGCGCCACTGGGAATCCCCGGGAAGGCCGGGCGCAGCCACGACCCGTCAGTCAGGAGACCTGCCGACACGACGTTCACCCATCCGGGCGGGGTGCCCCGGGGTTCAGGAAGGACGATTCCCATCTCAGCGATCTGCCAGCCGACCCGACGCGTTTCCATCCCCCCGATTGCAACCTCAGCTAACTGTTATGTTATAACATAACCATATAGCGACAACGGAGATCGGGACTGACATGACTTCCCCTCAATCAGCAGGCCATCAAAACAGCCGTTTTCAACGGGCCGCAGACGCGACTCGACCGCTGCGCGGCTTACTTCTGGCGATAGCGGCCCTCTACACGCCGCTTGCAGCGGCCACCGACTACCCATTGACCCTGACCAACTGCGGCCGTGACATCGAATTCGACGCCGCCCCGCAGAGCACCGTCACCATCGGCCAGTCCGCCACCGAGATGCTCTACTCGCTGGGGCTGGGCAACAAAGTGTCCGCCACGTCGGTGTGGTTCAACCCGGTGCTGCCGGAATACAGGGCCCTCAACGACCAGATAGAGCGCATCGCCGACAACGACCCCAGCTTCGAAGCCGTGGTCAATCACAAGCCGGACCTGGTGGCGGTCCAGTACGAGTGGCACGTTGGCCCCACCGGCATCGTCGCCACTCGCGACCAGTTCCACGACCTGGGCATCAACACCTACATCCTGCCGGCGGACTGCGACACCAAGGACAACTCCACCGGCGGTGACGGCACCCGCGTCGCCGCGTTTTCAACGGATTCCGTCTACAAGGGGATCCACGAACTGGCGACCATCTACGACGTGGAAAACGCCGGCGACGAGCTGGTGGCCGACCTCAAAGCCCGCGAGAGCAAGGCTGTCGCGCGCGCCCGCGACCTGGATCTGCCGGACGACCTGTCCGCCGTGTTCTGGTTCTCCTCCGCCGACCTGGAAATCGATCCCTACGTCGCCGGCCGCCTGGGCGCACCGGGCTACATGATGGACAAACTGGGCATCCGCAACGTGATCGAGTCCGATGAGGAATGGCCCACCGTGGGCTGGGAGTCCATCGCCAAGGCCGACCCGGACATCATCGTCGTCGCCCGCATGGACCGTCGCCGCTTCCCCGCCGACGACGTGGAAAAGAAACTGGAGTTCCTGCGCACCGATCCCGTCGCCAGCCAGATGACCGCCGTCAAGGAAGGCCGCATCGTGCAGATGGATGCCCACGCCATGAGCGCCACCCTGCGCACCATCTTTGGCCTGGAAGCGCTGTCTGAATCCCTGGCGGAGATGACCTTCGACCGATGATCCGCGCCCTCGCGACGATCTGGCCACTGACGGCACCGCGCCTGCACTGGTTCTGGCTGGCGCCGACGGTACTGCTGACTGCGCTGGTCGCCGGTACCGCCATCGGCGAGACCCGGATTCCCATCGAGACCATCCTCAAGGTGCTCGCCAACCACCTGTGGGGAGCGGGCTACGCCGTGGACCGGATCGATGCCGGCATCATCTGGAGCTACCGGCTCAGCCGCGCCATCGTCGCCGCCTGCTGTGGCTCCGGCCTGGCGCTGGCCGGGGTGGTGCTGCAGGCGCTGCTGCGTAACGCCCTCGCCGACCCGTTCCTGATGGGCATCTC
The DNA here is from genome assembly GCF_003258515.1 of Marinobacter bohaiensis. NCBI lineage: Bacteria > Pseudomonadati > Pseudomonadota > Gammaproteobacteria > Pseudomonadales > Marinobacteraceae > Marinobacter > Marinobacter bohaiensis. The sequence continues at coordinate 179,955 of NZ_QGEH01000002.1, forward strand.
CGCCGGCGCTTCCACCGGCGCCGTGGCGGTCACGGTGATCGGCGTTGGCGCCGGAGCTGTCACCCTATCGGCGGGTGCCTTCGCCGGCGCCACCCTGGCGTTCGGGCTGGTGGTGATGCTGGCCCGGGCGGCCAGCGGTGGCAACGGCGGACGCGGCATCCAGACCGCCGGCGCCATCATCCTCGCCGGCATTGCCGGCTCCCAGTTGTTCAACGCCCTGACGGCTTTCATCATCGCCAAATCCGCCAACGCCGAGCAGGCCCGGGGCATCATGTTCTGGCTGCTGGGCAACCTGTCCGGCGTGCGCTGGGAGGACGTCACCCTGGCGGTTCCCACCGCCCTGGCAGGCCTGCTGGTGTGCCTGTGGCACATGCGCGCGCTGGACGCCTTCACCTTCGGCGCCGACAGCGCCGCCTCCCTGGGCATCGCCGTGCGCCGGGTGCGCGGGCTGCTGATCGGCATCACGGCGCTGGTAACGGCGGTCATGGTGTCCATGGTCGGCGCCATTGGCTTCGTGGGGCTGGTGATTCCCCACGCCATGCGCTTCATCGTCGGCAGCCGTCACGCCCGGCTGGTACCCGCCTCGGCCCTGGCCGGCGCGGTGTTCCTGATCGGCTCGGACATCCTGTCGCGCATCCTGGTGCCCGGCCAGGTGCTGCCCATCGGCGTCATCACCTCGCTGATCGGCGCGCCGGCGTTTGCCCTGATCCTGATCCGGGGGAGCGGAACGCGATGAAGCTGTGTGCCGAACACCTCGACTGGACCGTCCACGGCCGCAAGCTGGTGGATAACGTCAACCTGAGCATCGAGCCGGGGGAAACCTTCGGTCTGGTGGGGCCCAACGGGTCGGGCAAGACCACCCTGCTGCGCCTGCTGGCCGGCCTGCGCAAGCCCCGCGCCGGCATGGTCCGGCTGGACGGTCGCCCCATGGCGCGGCTGCGCCAGCGCGACATCGCCCAGTCCGTCGCCCTGGTGGAACAGCAGGCGGACACCGGTGAGCGGCTCAGTGTGCGCCAGGCGGTGGAACTGGGGCGCACGCCGTTCCTGTCGCCGCTGCGGCCCTGGTCGGACGCCGACGAACGCATCGTCAACCGCGCCCTGGACGACGTGGAAATGCGCCACTTCGGCGACCGTCTCTGGCACACCCTGTCCGGCGGCGAGCGCCAGCGGGTGCACATTGCCCGCGCCCTGGCCCAGCAACCGCGCATCCTGCTGCTGGACGAGCCCACCAACCACCTGGACATCCACCACCAGCTGTCGATCCTGGACCTGGTGCGGCGGTTGCCGATCACCGTGGTGATCGCCCTGCACGACCTCAACCAGGCCATGGACTGCGACCGGCTGGGCGTGATGGAACGCGGCCGCCTGGTCGACCTGGGCCCGCCCACCGGTGTACTGAGCGCCGAGCGCCTGCAGCGCACCTTCGGCGTCCAGGCCGACGTCATCGACGATCCGCTGGACGGCCGTCCGATCCTGCGTTTCCGACAAGCCATCTGATTCCGGAAGACCCATGCGACTGACCCTGTTTCTGATCCTGTTGATCCCCACCCTGGCCCAGGCCGAAACCCACACGGTCAACATGCTTACCCGCGCCGGCAGTGAGGCCATGGTGTACCAACCCGACCACCTGACCATCGCGCCGGGAGACAGCGTGCACTTCGTGGCGACCCAGCGCGGCCACAACGCCGCGGCCATCAAGAGCATGTTGCCGGCCGGCGCCGAGCGCTTTATCGGCGGCATCGACGAGGAAATCACCGTGACCCTGGATGAACCCGGCGTCTACGGCGTGAAATGCTCGCCCCACTACGCCATGGGCATGGTGATGCTGATCGAGGTGGGTGACGCCCACGCCAGCGCCGGCGAATTGCCCGATGACCTGCCCAACCGGGCGCGGCAACGGTTTGAATCGATTCTCGCCGCCGACTGATCCGCCATAAAAAACGCCCGCAATCGCGGGCGTTTTCATTTCCGGTGGTGCTTCCTCCGGGTCAGGCGATACGACGCGCCTCACGCCCGGCCTGGATCAACGCGAACAGGTCGCGCACGCTGACCCGGCCGTCGCCGTCAATGTCGTGGCGGTCGACGCTGGCGCGGCCGAACAGCAGCGCCAGGGTCAGCCGTGTCAGATCGCGACCGTCGATGCGGCCATCGCCGTTGAGGTCCGCCGACGCCACCGGCGCCGCTTCGCCCATCGCCAGCGCGATCACCACCGGGTCGTGGTCCGAGGCCCGGTAGGCGTCCGGCGCGTAGAAGCTGGCCTGCTGCTCGGCGGTCTGGTACTCCAGGTTGTAATCCAGCACCTTGGGCTCGTCGGCGTTGATGGGCCAGACGGTGGCGTCCACGACCTTGTCCGCCAGCGCCTCGTTGGCCAGGGCGTGGTCGAGGGTGCCGGCCGCACCGTAGTAGACATAGGAGTACGCCTGGGGCCCGACGAACTGGTCCACCAGGTTGGTGTAGCCGCTGTTGCGCAGGGTCGTGATCGGGTCTTCCAGGGCGTAGGCATTCATGTCGCCGATCACCAGCACGTCGTCCTCACCGCTGCCGGTGGCGTCGTTGGCCAGCCAGCTGGAGAGCGCCCGGGCCGCCTCGGTGCGCGAGGCATTCCAGCAGCCCTGGCCGTCGCCCTGGGCGGCGTTGGCGCCCTCGGCATCGCCACAGCCCTTGGACTTGAGGTGGTTGACCACCACGGTCACGCCATCGTCGCTATCGAGCCCTCGGAACGTCTGGGCCAGGGGCTGACGGTTGAGGTCGACGAACGGGGCACCGGTCAGGGTCGCCGCGTCGCCCACGGTCTCGACCCGGTCACTGCGATACACCAGCGCCACGGCGATGGCGTCGCCGCCCAACTGCGCCAGGCCCGGATCCACATAGGACCAGTGGCTACCCAGCGCATCGGCCAGTTGGGCCACCGCGCTGTTCTCGCCGTAGCCGTCGTTCTCGATCTCCATCAGCCCCACCACGTCGGCGTCCAGGGCGCGGATGGCGCTGACCAGTTTGTCGGTCTGGCGCTGCAGCTCTTCCGCGTCGTTGGCGCCGCGTGCGGTCGGGAAGCCGCCGCCCAGGCCATCGCCGTTGAAGAAGTTGAGTACGTTGAACGACGCCACCACCAGATTGCCGCGGTCCTGCAGGTCCGGAGCGCCCGGGCGCGGGTTGTCGGCCACGAAGGTCGGCGCCTGCACCGGCTGCACGCGCCAGGCGTCGAAGCGATAGTCCAGCACGCCGGTCAGGCCGCTGACCCGATCCCCATCGCGCACGGTATTGGCGGCGCTCAGCTGCGGCGCCGGATAGGGCACGACCTCCGGATTCTGGGTGTTGGAGGCGTCGTCCAGGATCACGCTATCCAGGGCGTTCATCTCCGCCACCAGTTGCGCATCGGTGCCCGGAGCCACCACCTGGGTGGGGATGAAATGACGGCCGCTGCCGAGGGTGAGGCTGCCGTAGCGGCCCAGGTCGTAGGTGTCGTTGACCGTCAGCGGCTGGTCGAAGGTGACCCGCATGCTTTCCCTGGCTTCCGGCGCGTCGGCGTCAGCCCAGGGCAGCTGGATGGACACCGGCTCAATGGCGGCTCCGGCGCCGCACACGGTCAGGTCGCTGACCGAACTCAGCTCGGTCAGGCCACTGTACTCGACCACCTGGCCGGCGATGCGTACCCGGTCGCCCACGCTCACGGCCGCGCCCGGCTCGTACACGAACAGCCCTTCGGAGGTGGCCGGGTTGCCGTCCTGGTCGTCGGCTTCCTCCTGGATGTAGAAACCGCCCAGGCCGTTGTCGCCGGCGGCGTAGGCGGTCACGGTGGCTTCCACCACCACGCCGGTGTCCACCAGCGGGCTGGTGGCGCCGCTGCCCTGGATCTCGGAGATCCGGGTCGCGGACGCGCCGCAGGTCATGTCCACATCCCCCGGATCGGTCGGTTCGCCGCCGTTGCCATCAGCGGCACCGAGATCGTCAAAGCTGTCCTGGCCGTAGGCGTCGTAGCTGACGGCGGGGTCGAAAGCGTTGTAGGGATCGGCATCCGGATCAGTGCCGTCACGGCGGCGCAGGGTCTGGTTCTGGGTCCTGACGTCGTCATTGCCCCAGTAGCTGCCCGGGTCCTCGCCCACCTGGCCGATGCTGTCGACAATCGCGCCGCCGTTGAGCAGCACCACCGCGTCGTCGCCGTTGAACAGGCCGGCGCCGGTGGTCTGGTCGGCGACCGCCAGGATCGCGTCGTCCGAGGCGCTGTGGGCGTAGACGTGGTTGGCGCCGGCGGCCACCTCGCCTTGCAGGTCGAGGGTCACCCCGGCAGAGGTACTGCCGTTGAAGAAGACCTGGATTTCCCAGGCGGTCAGGTCCACCGGGTCGCTGCCGGTGTTTAGCAGCTCGATCGCCTTGTTGTTGCCGGAGCCTTCGATGTACTCGCTGATGACCAGGCCGGCCTGGGCCGGACCCGCCAGCAGCCCCGCCACGGCGGCCGCCAGCGTGAGTTTGCGTGAGCGCATGATGCCTGTCCTTTTGCAGTGATGGCTTTGCAGTGCTTGTTGTTGCGAATTTTTCAGGGCATCAACGACTGTGCCCGCCGCAGATGACGGGCAGATTGGGAAACGATGACCGGCGTGTGGCGGTTTTAAGACAGGACGTCAGGTCAGCAACTTGCGGTAGGCCTTGAGGGTTTTCTCGTCCGCCTCCGGGTAGTCCGGTGCCAGGGCCTGGAGCTGTTCGTCCAGCATGGCCGCGACGACGGCCCGGGCCACCGGCTTGCGGTCGCCGGGAATGATGAACCACGGCGCCTCGGCGGTGTGGGTGGCGGCGATGGCTTCCTCGGCACGGGCCAGGTACTCATCCCGCCGCTGCCAGGCCTCGACGTCGGAGGGGTCGAACTTCCAGCGCTTGCGGGGCTTGTCCAGGCGGGTAACCAGGCGGCGGCGGTGCTCGTCTTCGGTCAGGCGCAGCCAGCACTTGATGACCGTCGTGCCCTCGCGCACCAGGTTGTTTTCGAAACCGCGAATGGCTTCGTAGCGGGCCTGCCAGTTGTAGTGATCGTCCGCGTGGATCGGCCACAGGCGCTCGGCGATCACACCTTCGTGGTGACTGCGGTTGAAGGCGGTCAACTCGCCAAACGCCGGCAGCATGGGCACCACGCGCCACAGGAAATCGTGACGCGCCTCCACACCCTGGGGGCGGCCGAAGGACCAGGCGTGGAAGCCCGCCGGATCCATGTAGGTGGCCAGGGTGCGGATCAGGCTGTCCTTGCCGCTGGCGTCGAGGCCGTGCACGATCAGCAGCACCGCGCGCTTGCGGTTGGCCCAGAGCCGGCGCTGGTACTCGCCGATGTTCTCCAGGCTGGTTTCCAGCGTGGGCAGCGCCGTCTCGTCGGCCACGTCCACGGCGTAGTCGGCCAGGGTCTGCCGCGTGGGGTCGTAGCGCCAGGTTTCGTTGAACGGGGTGGTCATCATCGCCGTGCTTCCTCTTCCCGCTGCGGGCTTTGCGGATTGGGATCGCCTTTGCTGGAAATGGTAGACTGCCCCACATCTGATTCACAGTTCCCATTCACCGCATCAAGACAGGCAAGTGTCTGGCCATGAGCAAGAAGAAACGTCGCGAGATTCCGGTTTTCGAGCAGCCGATCATCGAAACCCACTGCCACCTGGATTACCTCAAGGACCGCCCCCTGGCGGAGACCCTGGCCGAGGCGCGCCGGGTCAACATCGAGCGCGTGATCACCATTGCCGTGGCGCCGGATAACCTGGCCACCGTGCGTGAACTGACCGGCGAGGCGGATTTCGTCTACGGCACCCAGGGCATCCATCCGCACGAGGCGGAGACCTACAGCGACGCCGTGGAAGCGGAAATCCGCCAGCACGTAGGCGGCGACAAGATGGTCGCGGTGGGCGAAATCGGCCTGGACTACTTCTACGACAACGCCGACCGGGACGTGCAGCGCGAGGTGTTCCGGCGCCAGCTGCAGATCGCCTGTGACACCGATCGCCCGGTGGTCATCCACAGCCGCGAGGCGGACGACGACACCATCGAGATCCTGAAAGAGTTCGAGGGCACCCTGAAACGTCGTGGTGTGATCCACAGCTTCACGTCCGGCCCCGGCCTGGCGCAGTACGCCCTGGATCAGGGCTGGTGCCTGGGCTTCAACGGCATCTCCACCTTCAACAAGGCGGAGAACGTGCGCGACATCATCCGCATGACACCCATCGAACAGCTGCTGCTGGAAACGGATTCGCCGTTCCTGACGCCGGTGCCCTACCGCGGCCGCGAGAACGCCCCCTTCTACATCCCGTTCGTGGCGGAAAAAGTGGCCGAGGTGAAAGACCTGCCCCTCGACACGGTGCTGGAAACCACCTACGCCAACAGCCTGCGCACCTTCTTCCCCGCCGGCTGACGCCGGCCCCGCATCCCGGCTGGCCAAACGGCTCGCCGCCGGCACATGAACGGATTTTTAGTCGTCCCCTTCGCCAACTCGACTAGACTCGGGGTACGTAACCGTTCCATCGCCAAAGTCAGATGACGACCATCGGTATGCCAAAGCCATGATCAAGCGGATACCCGTTTCAGCCCTGCGGGTCGGCATGTTCATCTCCGACCTGAACAACGATTGGATACCCCACAACAACAACCGCCGCCGGGGCGTGATTCGCCGTGAGGAACTGATCGCCCGGATTGCCGGTCTGGGTGTGGACTACGTCTATATCGACACCGACAAGGGGCTGGACGCCCCCGACGCGGAACCTGCCCAGAACGTGGATCGCGCCAATGAGCGTCTGTTGCAGGAGGTGGGCGCACTGGCCCCCTACACCCAGGCCCGGACCGCCCTGGAGGAGGAGATGGTAGCGGCCCGCCGCGTCCACAGTGAGGCGGAAGGTCTGGTGGGCAACCTGATGCAGGACGTCAAACTGGGCAAGGCCATCGACCTGGCGCCGGTGCAGGAGCTGGCCGAAGCCCTGCAGGGCTCGGTGTTCCGCAACCCCAACGCCATGGCCTGCCTGGGCCGCATCCGCGAGAAGGACAACTACCTGCTGGAGCATTCGGTCAACCTGAGCGTGTTGATGTCCATTTTTGGCAAGGCCATGCAGCTGTCCCCGCAGGTGATGACCGAAACCGTGGTGGGCGCCCTGCTGCACGACATCGGCAAGATCCTCATTCCCGACAACATCCTGCATAAACCCGGCCGCCTCAATCCCGGCGAGTTCGAGATCATGAAACAGCACGCGGTGCATTCACACACGCTGCTGGCCAGCATCGAAGGCATTGGCGAGTTGACCCTGCTCACCGCGGCGCAGCACCACGAGCGGGTGGACGGTGGCGGTTATCCGGCAGGGCTCAAAGGGGAGGAAATCTCGATCTACGGCCGAATGGTTGCCATTGCCGACGTCTACGACGCCATCACCGCCAACCGCGTCTACCACGAGGGCCTAACGCCGACACAGGGGCTCAAGAAACTCATGGAGTGGAGCGGCAGTCACCTGGATCCGGAGCTGGTGCGGCAGTTCATCCGCTGTATCGGGATCTATCCGGTGGGGTCAACGGTACTGCTGGAAAGCGGTCGCCTGGGCGTGGTGGTGGAAACCAACGCGGACGACCAGCGCCTGCCGGTCGTCCGCCTGTTCTATCACACCAAATTTCGCATGCCGGTCACCCTGGAGACCCTGGATCTGGCCGCCCCCGGCAACCAGGACCGGATCGTGCAGGCGGTGGACCCGGCGGCCTACAAGCTCGACATACGGCGGGTGCTGGCCTGAACCTCAGCTGTCGTCCAGGTGCTTGCCCAGCATGGCGTGATACAGCTCGCGGTCGCCGATGGCGCCGATGATGGCACCGCCGTCTTCAACCAGCAGGCTGTGGCCGGTGAAGTAACGGATTTCCACGGCGTCGCGCAGGGGCGTGCCAGGGGCGATGCAGGTGGGCTTCTGCTCCAGGCTGTCGATGGCCTGGCCCTCCTGCCAACTCTGGGTCTGGAAGGTCTGCCCCTGACTGGTGACCACCGCCTCCATGGCGCTTTCCGGCGAATGCAGCCAGGTGTCGTAGCGCTTGTTGAGGCAGCGGTTGCCCTCGGCGTCCGCCGGCACTTCCTCGATCGGCAGCATCAGCGACTGGGCCGCCAGCACGTTGAGCGGGTTGGTGCTGGCCACGAAGCTCTTGACGTAATCGTTGGCCGGCTCCAGTACGATCTGCTCGGGCTTGCCGTGCTGGACGATCTGGCCGTCCTTCATGATGGCGATGTGGGAGCCCAGCTTGAGCGCCTCGTCCAGGTCGTGACTGACGAAGACGATGGTCTTCTGCAGCTCTTCCTGCAGACTCAGCAGCTCATCCTGCAACTGGTGGCGGATCAGCGGATCCAGCGCCGAGAAGGGTTCGTCCATCAGCAGCACTTCGGATTCGGTCGCCAGGGCGCGGGCCAGGCCGACGCGCTGGCGCATGCCGCCGGACAGCTCGTCCGGGCGCCGGTTGGCCCAGCCGTCCAGCCCCACCAGTTCCAACTGACGCTTCACTTTCTCGCGGCGCTCGGCCTTGCCCAGGCCCTGCATTTCCAGGCCGAAGCCGACGTTCTCTTCCACGGTCAGCCAGGGCATCAGGGCGAAGCTCTGGAACACCATGGACACGCGCCGGGTGCGGATGTCCCGCTGGACCGCCTCGCTGGCCTGGGTGAAGTCCACCGACTGACCGTCGTGCTGGATGCGAATGGCGCCGCTGGTGACGGTGTTGAGACCGTTGATGCAGCGCAGCAGGCTCGATTTGCCGGAGCCGGACAGGCCCATCAGCACGCAGATCTCGCCTTTCTTGATGGACAGGTTGGCGTTCTGCACGCCCACCACCAGATCGGTCCTGGAGCGGATCTCTTCCCGCCCCAGGCCCTGTTCCAAAAGCGGCAGCGCCCGTTGCGGCTGCTTGCCGAAGACCACATTGACGTTTTCCAGTTCAATCATGCGGCAGCCTCCCCGGGATTTTTCTGACGGAAGAAGCGATCCATCCAGATCGCCAGCAGGACGATGGCCAGGCCGGCCTCGAAGCCCTTGCCGATATCGACGGTGTTCAGGGCGCGAACCACCGGTACACCAAGGCCGTCGGCGCCGACCAGTGCGGCGATCACCACCATCGACAGGGACAGCATGATGCACTGGGTGATGCCCGCGCCGATGGAGCTCATGGCCGCCGGCAGCTCGATCTTGAACAACAGCTGGCGGTTGGTGCAGCCGAACGCCTTGCCGGCTTCCACCAGCTCGGTGGGCACCTGGGAGATGCCCAGGTAAGTCAGCCGCACCGGCGCGGCGATGGCGAAGATGACGGTGGAAATCACGCCCGGCACCACACCCAGGCCGAACAGGGTCAGCGTGGGGATCAGGTAGACGAAGGGCGGAATGGTCTGCATCAGGTCGAGGATTGGCTGCAGGCCTTTGTACAGCCATTGGTGATGCGCTGCGTAGATCCCCAGCGGTATCCCGATGACCACACACAGGATGGTGGCGTACAGCACCAGGGACAGGGTGGCCATGGTGTCTTCCCAGTAACCCAGGTTCCAGATCAGCAGGAAACTGATGACGGTGAAGGCGGTCAGCCCCCAGCGGCGATGACGCAGGTGCGCGGCCACGGTGAACAGGGCCACCAGCACGCCCGGCGGAACCCACAGCAGCGCGTCGGTCAGCCCGTGGATCAGGCCGCCCAGGTTCTCGGAAACCGCGTCGAAGAAACCGGCGCCGTTGTCGATCAGGAAGTCGACAACGTCTTCCATGAAGTCGCCGAAGGGCAATTGATGCTCGGTTATCCAGCTCATGGTGTCGTGTCTTTTCAGATTCAAAGGCGTTCCCACAGCCGGCCCTCAGGACCGGCCGTGAGAGGCGAAAGGCTTACTTGAGGCTCGCCTTGACCGCCGGCAGGGCCGGCTGGCCGTCGAGGGTGGTGACGCCGTCGAGCCACTTGTCGAGAACCTCGGGGTTCTGGGACAGCCACTGGTGGGCCGCATCACGCGGGTCTTCGCCGTCGTTCAGGATCAGGCCCATGACCTCGTTCTCCATGGTCAGGGAGAACTCGAGGTTGTTCAGCAGCTTGCCCATGTTCGGGCACTCAGTGGTGTAACCGGCGCGGACGTTGGTGTGCACGGTGGCGCCGCCGTAGTTGGGACCGAAGAAGTCGTCACCGCCGTCCAGGTACTTGAGGTCGTGGTTGGCGTTCATGGGATGCGGTTCCCAGGCCAGGAACACAATCCAGTTGTCGCGACGCACGGCGCGGCCCACCTGGGACAGCATGCCGGCTTCGCTGGATTCGACCACGCGGAAGTCTTCCAGGCCGAAGGCGTTCTGGTCGATCATGTCCTGGATCAGGCGGTTGCCGTCGTTACCCGGCTCGATGCCGTAGATGCGGTTGTCGAACTCATCGGCGTGCTTGGCGATGTCGGCGAAGCTGTGGACGCCGGCGTCATAGACGAACTTGGGCACGGCCAGGGTGTACTTGGCGCCGGTGAGGTTGGCGCGCAGGGTTTCCACATCGCCGCTTTCCAGGTACGGGCGGATGTCCGCTTCCATGGTGGGCATCCAGTTGCCCAGGAAGACGTCGATGTCTTCGTTCTTCATGGAACGGTAAGTGACCGGCACGGACAGGACCTTGGCTTCCGGCGAGTAGCCCATGCCTTCGAGGACTTCGGAGGTCAGCGCCGTGGTGGCGGTGATGTCGGTCCAGCCCACGTCCGCAAAGCGCACGGTCTTGCATTCCTGGTTGGGCGCGGCCACGGCGGCGCTGCCAACCAGCAAACCGGTAAGAGCCAAAAAGAACTTCTTCATCATAATCTCCTTTCTCCAGCGTGGGCCATCCGGCGGGTTGCCGGCAGCCCCTTGGTTTTGAAAGTGCTTTGGATGTTGCGTCACATCGTCGTTGTCGTTATGGCGCTTTCCAGCGCTTATCGCTGCTTGTTCTGCCAGTCCGGATGTTCCCAGACATCCACCGGCATCGGGTTCAGCGGGTCCCGACCGCGGATATGGTCCGCGCATTTTTCCGCCAGCATGATGGTCGGCGCGTTCAGGTTGCCGCTCACCACGCTGGGCATGATCGAGGCATCCACCACCCGCAGGTTCTGGACGCCGTAGACACGCGCCTGCTCGTCGACCACCGCCATGGGGTCGTCGGCGCTGCCCATCTTGCAGGTGCAGGACGGGTGGTAGGCGCTGTCGGAGTACTGGCGCACGAAGGCGTCGATGTCGGCGTCGGAGGTCATGTCCGCGCCGGGACGCAGTTCCTTGCCGCGGAACCGGTCGAACGCCTTCTGCTGGAACAGCTCGCGGGTCAGCTTGACGCTCTCCCGCATTTCCCAGCGGTCCCGCTCGGTACTGAGCAGGTTGGGCTGGATGATCGGGTGATCGCCCGGCTTGTCGGATTTCAGGGTCAGGTAGCCGCGGCTGGTGGGCCGCATCGGGCCGACGTGAACCTGGAAGCCGTGACACTCGGCGTCCTTGCGGCCGTGATCCAGCACCTGGGACGGCAGGAAGTGGAACTGGATGTCCGGATGCTGCACGCCCGCCTCGGTGCGAATGAAACCGCCCGCTTCCAGATGCGCCGTGCGGCACGCGCCCCAGTCGTGGTTGAGGAACCACTTCACGCCGGCGACGGTCTTGCCCGGCTGGGTGGTGTACTTGTACAACGTCACCGGTTCCTTACACTCGTGCTGGACGTACAGTTCCAGGTGGTCCTGCAAATTCTGACCCACCCCGGGGCGATCCGCCTTCACCTTGATGCCGTGCTTCTGCAGCTCCGCTTCCGGGCCGATGCCCGACAGCATCAGCAACTGCGGCGAATTGATGGCCCCACTGCTGACGATCACTTCCTTGCGCGCCGCCACCCGGACGGTCTTGCCGTCCTGCACGTATTCCACGCCCACGGCGGTGTCGCCGTCGAACAGGATACGGTGGGTCATGGCACCGGTCTCAGTGGTCAGGTTGGCGCGCGACAGCACCGGGCGCAGGTACGCCTGGGCGGCGCTCCAGCGTTTGCCCTGCTTGATGGTCATGTCCATCATGCCCACGCCTTCCTGCTGGTAACCGTTCATGTCTTCGGTAAAAGGATAGCCCGCCTGCTGACCGGCCTCGATAAAGGCATCGAACAGCGGGTTGGGCTCGTCGCCGGTGTGGACGTTGAGCGGGCCGTTACCGCCGCGATAGTCGTCGGCGCCCTTCTCGCGGGATTCGGCCTTGCGGAAGTACGGCAGCACGTCCTGGTAACGCCAGCCCGTCGCGCCTTCCTCGTGCCAGCGGTCGTAGTCATAGGCGTGACCGCGGATATAGACCATGGCGTTGAGCGCGGACCCACCGCCCCAGACCTTGCCGCGCGGCCAGTACAGGCGGCGGTTGTCCATGTGTTCCTGGGGTTCGGTGTGGTAGTACCAGTTGTACTTGTCGTCCATCAGGTTGTACATCAGGGCCGCCGGCATGTGGATCTTCCAGGTGTCGTCCCGGCGTCCGGCTTCCAGCACCAGCACCTGATCCCGGCCGTCCTCGGTCAGGCGATTGGCCAGGACACAACCGGCGGAACCGGTGCCCACCACCACGTAGTCGAATTCGCGATCAAACTTCAAAACTTCCCCCTGATTCTGGCCCATCGGGACGCGCTGTACCTGTCCCGACAAGGCTGACCTCCCCCCGGCCACTCTCCCTGACGGAAGAGAGGTCTGGAGCGAGGATGCAGGCCAACGACCTGCCCTGATTTTCCCGAAGCGTTCGGTGATGCCGAACGCTCAACGGCGACGATGCGTGACCGTCGCGGACCGCCCTGGGCGCGCCCTTGCTGGACCCAGGCCGATCAGAACGGCGCTTCCAGCGGCACCATGCCGACGTAGACGGACTTGGTCTGGGTGTAGTGCTCGATGGCCTCGCGCCCGTTTTCGCGGCCCAGACCGGACAGCTTGTAGCCGCCCACCGGCATCTCCGCCGGCGATGCGCCGAAGCTGTTGATCCAGCAGATGCCTGCCTCAATCTGGTGAATCACCCGGTGCGCCCGCACCAGATCGGTGGTCATGACCCCGGCGGCCAGGCCGTACTCGGTGTTGTTGGCGCGGCGGATCACCTCGTCCTCGTCGTCAAACGGCAGCACCGCCATGACCGGGCCGAAGATTTCCTCACGCACGATGGTCATGTCGTCGGTGCAGTCGGCGAACACGGTCGGCGCCACGAAATAGCCGTTCTCGACGCCGGACGGGCTCAGCTCGCGGCCGCCGGTGACCAGGCGCGCGCCTTCCTGCTTGCCACTCTCGATGTAGTGCATGACCTTGTCGCGGTGATCGGCGCTGATCAGGGCGCCCAGATTGGTGTCCGGATCGGTGGGATCGCCGGCCACGATGTTGTTCTCGGTGCGCCGCGTCAGTTCCTTGAGGAACGCGTCGTAGATACCGCGCTGGACGAACACCCGCGTGCCGTTGGTGCACACTTCGCCCTGGGTGTAGAAGTTGCCGATCATGGCGGCGGAGATGGCCTGTTCCAGGTCGGCGTCGTCGAAGATCATCAGCGGCGACTTGCCGCCCAGCTCCATGGTCACGGACTTCAGTGACTTGGCCGCGTCGCCCATGACGGTGCGGCCGGTGGCCGCCTCGCCGGTGAAGGACACCTTGGCGATGCCCGGATGACCGGTCAGCATCTGGCCGACGCGGTAGTCGCCCTGCACCACGTTGAACACGCCGGCCGGCACGCCGGCTTCGATGTAGAGCTCGGCCAGCTTGAGGGCGCCCAGCGGGGTTTCCTCGGACGGCTTGAAGATCATGCTGTTGCCGCAGGCCAGGGCCGGGGCGGATTTCCAGCAGGCGATCTGCAGCGGGTAGTTCCAGGCGCCGATGCCGGCGCACACGCCCAGCGGCTCGCGGCGGGTGTAGAAGAAGTCCCCCGCCACCGGCTGGCTGATGCCTTCGATGCTTGAGGCCTGGCCGGCGAAGTACTCGACCGCGTCGGCGCCGGTGACCACGTCCACCACGCTGGCTTCCTGCCAGGGCTTGCCGGTGTCGGCCACTTCGATTTCCGCCAGGGCGTCGTTGCGCTCACGCAGCAGCATGGCGGCGCGATGCAGGATGCGGCCACGTTCCATGCCGCCCAGGGCGGCCCACTCGCGGAAACCGCGCTCGGCGCTTTCCACCGCCGCCGCCATGACCGACTCGTCGGCCTGTTCCATGCGGTAGATGATTTCGCCGGTGGCCGGGTTGACCACGTCGAAGGTCTCCCCGTTCTGGTTGGCCAGGTACTGGCCGTCGACAAATGACTGGTAAACAGGAAGTGTCATGATTGTGCTCCGTTGTTCGCCTGGATCGCCTGATCGATGTAGGTCTTGCAAAGCGCGACCGCTTCGTCGGTCTCGATGCGGCCTTCACTCATGGCCGCGCGCAGCCAGAAACCGTCGATCAGGGCGGCAATGGTTTGTGCCGTACCCAATGCCCGCCCGGCGGGCATCAGGGATTTCAGGTAATACATCAGGTTGGACAACAGGCGACGTTCGTTGACTCGCTGCAGGCGCATCAGCTCGGCGCTGTGCATGGCCTGGGTCCAGAACGCCAGCCAGGTCTTGGAGGACTGGGGATCGATCTGGACACTGGAGAAGTTGGCATCGACGATCGCCATCAACCGTTCACGCGGCGTATCCGGCCGCTCTGCCATCAGCCGCTGGACGTCGTCTCCCAGGGTCGCCAGCAGATGACGCATGGCCGCTTCCAGCAGGCCCTGCTTGCCACCGAAGTAATGACTCACGATCCCCACGGACATGCCTGACGCCTTGGCAATCTTGCCCACGGTCGTGCCCTGGAAACCGTTTTCTTCGATGACTTTCAGCGTAGCGTCAATCAACTGCTGACGCCGGATTGATTCCACATCCAGCCTTGCCATTGCATCCTCGCTCGTCGGTTTTGAACACCCATTCAATGTGTTGAACAACCATTCAATACGGACAGGTTAATCATTTGACATCTAAATATCAAACCGATGTCTGGAGTACCAAGTCCCCGCCACGCTTGGCCAACGACGCGGATCGCCGATTAAAATCAGCCAGATCAGTGATATAGGGAAACTACTTAGGCCCCTATAAGTCGATTAGAGGTCTAATGAAAAGCGCGATAAGAACGCCGCCAGCGGCCTCAGAGTCAGACGTAGACAGCGACACAGTGGCAAGGACGGCAAGCCCGACCGGACCCGCCGGAATGCCCGGATCGGAACGGCAGAAAAGCAGGGGAAGAACGGGGATGGGCCGGCTCAGCCGGCCAGGAACAATCCCATCAGGATCGGGGATACAAACGACAGGATAAAGCCGGAGGCAATGGCCACCGGCACGCAGGCCAGGCCACCGCTGCGGCGGATGATGGGCAGCGTGAAGTCCATGGCGGTGGCGCCGCCGTAGCCAATGGCCACCGCCGGACGCCGGCCGATCACCAGGGGAATCAGCACCAGGGCAATGATTTCCCGGAACACGTCGTTGAGGAACGCCACCCCGCCCCAGGCCGGCCCGAGGGCGTCGCCCACCACGATGCCGGACAACGAGTACCAACCGAACCCCGAGGTCAGCGCCAGTACATCGAGCAGCGGCAGATCGTAGAACGGCGCTATCGCAAGCCCTGCCAGCAGCGAGGTGATTGCCAGGGTGACGGCTATCCCGACGCCCTGGCGGTTCATCAGCAGGCGCCGCAGGGACAGGCCGGCGTTACGAAGCTGCAGGCCGATCAGCAACAGCAACAGCATCAGCGCGGCGCTGGCCAGATCCTCGATCCAGCCCAGCGCGGGCAGGACCGCGTAGCCCAACAGCATGCCCGCCACGACTGACAGCAGTGGCTTCAGCGCCCCCAGGAACAGGCGACGATAGCTGAGCGGACCTTCCCCGCTCTCTTCAGGCTCCAGCACCATCGGCTGCCAACGCTGCCAGAGCCACAGCCCGGCCAGATTGGCGACGGCCAGGGCCCCGACCAGCAGCGAGACCTGCCCGCCCATGCGGGCCAGATGTCCGGCCAGCCCTTCGAGCTGGCCCAGACTGACGCCCAACAGGCCGAGAATCAGGTAGACCAGTCCCTCGACGCCATGATTGATTCCCGCCAGCAGGCGCGGGTTGTTGATGTGGAAGGCGAAACCGACAAACAGCGGTACGAGAATCAGCAGGGCACCGGCGAGCATGGAAATCCTTGGTCAAACGGGGTGGACGGGACGCGGGGGCATCCAGTGAAGCAGTATCGCGGAAAGCGGATCTTACCAGAGCAGGAATCGGGGCGGGAATCGGGCCCGGCGTAAAATTCGGCGCCGGGGCCCGTCACGGCTCAGTTGCGCGTGTTGCGGTCCTGGACCAGCACCCAGGGGGCGATGACCACGGCCCAGACGGAGGCATCGGCGTCGTACCAGGACTGGGCCCGTTCCATCGGCACCTCGCCCACCAGGCCCTCAGCCATCCAGCCCTCAAAACGGGCCTTGTTGTCCGCCGTCAGGGCTTCGCCCACCGCCAGCAGGTCTAGTTGCTCGCTGACAAACACCACCTGGCCTCGGGCAAAGTAGGTTTGCAGCTCGTGCCAGCGGATCGTTGCGGTCTCCAGGTTGAGCCTGGCACGGGTGTCATCGGTGGACGGGTCGACGGACATCGTGTCTCCTGTGCGGTGGTCGTGCTTCAGTTGGCCGGCGCCGGCTGACGCTGTTGCTGCTGCGCCTGCATAAATTCCATGATCTTCTGCTGGTTGCGCTCGAGGACCTCACGGTCATTCTCAGACACTTTCTCGGCGATGTCGCCGAACTGGGCCTGCATTTTCTGGCGCGCTTCTTCCGGTACGTTGGGGTTGTTCATCATGGCTTCCTGGGTCGAGGCCAGGAAGCCCATCATGACCCGGGCCTGGACTTCCAGCAGCTCTTCAACCGAGTCGAAACCGTGTTGCTTGGCAACCCGTCGCACGTCGGAATCGGCGTCGACCTTCTCCAGGGCGTCAGCCATCTCGCCGGCCATTTTCTCGGGATCGAAATCGGAGGCCTTCGGATCCAGGCGAGGTGGACGCTCTTCCGGCGGCAGCGACGCCAGACGCTGGCCCACCTGCTCCATCACCGGTTGCAGGTCTTCCATCGCGCTGAGCAGGTTGTCCAGCCGTTCGTCGGTCAGGGGCGCGTCCGCGTGTGCCGCCAGTGTGCTCAATGCCAGCAGGGCGCCTGCCAGCCAAAGTCCGATTGTTTGCCTCATCCTGTTCTCCTTTACCGGGGCCGGCTACGGCGGACGCGACCGGCGGGGAATTGTGTTCGTTTCCGCAGGCGCGGGCAACCCGCCCCGGCCGGAAACGTCTGGTCAGCGTGGCACGATTTACCAGGGGCGACAAGCGGATTGACGGCCCCGCCGCCCGGCGATCAGGCGCTTTGCCAGATGGTACGCACCGAGTCGGCCAGGGTCATGGGGTCGAACGGCTTGGGGATGGTGCCCGCGGCGCCCAGCGCCAGGTAGCCGTCCAGCTCCGCCGGTTGCACCTTGGCGGTCATGAAAACCACCGGCACGTCCTCAAGCGCCGGACGCTGGCGCAACGCGCGCAGGGTTTCCGGGCCGTCCATGCCGGGCATCATCACGTCGAGCAGGATCAGTTGCGGCGAGAAGTCTTCAGCTTCCGCCAAGGCCTGTTCGCCGGAGGCGCAGAGTTTTACCGTGAAGCCGCCCACCGCTTCCAGGGCCAGTTCGGCCACCGCCCGGATGTCCGGCTCGTCTTCCACATAGAGCACACGTTGCAAATCAGCCATGGGATCGTTCCCCTTCGCCGGCATCCAGTCCCGGCAGTTCAAAATGGAAAGTCGCGCCCCGACCCGGTTCGGACTCGAAGTCGATCCGGCCCTCCATGCGCTCCACCAGTTCCCGACAGATGGCCAGCCCCAGACCGGTGCCGCCCTTGCTGCGGGTGTCGGACGAGTCCGCCTGGGCGAAGGCGCTGAAAATCCGCGAGCGGAATTCATCGGGTATCCCCGGGCCCTGATCGCTTACGGCGACGCGCAGCCTGTCGCCGAGGGCATCCACCCGGACCTCGACCCGCCCCCGGGCGGGCGAAAACTTGGCGGCATTGGACAGCAGGTTTGCCATCACCTGCCCGAAACGCATCTCGTCGGTCAGCAGGGTAACGCCCGGTGCCCGATTGTCCAGAACGATCTGGACATCGAACCGGTTGGCATAGGCCTGATTTTCCTGCACCACCGCCTGCAACAGCTCGTCCACCGACACGGACGCCATGCGGAACGTCATCTTGCCCGCCACCAGCTTTTCCATGTCCAGCAGGTCGTTGATCAACGCCACCAGACGCTCGCTGTTGCGATACGCCAGCGCTATCATTTCCGCGCCCTTGCGCGGCAGCTCCCCGACCACGCCCTGGTCGATCAGTTTCAGGGACCCCGACAGCGCCGTCAGTGGCGTGCGCAGCTCGTGACTGACGGTGGAGATGAATTCACGTTGCAGCCGCGCCAGCCGTTTGCGCTCGGTGATGTCCTCGACGATGCGCCAGATGACGCGCCCGCCCCCCTGGTCCTCGACCAGCACACTGTGGGTCATCACCGGGTAAGCATGGCCGTCGCGATGCAACAGTTCTTTTTCGTAGGGGCCGAAATGACCTTCCGACAGCAGCGCCCGGTACTCTTCGGCGTCCCGGTCGGTGTAACGGTCCGGGGTGATGTCGCGCATGGCGGTACGCTGCAATTCGCTGCGCGAGTGGCCCGATGACGACAGCACGGCGTCGTTCACGTCGAGGAAGCGGTCGCTGTCGAAATCGATCAGGGCGATGCCCACTGGTGACAGCTCGAACAGCGCCCGCAGCCGGGATTCGCTGTTGCGCAGGGTGTCCTCGGCCTCGCGTTTCGCCGCCTCGCCGCGCTCGGCTTCAATCAACTGACCGATCGTCCGCAGCAGCGGCTTGAGCTGCCCGGCGATTTCCCAGGTGAAGCCGCTGGACTTGTTCGCCAGGCCCACCACACCCATCAGCCGATCCCCATGATGGATCGGCAGCCCCAGATAGCCGTTCGCCCCTCCCTGCCCGGACTGCTGACCGTCATTGGCCGGTTCGCCCGCGAGGACCGCGGCCTCCGTTCTGATCACGTCGTCGATCAGCGCCTCCAGGCCCGGAAACCCGTACGTGTTGGCGTGCAACGCCGGCGCGCGACCCGGCGATGCCCGGCCCGTTTGCGTGCTGGCGTACGTCTTCATGCAAGGCTGGCCGGCTGCGTCGCGCAGGACCTCGCCAATAAAACCCTGAGGGCAGCCGGTGAGATCCAGCAAATCCGCCAGCAGGCCGTCGAACACGCTGGCACGATCCTGGTCGCTGATGTAGGCCCCTTGCGCCCGAGCCATGGCCATTTCCATTCGGCGCAGCCAATCCAGGGACTGATCCGCGTACCAGCGGTCCAGCACACGCTCCACCCAGCCGGTCAGCAGCACCAGGAAATCCCGGTCCCAGCGGCTGAACCCGTTGGGCTTGCGCGGTTCGGGCGAGGAAAAATTGAGGGTGCCGTAGGGCTTGCCCGCCACCGTCAACGGCATGCCGATGTAGCTTTCCAGTTGGAAGTCCCGGTAGCAGGGATGGCTGGCATACTCGGACTCGGCCATATGATCAATGACCATAATGCCATCCGCGGCCAGGGTGATCTCGCAGTACGTGTGGCGGAAGTCGAAGGTCTGGCCGTCTTCCAGCGTTTCCGGTGGCGACACCTGCGTGGCAACCCGGTAGAGGTTCCGCTCGATCTGGCTGATGATCCCGAACGGCAGGCGCAGGTAGTCGGCGCCCAGACGCAGGCCGGCGTTGAGGGTCTGCCAGGGGGTGCCTGCGTTATCCGTCTGCAGACGCGCCAGGGCTTCCAGGGCCTGGTGGTATCGGTCGCGCTCGCTGGCGGCGATCTCCCGTTCCACGCAATCGGCCAGATCGCGCAGCTTGCGCCCGTCCTCCGGCGAAAACGTCCGGGGCCTGGGGTCGATGATGCACAAGGTGCCCAGCCGGTAGCCGTCCGGCGAATGCAGGGGCGCGCCAGCATAAAAGCGAATATTGGGGGGCCCCACGACCAGCGGGTTATCGGCGAAGCGTCGATCCTCAAGCGCGTTCTCGACCACCAACGTGCGGCTTTCGAGGATGGCGTGACCGCAAAACGACACCGAGCGGGGCGTTTCGTCGGCATCCAGTCCCTGGCACGACTTGAACCATTGGCGGTCACGGTCCACCAGCGTTACCAGCGCGATCTCGACGTCGAACAGATCGCGGGCCAGTCTCGTCAGGCGGTCGAAACGCTCTTCCGGGGCACTGCCGACCAGACGCGTCGCGTCCACGGCCTGTTGACGTTCACGTTCGTTGCTCGGTTTTTCAGGTGCTTCCATCGCCAGGTCTTCCCTGTCCGCCACCCGTCTCGTCGGGTTCGTCCTGTTTCTGAACCGGCTCCAGCCCGATACGTCGCATCAGGCTCAGGTATTCCTTTGTCTCGGGCCCCTCGCTGGTCAGCAGGGAGGCGGCCCGCATCAGCAGTCGACTCTGGTGCGAGCTGCCGTGCGGCAGACTGTGGATGGCCCCCACCAGTTCACGCAGTTCCAGCGGCAGACGCCACTGCACCTTGAGCCGGTTACCCAGCGACTGCGCCCACTGCCGGCTTAACGCGTCGATGTCCTCGTCGGCCAGGGTGCCGCCCTGGTCGAGATACTGCTGGAGCACGCTGAAAACGGCCAACTCGCCCACGCGCCCCAGCAGACCGGCGGTGTAGCAGGCCACCCGATCGTAATCCAGCAGGCGCGCCATGCGACTGGCCTCACGGGCCAGGGCATCGCTGAGTGCGTTTATATCGCGCGCCCGAGCCTGCAGCCTCGGATCACGGAGGTCGTGGGCGTGATTGAGCGCCACGCTCAGCCCCAGATTGAGCGCCATTTTCACGCCCAGTATGTGGATGGCGTCCCGAAGCGACGCCACCGGCTCGCCGCTGCGCCGATAGGCACTGCCGTTGGCCACATCCAGCAGGCGCGTGACCAGGGACTTGTCGTCACGCCAACGCTCGGCCAGTTGCGACACGGAGATCGGGTCCTCGCGCTGGATCATGGCGAGTACCTCCCCCGGGTCCAGGCTGGTGGGCAGCAGGACCTGTCCACCCAGCGCTTCCTCGAGCGCCGCTTCTGGGCCTTCCAGGTTGAGGGCTGCCCCCTCCTCGACCGGTAACAGCTTCTTCAGGCGCTCGTGCACCAGATCCGCCTGGAAAGGCTTGGTGATGAATCCGTTGATCTGGTACTTCGCTGCGGTCAGCACCGACTGGCGATCGGCGCGGCCGCTGATCATCACCACCGGCACCTCGGCGTCAGCCTCGCGCACATAGCGCACGAAATCCAGGCCGGAGCCTTCCGGCAGATTCCAGTCACACAGCAACAGGGCAAAGCGATCCGGCGCCCAGGCCTTCTCGGCGGCGTGCAGATCATGGACCAGAGTCGCGCGCGCCTGGGGGTAGAGCCCCAGCACCACCGTTTCCAGCAGTTCCGCCATCAGCGGATCGTCTTCGAGCACAAGGATGTTCATCACATCTCCGGGGAAAACAGGCTGACGCCATCTTTGCCCTGTCGTTTGCGACGATCCAGTGCCCGGTCGGCGGCTGCGATCGCTGCATCGGCGGACTGGAATCCTTCCAGTGCCGCCAACCCGACGCTCAACGAACAACGGAAGGTCTGCGCTCCGGCGTGAAACGCCAGTTCCGCGAATTGGCGACAGACGTCCTGTAACACCAGTTCGGCCTGTTCGCCGGTGCAATCCGGCAGCAGCACCATGAATTCTTCACCACCGTAGCGACCCACCAGATCGGTGCGGCGCAGGCGCTGACGCAACAGGTTGGCCAGGGTGCGCAGTACGGTATCCCCCACCGGGTGACCGAAGTCACGATTGACTTGGCGGAAATCGTCCAGATCAATGATCGCCATCACCGTATGACGCCCGTGACGCCGGGCCTGGGCGTGCTCGCGGTGCACTTCCTGACGGATGCGCGACGCCACCAGCACGCCGCTAAGGCTATCCCGGGTGATCAGACGCGCAAACTGGCGAGCCCGGTGGCAGCGGGAACGCACGCACGCGATCAGGGTACGGTCGGTGAGCGGCCCGGCCAGCACATCCTCGGTGGCCAGTTCGCGGCTTTCCTCGTCGGTCAGGGGCGCCGGCGTTCGGAACAGGATGGACAGGTTCTCCCACTCGGCCTGCAGGCGGATCATCCGCGCCAGGCTGGCGCCGTCAAAGTCCCCCAGTCGGGTTTCCATCAACACCAGGTCGGGGCGAAAAGCAGGCAGCTGTGCCAGCAGCTCACGCGGCTCGACCACCAGACGCACGTCGAAACCGGCGGACGCCAGCACCGTCTGGGTGTGGACCACGCGCTGGCGGTCGTCGTCGACGATCAACACCCGCCCGCGTCGAGAGGCCTGGTACTCGGCAATCTGAGCCTCGATCCGCTCCACCAACTGCGACACGTCCACCGGCCGCAGCAGGAAACCGCCGGCCCGGGCTGAAGCCAGGGCGTAGCGCACCTCGAAGCTGTCTTCGCTCCCCAGGTAGATGGTGTGATGGAACGCCGGTGAGCGGTCCACGCCCTGCGTCTGCAGCGCCTCGCGCATGGCGACGTCAGCCACCACGGCCACCGGTGCCTCCCCATCCAGATTGGCCAGGATGGCGCGGATTTCTTCCGCCGAGGGCAGCCAGTGAACCCGGTAGCCCAACGCCTCCAGTTGCGCCGACAGTTCGCCGGCGCGGGCCACGTCCGGGTCCACCAGCACCACCCGGGTGGGGTTGACCTGGGGGATGACGGACAGTCCGGCATCGTCCTCCAGAGGCGCGACCGAGTCGTTGCCGGCCGGCTCTTCCGAAGGCAGGAAAGGTTCGCGCCGACCGCCTTCCGCGGTGGGCTCCGGCTCGGCCTGATGCAACAGGTGATGCAGCTCGCGCAGGCGGGCGAAGAAATCGTCGTTAAGGATGCGTTCCAGGTGACGGGACAGCTCCGGCCCGAATCCACCGTCGCTGGCCACCGGCTCCAGCGCCAGTTCGAGGCGTCGCGCCTCGGCGCCCAGGCCCTGCAGGCCGAAGCTGCCGGCCCCGCCAGCGATGCGATGCAGTATCTGATAGGCCTCGCGGGCGCGCTGGATGCCAGCGGCGTCCAGTTGGCGTGGTTCCAGCAGGCGCTGGAGCTCATCCAGCTCGCCGCTGACACGATCGGTAAAGCGGGATTTCAGTGCCAGAAGCCGTCCCTGAACATGATGTGCACTCAATCGGTCACCCAAACAGTCAATTCTGACTCCAAATGCCCACAACGTCGGCTGCGGGGTGTCCTGTCACTATAGACGGGTGCGATCCATAAACAAACTGTCCGAAAGCTGTATAGAGACGCCGATGTCGACCCTGTCGACGTCGGGTACGGAGGGGGCCGGGAGGGGAAAACCCGGGCCCGCCGGCGTCGGCAGGCCCGGGGCTGGAACCGCCTAGGCGGCCTTGATCATTTCCCGCAGCACGTAGTGCAGGATGCCGCCGTTGACGAAGTACTTGGCTTCGTTGGCGGTATCGATGCGGGATTTCAGCTCGACCGTTTCCTCCTGGCCGTCCGGATACGTCACGGTCATGGAGACCTTCTGTCCCGGCTCCACGGTGTCGCCGGCCAGCCCGGCCAGGCTGATGGTCTCCTCACCGGTCAGCTTGAGGGACTTGCGGTCCGTGCCTTCCGGGAACTGCAGCGGCATCACGCCCATCCCGATCAGGTTGGAGCGGTGGATGCGCTCGAAGGATTCCGCCACCACGGCTTTCACGCCCAGCAGGCGGGTACCCTTGGCGGCCCAGTCCCGGCTGGAACCGGTGCCGTATTCCTTGCCGGCAATCACCACCAGTGGCGTGTCGTCCTCGGCGTACTTCATGGCCGCGTCGTAGATGGCCATCTGCTCGCCGGAAGGCACGTGGCGGGTGTAGCCGCCTTCCACACCGTCGAGCATCTCGTTGCGGATGCGCACGTTGGCGAAGGTGCCGCGCATCATCACCTCGTGGTTACCCCGACGCGAGCCGTAGGAGTTGAAGTTCTTCGGCTCCACGCCGTGCTCCTGCAGGTAGCGCCCGGCGGGGCTGTCCGCCTTGATGGCGCCGGCCGGGGAGATGTGGTCGGTGGTTACCGAATCCCCCAACAGCGCCAGGATGCTCGCCCCCTTGACGTCTTCCACCGGCTCCGGATCGCGGCCCATGCCTTCGAAGAACGGCGGATGCTGGATGTAGGTGGACTTGTCGGACCACTCGTACACCTTACTTTCCGGCACCTTGATCGCCTGCCAGGTGGCGTCGCCGTCGAACACTTCGGCGTATTCCTTGCGGAACATGTTGGTCTTGACCTTCTCCACCGCCTGGGCGATTTCCTCCTGGGACGGCCAGATGTCCTTCATGTAGACCGGGTTGCCGTCCTTGTCGGTGCCCAGCGGGTCCCTGGTCAGGTCGACGCGGACGTTACCGGCCAGGGCGTAGGCCACCACCAGCGGCGGCGAGGCCAGCCAGTTGGTCTTGACCAGCGGATGCACCCGGCCCTCGAAGTTACGGTTGCCGGAGAGCACCGAGGCCACCGTCAGGTCGCCCTTGTCGATAGCCTCCTCGATGGCTTCGGGCAGCGGCCCGGAGTTACCGATGCAGGTGGTGCAGCCATAGCCCACCAGGTTGAAGCCGAGCTGGTCCAGATCGTCCTGGAATCCACCGGCCTTGAGGTACTCGGTCACCACCTTGGACCCCGGCGCCAGCGACGTCTTGACCCAGGGCTTGGTGGTCAGCCCCTTCTCCAGCGCGTTACGCGCCACCAGGCCGGCAGCCATCATCACGCTGGGGTTGGAGGTGTTGGTGCAGGAGGTGATCGCGGCGATCACCACCGCGCCCGGATCGAGCCGGAACTTGTGGCCGTTGTGCTCGGCATGCTGACTGTCGGCGTGCTCGTAACTGGCCTCCACGCCCACCGCCGACTGGCCGCCCTCGGACTGCAGCTTGCCTTCCTCGGTGTCCGCGCCGTTGGTGGTGTCGGAGGTCTTCATCAGCAGTTCGAAGGTGGACTTCATGTTGGTCAGCGCCACCCGGTCCTGCGGGCGTTTGGGGCCGGCCAGGCTGGCCTCCACATCGCCCATGTCCAGTTCCAGGGTGTCGGTGTAGACCGGCTCATGGCCGGGCTCGCGCCACAGCCCCTGGGCCTTGGCGTAGGCTTCCACCAGTTCGATCTGCTCTTCCTCACGGCCGGTCAGGCGCATGTAGTTCAGGGTCTGCTCGTCCACCGGGAAGAAGCCGCAGGTGGCGCCGTATTCCGGCGACATGTTGGCAATGGTGGCGCGGTCGGCCACCGGCATGTCTTTCAGGCCGTCGCCGTAGAACTCCACAAACTTGCCGACCACGCCGCGCTCGCGCAGCATCTGGGTCACCGTCAGCACCAGGTCGGTGGCGGTGATGCCTTCACGCAGCTTGCCGGTGATCTTGAAGCCGACCACTTCGGGAATCAGCATCGACACCGGCTGCCCCAGCATGGCGGCCTCCGCTTCGATGCCGCCCACACCCCAGCCGAGGATGCCCAGGCCGTTGATCATGGTGGTGTGGGAATCGGTGCCCACCAGCGTATCGGGGAAGGCGTAGGTCTTGCCGTCCTGCTCTTTGGTCCAAACGGTCTTGCCCAGGTACTCCAGGTTGACCTGGTGGCAGATGCCGGTGCCCGGCGGCACCACGCGGAAGTTGTCAAAGGCCTGCTGGCCCCAGCGCAGGAACTCGTAGCGTTCCTGGTTACGCTCCATCTCGATGGCCACGTTGTCCTTGAAGGCGGAGGCGTCGCCGAAATGATCCACCATCACCGAGTGGTCGATGACCAGGTCCACGGCGGACAGCGGCTTGATCCGGGCCGGGTCCTCGCCGGCGTTCTTCATGGCGTCGCGCATGGCGGCCAGGTCGACCACGCCGGGCACACCGGTGAAATCCTGCATCAGCACCCGCGCCGGGCGGTACTGGATCTCGGTATCGGAATGGCGGTTCTTGAGCCATTCGGCCATGGCGTTGAAGTGGTCTTCAGTAACGGTGTCCCCGTCCTCGTTGCGCAGCAGGTTCTCCAACAGGACTTTCAGGGAGAAGGGCAGCCGGGACAGGTCGCCCAGGCTCTCGCCCGCCTTGGGCAGGCTGTAGTAGTGGTAGGTCTGGCCGCCAGCATCGAGGCTGGCGAGGGTATTCAGACTGTCGTTGCTGATGCCTTCATTGGACATGGAACGCCTCCTTTCCTTATCGGTATCGAAGTGTCAAAGGGCGTAAATCAGGAGCTTGTGGCTTTGGTTCTCTCTCGATTGCGCATCATCAGGTTGCGCCATAGCGCTCTGTATGAACAGTGTATACCTACTATTGCGTTGATTTGGGTAACTTCAACGGCCGCCTCATGAATGTCGGGCATAAGCATGGTGAATGGTCAGGATCCCTCACCGATCCAGCCTGAAGGCTTTCATCTGACGCGCCAGATCGTCGGCCATGGCGCGCAGTTCCTCCACTTCGCGGCTGGCCGCGCTCATATCCTCGCTGGAGCGGGCGCTCAGCTCGGAGATGTTCTGGACGTTGCGGCTGATGTCCTCGGTCACCGAACTCTGCTCTTCCGTGGCGGCCGCCACCTGATGACTCATGCCGACGATGCGATCGACGCTCTCGCCGATTTCATCCAGCGATTCGCCCATGCTGCGGGTCGCGGTCACGGTCGCCTCGGTCGCCTGTTCCCCCGCCTGCATCGCCTGCACCGAACGGGCGGATCCCTGTTGCAGGCGCTCGATGATGGCGCGAATTTCCTCGGTCGAGGACTGTGTTTTCTGCGCCAGGCTGCGCACCTCATCCGCCACCACCGAGAAACCGCGACCGTGCTCGCCGGCGCGGGCAGCCTCAATAGCCGCGTTCAGCGCCAGCAGGTTGGTCTGGTCGGAAATGGCGTTGATCACGTCAATCACGCGGCCGATGTCCTCAACCTCTTTCGCCAACTGCTGGATGGCAGCGGCCGACTCGCGGATATCGTCGGCCATGGTACTGACCTGGCGGATCGATTCGGACATGGTGGTGCGGATATTACCGGCGTGATGGCCCACCTGCTCCAGCTGGTTGGCGGTTTCCGTCGCGCTCTGTGCGATCTCCTGTACGGTGGTTTCCATCTGGTACACCGCCGTCGCCACGGATTCGGTCAGCTGGCTCTGCTCACCGGCGCGGGACGTGTTGGCCGCCATGACCTCGGAAATCTGCTCGACGAACCGCTGCAGCCGCTGCGCCGTTTCCAGCAGCCCGCGGATCATCTCCCGCTGGGAACCGACAAAGCCATTGAACCCGGAGGCCAGCTCGCCCAGCTCGTCCCTGCTGTCGACGCTCAACTCCTGGGTCAGGTCGCCGCCGCCCTTGCCGATCTCGGTCAGTGCGCCGGTGATGCGTTTGAGCGGCCGGGTCATGCGCGTGGCCACCAGCGCCACGATCCCCAGGAACAGCGCGGCCACCAACAGCCCCACCACCAGCGACACGGTGTTGGCGCGGTTGGCCGCCGCGTAGATCTCGTCGGTCGGCACCGCGGCCACGACCCGCCAGTCGGTCAGAGTCAGCGGCAGGCTCGCGGCCAGGTAGTCCGTGCCGTCACGGCTGAACTCGCTGACGGTGTATCCCTGTCCGGACTGCAGGGTCTGCGCCGCCTGCGGCGATGTGACGGACGCCAGGGACTGGCCGGTCTTGTCCAGGTCGGGGTGAATGTTGACCTGTCCGTCCGCGGACACCAGGTACACGATGCCGGTCTCGGCAAACCGGAAGTCACGGATACGATCGGCCATCTGATCGAGGCCCAGACCTATCCCGGTCACTGCCACCGCCCGGCCCCGGTCTTCCATGCGCACGTTGATGAACAGCATCGGCCGGCCGGTGGTCTTGTCCACATCCAGCGCCAGGGCCCGGTCCCGGCCGCTGTCCAGGAAACCATAGAACCAGTCGTCCTGGCCGGGCTGGATCACCCGGGCGACGCCATCCTGGGTGTAGTATTTTTCGGTGGCGACCGAGACGAAGTGCGCCGACACCGCATTCTGGCGCTGCCGCACGCTTTCCAGGAAGCGCCTGACCGGCCCCAGCTCACCGGTCGGCTCGCCGTTGGCCATCCAGTCCTTCAGGTAACTGTTGTCGGCGATCATTTCCGACGCCGTCAGCGGCGACTGCAGGTCGCGCTCCACCGAGCGGGCGATCGATTCGACGCTGGCCGGCAGCGCCGTGTCCAGCAGGTAGCGATCAAGCAGCCCGCGCATCTGGACGATGTTGAGAACGATCAGGACGCAGGTGCTCACCAGCAGCGCCGCGCCCATACCGACAATCAGCTTCAGACGAATGCCCATGGATCGGGACTCCCGGAATACCGTTTCGAGCTGGTTTCAGGTCAGGGTGGTGTTCGAGTCAGTCTAGAGGCTGTTGCGCCTTGCCGCGACCCGGACCCTCCGGGGCCACACCCCGGAGCTCAGCGCAGCCGTTCCCCTTGGGCTGGCCTCGCAGGCGATCCGGTCGTCGTGGCGGACGGCCCGCCTCAATGGGTGTGGCCATCCGAATAATGGTCATCCTCCCCGGCGGCCGGGGCGGCGTCGTCGTGATGACCATCGCTGTTGTCGTGAACGTCGCCGCCGGAAGGCGCTTGCTGAGCATCAGTATCGTGGTGGCCTTCGACGTTGTCGTGGTGGGTACCCATATCGGCCCCGGACGCTTCGGCATGATGGTCGTCGCCGGAGCCGCTCATCATGGCGCCCATGTTGCCGTGATCGTGGTCGTGACCGTCATCGGCCGGGGCATCCCCGGACACTTGCAGCAGCGCCGCGTACTGCGGCTCGGACAGGCTCGGCAAGTGCCGGACGAACGCGGTCAGCTCCCACAGGTCGGCGTCGTCGTGGGTCTCGCCCCAGGCCGGCATACCGGTCATGCGGATGCCGTTCTTGATGATCCAGAACTGCTCCTCCGGTGTCCAATCACCCGCCTGCGTCAGGTCCGGCGGGGTCGGATTGAGGCCGGTCCGGATCAGCGAGCTGTCTTGACCCGGTTTCAGGTGGCAGGCGGCACAGAGTTGGTCGTAGGCCCGCGCGCCCTGACGGATCATGGCCTCGTCGGACAGGTCAGCGGGCACCTCAATGTCCACGGCGCGGCTGGCCACTGACTGGCGCATGGTGGTGTGCAGTGCCCACTGCCCGATCGGGCCATGGGCCTCGGTGGCGGTCACGTTGTAGACGCCGCTGTAGACAAACGCGAGGCCGCTCAGGACCATCACGAGCAGCGTGGCGACAACCCCATACAGGAAACGCATGATGCACCTCGATCATTGTTGGTTGTGACGTTGTCCGGGCCTCAAGGCCCCGACGGCGATAGCAGGACCGCTAGAACATCCACCGAACACCCGCAACCGCGTACCACTCTTCCGTGCTTTCCGCATCCTCCCGGGCCAGGTCGCGGGTATCACCGTACGCCTTTTCGTGAACGACACCGACGTAGGGCGACAGCGTCCGGTCGATCAGGTCATAGCTCAGCC
The DNA here is from genome assembly GCF_003258515.1 of Marinobacter bohaiensis. Classification (NCBI taxonomy): domain Bacteria; kingdom Pseudomonadati; phylum Pseudomonadota; class Gammaproteobacteria; order Pseudomonadales; family Marinobacteraceae; genus Marinobacter; species Marinobacter bohaiensis. The sequence continues at coordinate 209,411 of NZ_QGEH01000002.1, forward strand.
GCAACCCCAGCTCGGTGCTGGACAGGCCGCGCCCGATGCCGATGGCCCGGTCCTCACTGAAAGCATAGGTCGCATCCAGCCCCATGTTGACGATCCAGCGATTGGTCAGCAGCCATTCGTACTCGACGTCCAGCTCGGTCATGGCTTGGCCGCCCTCGCCGAAGTAGAGGCTGGCGTCGATCTCGAACCAGTAGGGCGCCAGGCCGGCAATCCCCAGCACGCCGTAGGTCCGGTCGGGCCCTTCCGGCGTGTCGACACGCACCCCGGCCTTGGCGTCGAAGAAGTCCGAGATCGGGGTTTGCAGGACCAACTGGTTCTCCAGGGTCTCGTAGGCTCTTTCGTCGATGCCGTATTCGCCCTTGCCCAGCCAGCGCAGCTTGAGTTCGTCGGTGCCGTAGAAGGCATCACCGTCCCAACTGGCCACTTCTTCATCGCTGTCGCTGTAGCGGTACTCGAACTCCTCGAACTGAATGCCCCAGAAATAGCGCGCGGTGTGTGGATCGGGTTCCGCGGCCACGACCGGCGACATCCCCCCCGTCAGCGACATCCAAACGCTCCCGACGAACACGGCTGACCACTTCATGCATCACCTCCCTGAACCGGGGTTGTGCCAACGGCGGTGTCCGGACCGCCTTCGACAACAACCTTGCGGAACATGCCGGACGCCGCGTGATAAGACAGATGACAATGGAAAGCCCACTGTCCCGGCGCGTCCACTTCGGTTTCCATGTAGACAGTGGTGCCCGGCTGGACGCTGACCACATGCTTGATCGGGTTCCACTGCCCCGCCCCCACGTCGAGGATCGACCACATCCCGTGCAGGTGCATGGGGTGGGTCATCATGGTTTCGTTGACGAACTTGAAGCGGACACGCTCGCCGTATTGCAGGCGAATCGGATCGGCGTCCTCGAACTTCACCCCGTTGATGCTCCAGCTGTAGCGCTCCATATTGCCGGTCAGGCGCAACTCGATCTCACGGGTCGGCGCACGCTCGGGGTAGAGCGGCTGGGCGGCACGCAGATCGGCATAGGACAGGAAGCGTCCGCCGTTGGCGGCCTCGGGCGTCAGACCGCTGCCCCTGGCATAGAAGGGGTTATGCTCACGGCCCTGCGGCGCCGTGCCGGCGTGAGACATGGCCGCGTCGTCTGTCCTGGCCGCCATGGCCCGATGCCGCCCCACGGCGTGCCCCGCCGGAACAGCGTCGTGTTCGCTCATGTCAGCCGTCGCCATCGGGGCCATCTGATCGTGCCCCATGGCCTCGTGGCTCGCGGCACCGTGGTTCATCTCCCCATGCGCCATGGCGCCATGGTCCATCGCCCCGTCATCGGATGCCTGGTCCGCATGATCCATGGCCATGTTGCCGTGACTCATCTCGCCGTGCGCCATCTCACTGTGATCCATAGCCGCAGCGCCATGGCCCATATCATCGTGATTCATATCACCGTGGCCCATGTCGCCATGATCCATTCCCGGCATGCCACTCATATCCGCCATGGTCAGGTAGGACGGCGGGCGTCTGTCGGGGACCGGGGCGGTTTGCCCGGCCCGCGTTGCCAGGGTCCCCCGGGCATAGCCGGAACGGCCCATCGACTCGGCAAAGATGGTATAGGCGCGGTCGTCACGCGGTTCCACAATCACGTCGTAGGTTTCCGCCACACCAATGCGGAACTCGTCCACCGGTACCGGGCGAACCCGGTTGCCGTCGGCCTCGACCACGGTCAGGGTCAGGCCGGGAATGCGGACATCGAAATAGGTCATCGCCGACGAGTTGATGAAGCGCAGCCGCACCCGCTCGCCGGGCCTGAACAGACCGGTCCAGTTCTGTGCTGGCCCGTGACCGTTGATCAGGCCGGTGAAGCCCTGCACGTCCTCGACGTCGGCCTTCATCATGCGCATGTCGCCCCACATCATCCGGTCTTTCATCGTTGCCCAGAAGCCCCTGTCCCGGGCCTCAGAGACGAAATCCCCCACGGTCAGCTGCTGGCGGTTGTAGTAATCCGGCATCATCTTGAGGTTGCGCATGATGCGATCGCCGTCGTGCGGATGCTTGTCGGTCAGCTGCACCACGTACTCCCGGTCAAAGGCCACGGGGTCCGCATCGCGAGGCTCGATCACGATGGCGCCGTAAGCCCCGTTCGGCTCCTGGAAACCGGAATGGCTGTGGAACCAGTAGGTACCGCTCTGGACGATCGGGAACTGGTAGGTGAAGGTTTCTCCCGGGCGGATCCCCGGATAGCTGACGCCCGGCACGCCGTCCTGGGTGAACGGCAGGATCAGACCGTGCCAGTGCACGGAGGTCATCTCGTCCAGGTTGTTGGTCACATTGATGGTGACGTTCTCGCCCTCCTTGAAGCGCAGGACCGGGCCCGGCGAAGCGCCGTTATAGCCGATACCCTCCTTGACGAAATCGCCGGTGTCGATGGTGACCCGGTCGACGGTCAGGTTGTACTCCGCCGCCAGGCCATACGCTGGCAGCACGAGGGTCGACAGGCCGGCCAAGAGGCGTCTGAAAACGGTCATTCGTGTATCCTCGATAGGGGAGCTCCAGCAGAACCTGTGCCCTGGAGCGTTGAGCATGCCCCCACTATGCCGGGGCAACCTGAATTCCTGCTGAATGCCCGCCCGGAAAGACGTTTCAGCGTTGATTCAGGCGAAGCGCCCACACTGGCCGGTTTAAATGGGGAGGAACTCGAATGCGGCTGCTGCTGGTCGAAGACGACGACATGCTGGTGGACAACCTGCAATCGCACCTGGCTCGCGCCGGGTTTGCCGTTGACCGCGTCAGCACCGTGGCCCAGGCGCGAGCCCTCGGAGTTCAGGAGGATTACCGCATCGCCGTGCTGGATATGGGGCTACCGGATGGTGATGGCCTGCAGGCGCTGCGTCACTGGCGCCAGAACGATGGTGGCATGCCGGTGTTGATCCTGACCGCCCGTAGCGACTGGCAGGACAAGGTCAACGGCCTCAAGGCCGGCGCCGACGACTACCTCGCCAAACCGTTTCACACGGAAGAGTTGATTGCCCGTCTGCAGGCCCTGCTGCGGCGTTCGGAGGGGCGGGGCGATCCCACCCTGAAAGTGGGCGGCTACATTCTCGACGAGGACCGGCAACGCGTGCAGACCCCGGACGGGGCCTGGCACCCCCTGACCGGTACCGAATTTCGGCTGCTGCGCTGCCTGATGAGCCGGCCCGGCCGTCTGCTGTCCAAGGATGACCTGCTGGAGCAGCTCTACAGCCTCGACGACGAAGCCGCCCACAACACCATCGAAGCCTACGTGCGACGCCTGCGCCGGATCCTCGGCCGCGAGGCCATCGTCACCCAGCGCGGCCAGGGTTACAGCTTCCATGTCCCTGGCTGACCGGCGCTCGCTGCACACCATTCTGCTGCTGTGGCTGCTGCCATTGATGGCGGCTTTCATGCTCGTGGCCTGGTTCATCCATGGCGTGCTGCTGGACCGCATGACCCGAGATGTGGTGCATGAACGGCTGCACCAGGAGGCGCGATTCCTCGAGAAACAGATCCGCCAGCACTACCCCGACGTGAATCCCGCGCTCAACGCCAGCCCCTACTTCGAAGACGTGTTCCGTCACGCCTACGGTATCCGGACGCCGGCCCATCGCTGGATGGCGCCGGCGGAACTCCAGTCGGTCTTGGGGCCGGCTCTCGACAGCGCCCGACCGGCGCTGCTCAACATCGAGATTCCGGCCACCGATGGCGACGGTGGCAGTCGCTACATCGTGCTGCGCCAGGTGTTCGAGATCGGCGGTGACGCCGTAGTGACCGTGGTGGCCGAAGACCTGGCCCAGCTGAGCCAGAGCCAGCGCGAGCTGCACATCTGGACGGCGTTTGTCGCCCTGGGCCTGCTGGCCGTGCTGATCGGTCTGGTGCTGCTGGCGGTGCACCTGGCGCTCAAGCCCATCCGCCAACTGCGGCTATCCCTGGAGCAGTTGCAGCAGGGGCGGCGCAAGCGGCTGACCCTGGCGACGCCGCCGGAATTCGACCCCCTGCTCTATCAGATCAACCACCTGCTCGACACGCTCGACAACCGCCTGCAACGCTCGCGGGACGCGCTGGGCAACCTGTCCCACAGCATCAAGACGCCGATTGCGGTCATCCAGCAGGCCCTGGAAGACACCGAGCGGCCGCTGGACGCGCGCTACCGGGCCCAATTGGCGGAGCGGTTGTCACAGATCGACCGCCAACTGGAGGCGGAAATGCGCCGCAGCCAGTTCGCCGGTCCCCAGGCCGGGCAGCAGGCCCATCCGATCGCCCAGGCGCGGGAACTGCTGTGGATGATGGGCCGCCTTTACCGGTCCATTGATTTTGAGCTGCATTCCGAGCTGGCGGAGGATTTTCGCTGGCCCATCGACGAACAGGACCTCAGCGAGATCCTTGGCAACCTGCTGGACAACGCCGGCAAGTGGGCTCGGCGTCGGGTCGACCTGACGATTCACACAGACCAGGGCGCGCTGACCCTGCGCGTCAGCGACGACGGTCCCGGCGTGGCGGATACCGAACGGGCCACCCTCGGCACCCGCGGTCTGCGCCTCGACGAACAGGTGCCGGGGCACGGACTCGGGCTGGCGATCCTGCGCGACCTGGTCGACCGCTATCACGGCGCAGTCATCTTCCACCGCAGCCCCCGGGGCGGCCTGCAAGCCGACGTGGTGCTGCCGCCCGCGACCGAGTGACGCAGCGCCGGCTCAGTGCTGGCGATCCCCGTAGAGCTGCGCGTAGAGCCCCTGGCGGGCGATCAGATCGTCGTGATGGCCTTCCTCGATGATGTGGCCGTCTTCGAACACGTAGGCCCGGTCCGCCTGCTTCACGGCGCTCAGACGGTGGGCGATGATCAGGGTGGTGCGCTGTTCCAGGAAGGCTTCGAGGGCCTGGTGCAGCTGGTACTCGGTCTCCGCGTCCAGCGCCGAGGTGGCCTCATCGAGGATGACCACCGACGGGTCGGACAGCACCATGCGCGCGATCGCCAGACGCTGGCGCTGGCCGCCGGACAGGCGGATACCCTGGCGCCCGACCAGCGTCTCCAGGCCGGATTCCATGGCCTGGACGGTGCCGTCGAGCTGGGCGATGCGCAGGGCCTCCCAGAGTTCGGCATCGCTGTGCTCGCGGCCCAGGGTCAGGTTCTCCCGCACCGTGGCGTTGAACAGGGCGGGATGCTGCAACACCGTGGCCACATGCTCGCGCAGGCAGTCCAGGCCGATGCGCTGCACCGGCACGTCGTCGATCAGGATCTCGCCCCGAGTCGGCGTGTACATGCCCAGCAGGACCTGCACCAGGGTGGACTTGCCGCCGCCGCTGGCGCCGACGATGGCCACCTTCTCGCCCGGCGCCACGTGCAGGTTGATGCCCTGCAGTACCGCTTCCTCGCCGTACTGGAAGTGGACGTCGCGCAGGGTCAGGCTGACCGTATGGCGGTCCCGGAACGGATCCTCCAGGGCGGGATACTTCGGCTCCTCCTGCAACTGCAGCAGCCGGTTGATCCGCGCCAGTGCGGCGTTGGCGGCGTAGAAGGCGTACTGCATGTTGAGCATCTCCTGCACCGGCGTGAGCATGAACCAGAGGTAGCCGAACACGGCGAACATCATGCCAATGCTCAGGTCGGTGAACAGCACCGCCACCATGGCGGCGGCGCGGAAGGCGTCGACGCCGAACTGGAACAGGCTGAAGCTGGCGCGGGAGGCGGCGTCGCTGCGCCAGGCGAACTGGGCGGCGTGGTCGCGCACGCCGCGGGCACGATCCACCAGGTGGGCCAGGTAATGCTTCTCGCGGTTGGCGGCGCGCAGTTGGTGGATGGCATCGAGGGTTTCGGTCAGGTCACCCTGGAACGATTCGTAGGCGCGGTTCTCCCGGCGCTTCAGTTCCTTGACCCGCTTGCCGATGAGCATGGTGCAGAAAATCACCAGCGGGTTGAACAGCAGGATCAGCAGGCCCAGCTCCCACTGCACCCAGAGCAGCACGCCGGCGGTGCCCAGGACCGTCAGGCTGGCCACCAGGAAACGGCTGATCGTGGTCCCCAGAAACTGGTCGATGGTGTCCAGGTCAGTAATGAAGTGGCTGGTCACCGCGCCGGCGCCGAGGGTCTCGTACTCGGCCATGGCGATGCGTCCGAGCCGCCCCAGCAACCGTTCGCGGATGCGGAACACCACGTCCTTGGAGATGATCGAGAACTCCCGCGACTGGGCCACGTTGAAGGCCAAAGCCAGGGCGCGCATCAGCAATGCCACCAGCACCATCACGCCGATGTAGACCACCGGCTGGTGCCAGCCCGCCGGCAGGAACGCATCCATCACCGGCAATACCGGCCCCGGTTTGTCGAGCAGTACCTCGTCCACCAGCACCGGCAGCAACAGCGGCAGCGGCACGCTCACCAGGGTGGCCAGCAGGGCGATGAAGTTGGCGCGCACCAGCCGCGAGCGATGCGCCAGGGCGTACGCCGCGATCTGGCGCCAGGTGTACAGCGGCGGCCGGTAGCCCGACGCGTCGACCGGTTTCAGTGCTGGGTTGTCCGGATTCAAACGACCTCCAGGAAGCTGGCTGGAACACACGCGGCGCCCGTTAACGGGAACGCCGCCCCCTATTCTACCCGACAACGGTCTGCCACCCGGATTGGGTATTTACGAAACTCCAACAGGCGGGGCTCACCCGGCACTGGCCGCCCGAAACCGGGTCTGCCATCATAGCCGGCCCGGAAGGCGTTCAATCACAGGGTCCCGTGAAACACTACTGCCATTACCACCCCAACACCGCCGCCAAGTGGCTGTGCACCCATTGCCAGACTGAATACTGCGTGGCCTGCATGCCCGATGCCGACACCCACCGGCGTCACGGTCACTGCCCGCACTGCGGCCAGACCCTGCGCTACTTGGGCGCCGGCACGGAAGTGGAGCCGTTCTGGAACCGGATTCCCCAATTCTTCCGCTACCCGTTCCACAGCGATCCATTGCTGGTGATCGGCATCTGTACCTTCGTGCCGCTGATGCTGCAGGCCAACCTGATCGGGCTGATCGTGTCGCTGGTGTTGCTGCTGGCGCTGTTCAAGTACACCTACGCGGTGATCAACCACACCACTGAAGGCCACATGACGCCGCCGCCCCTGGCCACCGCCTTTACCGGCTCGGGGTTCGGTATCGTCATCCTGCAGTGGCTGGTGTTCATCCTGATGGGCGGACTGGTCTATTCCGCCGGCATGGTCGGCGGGCCGATCCTGGCGCTGGCGGCCATGGCCTTCGTCGTGCTGGTCCTGCCGGCCAGCGTGATGATCCTGGCGATGGAACGGGAGGTGGGCCCGGCGGTCAATCCGATCAATCTGGTGTCGCTGATCTCGCGCATCGGCTGGCCCTATTTCGTGCTCTACCTGCACCTGATCCTGATGATGCTGGCCAGCTCCGCGGTGCAGGAGTTCGCCTTCAGCAACTTCGCGCCAATGCTGGCCCAGCCGCTGTCCGGTTTTATCAGCAGTACCTTCATGCTCATTTTCTTCCACATGATGGGCTATCTGCTGTTCCAGTATCAGGAGGAACTGGGCTTCGCCAGCGACTTCCAGGACGAGACTCCCGCCCCGGCCCAGGACCGCTCCCGGCGTCTGGAAGCGGACATCGACATGCATGTGAAGGACGGGCAGTACGATCGCGCCCTGGCGGTTCTGAAATCGGCGGTGAAGTCCAACCCACCCCACCCGCAGCGGGTGGAGCAGCTGTATCGCCTGCTCACGGCGACGAACAACGCCGAGGAACTGATGCGGCATCACCGCATCCTGTTGCTCTGGCTGGGCGACCGCCACGAGGGCACGGCGATCGCCGGCCTGCTGAAAACCCTGACCGGGCGCGATCCGGCGTTCCGCCTGGACGATCCCGAGCTGATCGTGCATTGCGCCCGGGCCTTACACTCGCAGGGCGAAAACCGCGAGGTACTGAAGCTGATGCAGGATTTCCACAAGCGTTTTCCCGACAGCGAGCACATCGCCACCGGTTATCTCACCGTGGCCCAGTCCCTGGCCCAGTTGGGCCTGTGGGAAAAGGCCACCGCCTTCCTCAACTTCATCAAGCAGCGCTGCGCCCAGCACCCCCTGCATGGGAAAATCGACGCCTACCTGGAACAGGCACGCAACCAGCAGCCGCTGCGCGGACCGGCCGCCTCGTTCGATGTGGGTGAATAAGGCGCGTTAGTCGTTCAGGCGCCGCCGGCCGCCGACATCATCTGCCGGTAATGGCGCGCCTTGGGCGCCATATTGCGCTTGTCGAACTCGTCCGCCAGCAGGCGGCACGCCTCCAGGGTCAGGTCCTGGTCACCGGTGGCCCGCAGCCGCTCGAACACCCGCTCGGCGGTCTTGGTGTCGCCGCTGCGCAGGCCCGCAAACAGCGCCCGGTTGTGATCCCGCGCCGACAGGGGATGGTGCGGCTGCCCCTTGCTCTGGTACTCCTGCCAGATCTCCAGCATCTGTTCCGGCTGATGCCGCGCCTGGGCCGACGCCATCAGTTCCCGCGCGCGCTCCCGATACGTTTCCTGATCCGGCCGCAGCTTGGCCAGGTGATAGAGGTGTTCGAGCAGCACCGGGCGCTCCGGATAGCGGGTGTACAGGGCCTCGAACTGCAATCGCGCCTGCTCGAACTCGAACCGGCCCAGCAACGTCATGGCCTGGGCGTAGGCGCTGCGGAAGCGGGCTTCCTGCTCCTCATCCTCGGGCTCGAAGAAGGTCTCCCTGGGCTGCAGCCAGCTGCGGCCCAGCAGCCACACCAGCCCCGCACCCACCAGCAGGCCGCCGGCGTGCGCCAGGTAGGCGACGCCGGTGGCGCCGGCGAAGAAGTAGTCGTAGATTTCCTTGCCGATACACACCGGCAGCAGCACCAGCGCCGGCGCCCGGAAGTACCCGAAATAGAATCCCAGCGAGTAGAAGAAGCGGATGCGCTGGCGCCCGAACAGCGCCATGTACATGCCCATCAGGCCGGCGATGGACCCGGACGCGCCCACCAGGCTCGTGTGCAGGCCCCACTCGAACCCGGCCCAGATGGCACCGGACACGGCGCCGCAGGCGAGGTAGGTCAGCAGGAACTTGAGGCCTCCGAGCGCCTTCTCGACGGTGATCCCGAGCACGAACAGCACCACCATATTGCCGATCAGGTGGCCCCAGCCGCCGTGCAGGAACTGGTAAGTGATTAAATCCGCCAGCGACAGCTCGGCCGGAACCACTCCCGCCGCGCGGCCCGACAGGCGATCCAGGTATTCGGTCTCGATGGGCGGGCGATGCGTCAGCCAGTAGGCCCGCTGCTCGCTGTTCCAGATCACGTCGCGGTTGTCCTGCAGGTAGGCGTAGAAATCCGGGTCGCCCATGGCCAGCGCGGCCTGTAACGGCCGATTGTCATTGGCCATGGCCTGACGCAGGAGGTCCAGGCGGTCCTGCCGGCCGCTGTTGCCGTCCAGGTTGATCTGGCGCTGCAGGTAGGTCTCGTAGGCCGGGGCTTCCAGGCGATCCAGGTCCGCCGTCAGGTAGGCCTGGGTGGCCTGCGCCCCCAGACGGTCATCGTTGCCCTGGTAGAACAGGAAAACCAGCAGGCAGGCCAGCATGATGGCCAGCGTCATCCAGGGTGGCCGACGCCAGTCGACCGAGCGTTCGAGGGGAAGAATCAGCATTCGACGTCCATGATTGCGGGGCGTTCTCCATTGCGCAGGCCGACCTGATCGGGCCGGCTGCCATTTTTCATCACATTTAATCCCATCTCCGGCGTTTTTTCACCACCGCCCTGCCCGATTCCCGCGCTGAAATAGACCCTGACAGACGAGGCGAGCGTGGCCGGCCAGTGCCAGGCCCCCGTCCCAACGCGACTGAGCAGGAGCAGGAGAAAAAAGATGAAGCACACACTGTCACACAACGGTAACCTAAGGCGCATTCAATCGGGTGCGTCCCGGCCGGTCCTGGCCGGCTTGCTGGCGGCCGGCCTGATCACCGGCTGCGCTAGCAGTGGAACGGCGGAACCGGAAACCGCCGGGGTCACCGCCGACAACGCGACACCCGCAACGGTGGCCCTTGAGCCCGAAGAACAGGCATCCGACATCGACCATTCGCCAAGTGCAAGCGCCCGGGCTGACGGTCATAGTGAGCCCCAGCCGGACACCGACGTCGCGGCGACACCTGAGGAGAACGACATGACAGTTCTAGTCCTGGATAACCCCGAGTTGATGGCCCGTGCGGCCCAGGTTCAAGCCGCCAGCAAACAGGTGTCCCCGATGCAAGACAGCCCGCGCAAACCGCACCAGATGAAGTTCTATTTCGGCTTTGACAAGCATCGCCTGAGCGACGCCGACCAGGCCGTCCTGCGCGAGCACGCCGAATACCTCAAGGCGCATCCGGAAGTGACCCTGCGCATCAACGGCCACACCGACAGCCATGGCCCCGACGAGTACAACGCCTTCCTGTCACGGCTGCGCGCCACCAGCGCCGCCAAGATCCTCAAGCAGGCCGGTATTGACGGCAACCGCATTGAGATCGTCGGCTGGGGCAGCCACAAGCCGCTGACCAACCCGGAAGACAGCGCCGCCAACCGGCGCCTGGAGCTGGAGTACCACAGCGAGCAGATGGCCCGCGTCCAGTAACCCACCGCGCCCCGATCCGGTGTGTCGCCCGGCACGCCGGATTGATCGTCCTCCCGGAAATTGCGATTCTTGGCCTCCACAGCAACCTTTGCCAAGGAGACGGCCATGCGCCCTGCGCTTCTCCCCCTCATCCTGACCGCCACCGCCCTTTTCGCCGGCTGCGCCGCCACCCAGGATCCGGCCCCGCGCCACGCCTATGGCGTGTGGCAGGGCGTGCTGCCCTGCGCCGACTGTCCGGGCATCGACACCCGCCTGACCCTGTACCGGCAACCGGACACCTACCGTCTGGAGGAAACCTATCAGGAGCGCGACGCCGCACCGGTGGTGCATGAGGGACGCTGGGCCTTGCTGCCGCCGCAAGACCCGATGGACCTGGGCCGTGTGCAGCTGGAGGGGGCCAATGAACGGCCGTTACGGAGCTTTCGCCGGCTGCCGGACGGCAACCTGGAAATGCTGGGAAGGGACGGCGAGGCCATCCGCTCCCCGTTGAACTACACCCTGACGCGCAAGCGCCTGTCAGAGGGTGACGCGGACCACGTTGGCGAAGGTGAGTAGCGCCATCACCAGGATCGACAGCCAGGTCAACAGCGTGCCGATCATGCGGCTGATGGCGTAACCGCCCTGGCTGCGGATAAAGCCCCAGGCGTGCAGGAGACGGCCGACAATGAACAGCATGCCGACCGCATAGACGTAGTGCACATAGACCCCGTTCAGCTCACCGAGCCCCATCAGGATCAGGGTAATCGGTGCGTACTCCACCAGGTTGGCGTGGGCGCGGATGGCCACCTGGAACGCTTTCTCGCCGTTATCGCCCAGTCCCACCTGATAGCGACGCCGGAACGTGGTGACACGCCAGGCCAGGAACAGCATCAGGATCGCGGTGAATGCGGCGAAAACGGCGGTAACGGGAACAATCATGCTGGGAGCAGCTCCTCTAGGCTTTCTTGATCAGACTGACAATCCATAACAGGAAGATCGCACCCACCGTCGCCGTCACCAGCGACCCGATGGTGCCGTGGGACGACAGCCCCAGCAGGCTGAACAGGAAACCACCGATCAGCGAACCGACGATGCCGACACCGATGTTGGCCAGCACGCCGAATCCACGTCCTTTCATGATCAGGCCCGCCAGCCAGCCGGCCACACCACCGATGATCAGAAACAGAATCAGGTTCATCGCATTACCCCCTTGGTTGCGAGATCCGGGAAAGAAGGATCCGTATTGCGGCATTGAGCCAGCGGATCAGACCGGCGCGGCAAGCACCGGTTCCATCTCTCATACCGAAGTATTTTTCCAGTAAAGTCAAGCACTCGGCGCGCGCCGATTCACCCACGCTCGCGTCATCGAGTACCCCGGACGGGGCACTGATGCCCCTTAACGAGAGTCGGCCGGGGCAGCCGCCAGTTCGCGGATCGCTTCGCTCATCTGGGCGTGGCAACGCTTCATAAGCTCCGGGACATCGTCGGCGGTCAGGTGGCGCGTCTCCACCGGCGGCAGGATGCGCAGTGGCACCGGCTTGCGACGGCCGAGCACACCGCTCGACTGGGAACGGTAGGCCCCGGCGCAGACCATGGTAATGGGCGCACCGGCGGCCACCGCGGCGTGGAAGGCGCCCTTCTTGAAGGATTGCAGGTCGCTGCCGTGACTGCGGGTGCCTTCGGGAAAGATCCAGATGCTCTTGCGTTCGCGGGTCATGGCCTCGGCGGTGGTGCGGATCACCGCTACCGCGCGGGAGGACCGGGTCCGGTCGATCAGGATGTTGCCGCCCAGCCAGAACACCTGGCCGAAAAAGGGAATCCAGCGCAGCGACGCCTTGCCCACCGCCACGGTGCGTTTGGGCAGCAGGTCGCCCATCAGGAACAGATCGTCGTTGTGCTGATGATTGGCGATGATCACCGTGGGCCGGTTCTGGGGCATGTTCTCGTAGCCGTCCAGGGGACGGGTCAGCCCCAGCACACGCCGCCCGGTACGCGCCACCATGGCGCCCAGGATACGCGTGTTATCGGGGTTGAAGGGGCGGGCCAGGCACAGGAAAAAGCCCAGGAAACAGAGAAACGGCACGGACAGCCAGGCCAGCAGCGCGCGCATAAAACGCATCAGGAGTCGCTCCCATACAGATTAAAAAACGCACAGCCGTGCGCCAAAAGCCGCATAGGATAACGATCCGGCCTGTCGAAGGGAACTCCTGCCGGGCCCGGGACAGGGCCGCAACGAGACTAGGCCAGCATACGGGCCATCTCGCGGCAGCGCTGGCAATGGGCCGCGGTGCAGGTCTCGTAGTCGTGCAGCACCAGACCGTAGGTATAATTCACATCCGCACCCCGGCGCTGGGCGTCCTTGTCCTGGATATAGGAATACGCCGCCACCTGGGCCTGCTCGAAGGACTCGAAAGGCCCCAGGGAGCGCTTCTCACGCGTGGCGAAGTACCAACGTCGCCCCACCGCAAAAAACCGACTCGACCGGGGCGGCAGAGGCCCCCGTTCTCCCTGTCGTTTCTGCAGGAACATGACACACTCTCCCTTTTATGTACCCATCAAATTTGAGCCCGAATCGGACGATTGTCAAACAAGGTTAAAGTACGGTCATACACCGCGTTTGGACCGCCCTCCGCCTCTAGCCGGGAAAGGCTGCCAGCGTCCCGGCCGCGGCGGTTTTCCCGACCTCATCCAGCCCCCGGGCTTCGATCACGTAACGCATGGGCCCGTGGGGATCGAGGGCATCGAACGGGTAGCAGGTCACCAGGATCAGGCGGTCGTCAGCCCCCGGCTCCACGGCCAGGCGCGCGTGGCGGCTGTCCACCACCCGTTCGCTCACCACTTCGTAGCGGCGCCAGGTCCCGTCCAGGCCCTGCACCTCTACCGGGTCGCCGGTGCGTATCTCCTGCAACACGCTGAAATGGGTGTCCCGGTGCCCGGCCAGGATAACCGTACCGCGATCTCCCGGCGGCGCCGAGCGGGTCACGTGGCCGGGCCCGAACGCCAGGCTCTCGCCGTGGGTACCGGACAGGATCACCAGCGGCTCGCCGGCGCCCGGCAAGCGCAGGCGGCCCACCGGCCAGGTATCGGCCCAGGGCCAGGGCCGGGTGACCTGCTGCTCCGCCTGACTCTGGGCCCAGGCCAGGTTGAGCAGCTCCTGTGCCAGTTTGGCCTTGAGCGGGATCCACAGCCCCATCAGCAGGACCACGGCCGAGGCCAGGGTAAAGGTCATCAGCAGGCGCATCACGATCCCACCCTCCGGCGCGCCAGCAGCACGCCAAAGGCCGGCAACAGCCCCGCCAAGCCGATCAGGATCAGCAGGTTCGACGCGGTGGCGGTCTGTGGATAACGCAGCATGCCCGGCGTGCTGCCTGCCGGCAGCAGGGTCGGGACGTCTTCGGCGGCCAGGCGGTCCGCCTGCGTGCGGGCCGGCGTCTGGTCCACGGCGACGAAACTGGTGTAGCGGGTGACCAGACCGTGCTGCAGGGCCAGCGGCGTGACCTGCTCGCGTACCTCATCCTCACGGGCGCCGTGGATGCGGGCGTCCATCAGCTGATCGATTTTCTGCCGCGCCCAATAGCGATGCAGACCCTGCCCCGGCGCGGCGGAGGCCAGCGGCAGGCTACGCTCCCAGGGGGTTCCGTCCGGCAGCTCGCCGCTCAGGGTCAGCTCGCCCTCCGCTTCGGCGTCGCGCGCCACCAGTACCAGCGGCTCCCCCTGGAACAGGTCGCCCGGGCGCTCCGGCAAGGCCTGCGCCTGGCCCGGCCAGTCGGCCTTGATATGGCCGAGCACCGGTGCTGCCATGCGCTGCAGCAGGCGATCGAGCTGGCTGGCCACCTCGCCGGCGTTGCCGATGGACGTGTAGGTGCCGCGACCGAATCGGGCCGCTTCGCGCATGAAATGCATGTTGGGCGCGGTGCCGATGCCCACGGTGAACAGGCGGCTGGCACCCAGCTGGTCGCGGATCTGGCCGAACAGGGCCGACTCGTTGCCCACCGCGCCGTCGGTCATGAACAGCACCTGACGCACTTTCGGCCGTTCGTCCGGGACGTCAGCTCCGCCGATGCGCAGGGCCCGGTCCAGCGCCGGCGCCATTTCGGTACCGCCGTTCGCGGCCAGGTTGGCGGTGTACTGGCGGGCGGCGCGCAGGTTCGACGGCGTTACCGGCCGGGCGTCGCCGAACAGCGCCGAGGTCTGGCTGTTGAACTGGATGATATTGAAACGATCGCCGGACTTGAGCGTGTCCAGCCCCGCCAGCAGCGCGCTGCGCGCCTGGCGGATCGATTCCCCCGCCATGGAGCCGGAGGTGTCCACCACGAACACCAGCTCCCGGGACAGCGACGGGCCGCCACCGAGGCCCGGCACCATCAGTGCCAGCACATAGTCTTCCCCTTCATACTGCTCGCGGAACACCGCCGCCGTCGGCGCCTCTCCCCGCGTGGGCTGCCAGCGAACGACCAGGTCGCGATCCATCAGCACGCGGCCGCCCTGGGGACTGACCTCCACCTGCTCGCCCCGGCGCACCGTGTCCAGGGCGTGGGTCGGGCTGAGCACCTGGTCGATGGGCAGGCCCGCGTTCAGGGTCAGCGTGACCCGGGCATGATGGCTGCCCGCCGGCACGTCGCCGGGATTCACGGTGTAGGGGCTGATGGCGCCGGCGTCCGGCACCTGGCGGGTGGGTACCGCCCAGCCACGGCGCCAGTCCAGATCCTCCGCGTCCGCTTCGGTGGGCTCGCCGGGCATGTAACGGGGCGTCAGGGTGGTGGGCAGGCGCAGCTCGAATTCGCCGTCCCGGTAGGCGACGGCCTGCTGGTAGCGCAGTTCCACCGTCACCGTCTCGCCGGGCGGGATGTTGGCCACCCGGGTGGTGAACAGGTTGGGACGCTGCTGCTCCACCTGGGCCGCCTGCTTGCCTTCGCGGCGGGCCTTCTCGTACGTCTTGCGGGCGGCCTCGCGGGTCTGGATCTCGCCCACGATCACGCGCTCGCCGATGTGCAACTGCATGGCGTACACGGTCGCCTGCTCCGGCAGCGGGAACACATAGGTGCCCTCACGCCAGTCGTCGCTGGTGTTGCGGAACGACTGCTTGAGGCGGGTGTCGGCCAACAGGCCGCTGACCCGCACCCGGTAGTCGGTGTTCAGGTTCAGGGCGGTTTCGATCTGGCCACTGGGTGTCATCAAACGCAGTTCGCCGGTACCGGGCGCTTCGCTGGCGCGGGCGGCGGCGGACTGGAGCACGAAGAAAAGCGCCACCGCCAGCCACAGGCTGATGCCTTCCAGGCAGCGGATGGTACGTCGACCGGCACGACGGCTGGCCGTGATGCGGGTCCGGGTTGGGGACAGGGTTGGCACAGCGGATTCCCTCCTCGATGGTTTTGCGCCATTGAAGCGCCGGGGAAAGGCAATCCGGTGGATGAATCCGTGCAGAATGGGACCCAATCGTGATCAATTGTGGCAATGGCGCCGCAAAACCTTGCGGGGCCGGCGGGGCATGTTTAAATAGCCCCAGACGCGACGCCGGCCGGATACGGCCGCTGCCAGGACAGCGACTGCCAAAATTACGGAACCAAGAGCCAAGCCATGAAGCGCCACATCGTACTCGTCGAGGACGAGCCCGCCATCCGCGAGAATTACCGGGACGCCCTGGAGCGTCGCGGCTATCGGGTGTCCGTGTTCGCGGATCGCCCCAGTGCCCTGGAAGGCCTGCAGGGACCGCTGCCGGACCTGGCCATCATCGACGTCGGCCTGGGCGAGGAAATCGAGGGCGGATTCGACCTGTGTCAGGCCCTGCGCCAGCGCTCGCCGGTGCTGCCGATCATTTTCCTCACGGCGCGTGACAGCGACGCCGACTCGGTGGCCGGCCTGCGCCTTGGCGCCGACGACTACGTCACCAAGGACATGAGCCTGGACCACCTGTTCGCGCGCATCGCCGCCCTGCTGCGCCGCGCCGATGCCTGGGCCCAGACCAGCCGTCACAGCGACGAGATCCTGCAACGGGGACGCCTGAGCCTGAACGTGGACCGCATGACCGCCGCCTGGAACGACGGCGCCGTGGAGCTGACCGTCACCGAATTCTGGATGCTGCACTCGCTGGTCCAGCACCCCGGCCACGTGCGCAACCGCACCCAGTTGATGGAAGCCGCCAACACGGTGTTGGACGACAACACCGTCACCTCCCACATCAAGCGCATCCGCCGCAAGTTCCAGCAGGTGGACCGCGAGTTCGACGCCATCCAGACCGCCTATGGCTTCGGCTACCGCTGGAACGCCCATGAAAGCTGATCCGTTGACGGGAGCCCGCGGATGCCGCGCCTGACCCTCAAGCGCCAGCTGCTGCTCGCCTGTCTGCTGATCCTGCTGATTCCCTGGGCGGGCCTGCAGTTTGTGCTGGAACTGGACGAGGCGCTGCGCGACCAGGCCCACGAGCAGTTGGCGCGCCAGGCCCAGCGCCTGGGTCGTTTGCTGCCCGCCCAACCGGCGCTTAGGGCGCTGCCCGGCCCCGGCCAGCGCGTGCTGTACGCCCAGGCGCTGGACCGCCCGCTTTACCTGGACGGCTACGGCGACGACTGGCCGAGCTGGGACGAGGACACGGATTCCGCCTACGATCATCCCGTCAGCCCGTCCGATCCGGTGCAATGGCGCGCCGGCACCAACGCCCAGTCCCTGTACCTGCTGGTCCGCGTGCGCCAGGCACCCGGGCGCTACTTCGACCCGGGCCGGCCGGACCGGCCCCACGCCCACATCCGCCTGTTCCTGACTCTCGACGGCCAGGCGCTGACCCGGGAGATCCGCACCCCCGCGCCCGGCCCGGTGGTGGCCGCCGCCGGACCCGGCGAGCCGCGCGGGGCACGCGTCAACGGGGTCTGGCAGGCGACGTCCCAGGGCTACCAGGTGGAGTTGCAGATGCCCCGTCCCGACCTGGGAACCGCGGTTGGCTTCGAAATCTGGCACCCGCACCCGGACATGGCCGACGGCTACCGGGTCCTCGGCGACATGGGCCACGACGCCCATCAGCGACTGCCGCGCCTGCTGTATCCGGACACGCCGCTGCAACAGGCCATCCAGCCGCTGCTGGCCACCGGCCAGCGCGCCCTGCTGCTCGACGACCACGGCTGGGTCATGGCGGACACCGCCGCGCCGCTGCCGGAAGACGAGACCGATTTCGACGCCCTCGGCCCCTGGCAGATCGTCGAACAGATCGCCCTCAACGGCCTGCGCGCCCTGCTGCGCCACTTCCAGCCGGACCCGGTACAGCTGCCGGAAGCCGCGCCCCGCTACCGGGCCGCGCAGTGGCCGGACAGCGGTCTGGTGCGCCACGGCGACAGCGAGTCGGCGCTGGTGCAGACGCTGACACTGGAAACGGCGCGGGGTCGACCGGTGACGCTGGTGCTGGAGCAGTCCCTGAAAGACATCCTGGCGCTGTCGGGCGACGCCCTGGGCCGGGTGATTGTGCGCAGCGTGCTGTTCGTCGGACTGCTGGTGCTGATCCTGCTGGGCTACGCCAGCTGGCTGTCCTGGCGCATCACCCGGCTGCAGCGGGCGGTGGCCGCCACGGTGGACGCCGATGGCCGTCTGCTGCGGCGCATGCCGGACAACCACGCCGGCGATGAACTGGGCGAGCTGTCGCGCCAGTTCGGTGTGCTGGTGGACAACCTGCACGGCTACACCGACTACCTGGAAAGCTTCGCAAGGCGCCTGTCCCACGAATTGAAGACGCCGGTGGCAGTGGTGCGCTCGTCGCTGGAGAACCTGCGCCACGACGTGCCGGCCGCCGCCGACTCCCCGTACATCGCCCGCGCCGGCCAGGCCACCGACCGGCTCAGCCAGATCCTGCAGGGCATGAGCGAAGCCGCGCGGCTGGAGAAGAGTTTCGAGCAGGTGGAGCCGGAAGTGTTCGACCTGGCGGATGTCTGCCACCAGGCCACGGCGGCCTACCAGAGCCTGGATCCGGACCACGTCATCCGCTACGAGGGGCCGCAGTCCGGTTGCCGCGTGACCGGGTCACCGGAGCTGATCGTACAGTTGCTGGACAAGCTGGTGGACAACGCCCGGGATTTCACGCCGGACGGGGAACTCATCGAAGTGCGGCTGGAGGAGCACGGCCCGGACTGGCACCTGGAGGTGTTCAACGCCGGCCCGCCGCTGCCGGAGCACCTGACCAGCGAGATCTTCAGCCCCTTCGTGTCCCTGCGCGAGGGCCCCCAGGACGGCCACCTGGGTCAGGGTCTGCAGATCGTGCGGCTGATCACCGAACACCACCGGGGCCGGGTGCGGGCGCGCAACGTCGAAAACCCGGCAGGCGTGGTGTTCGACGTGACCCTGCCGCGCAGCGTCTGAGTTAGGCGGCGCCGCGACGGAAGCTGGCCAGGACTGCGGCGGCCGCGACGAACAGGCCGCCGAAGACACGGTTCATCACCTTCTGCTGGGACGGCCGGCGCATGAAGCGCAGCAGGTGGCTGGCCAGGGTGGCGTAGCCCACCATCACCAGGATATCCACGACGATCAGGGTCGCGCCCATGATCAGGAACTGCAGCGCGTGGGCCTCGCCCGGCACGACAAACTGGGGGAACAGGGCGATCAGGAACACCGTGGCCTTGGGGTTGGTGATATTGACCAGCGTCGCCTGCCAGAAACGCTGCCCGGCCGGCGGCACGTTGTCGTCACCAGCGGTGACCGGAATCGCCGGCTCCCGCCACTTCTGAATGCCCAGCCACACCAGGTAGGCCACGCCTACCCATTTCAGGACCAGGAACGCCCAGGTGGAGGACGCCAGCACGGCGCCCAGCCCCACGCCCACCAGCAGGATCTGGATGCCATAGCCCAGTTGCAGCCCCAGGATAGCCGGCAGCGACTGACGCACGCCGAAGCGCACGCCATTGCTCATGGTGTTCACGGCACCGGCGCCGGGGGACACGCTGATCAGGACGGAGGCGATGAAGAAGGCAAGCCAGAGGTTGGCGCTCATGGGGCAATCCTGCGGAAATGGAACGAACGGTAAACGGCCAGTTTGCCCGGAGCACGCCGCCCCGGCAAGATCTGTCGCTTTTTGCTAGCCTGTGCCTTCCCACTCGCTGTAACGCCCACGGACTGGGCAGGAGAACGCAGGATGCGACGCACACTGATCGCGCTCGTGCTGGGCACGGGCGTCTGTTCACCAGTGGCGGCGGAGATCTACCGCTGCCAGAACGACGCCGGCCAGGTGGTCTTCTCCGACGCCGCCTGTGCCGACAACGCGCAAACCATTGAGGTGCACCCGGTCACCACCGGCGGCCGGCTCGATACCGGCACCGACGTGGAAACCTGGCAGCCGGAACCCGCCAGCCAGCGGTCAGGCCGCGATGACGGCTGCGACCAGGGTTATATCCAGTCCACCCGTTTACGCACCCTGCGCGCGCGCCGCCAGGTTTCGACCGGCATGAGCGCCGAGCAGGTGCGCTATATCCTCGGCGACCCGGACCGTCGCGACGGCCATTGGTGGATCTACACCCACCGCGGCGAGGAAACCGGACGCTACCGGATGAAAGACGGCTGTCTGGCCAGTTGGCGCTGACACCCCGACGGTGCCAGCGCCGACGTCATCAGCCGCGACGGAGGCGGCGCACGCCCAGGCCCAGCAGCCCCAGCCCCAGCAGGGCCACGGAAGCCGGCTCGGGCACTGACGCGGTGGGGTCATCCGGGTTGGAGGCGTCATCCACGCCGTCCAGCCAGACGCTCCAGTAGGAGCCCTTGCCGGTACCGTTGGCGGGCTGGTCCCAGTCCGCCAGGGTGACCGGCACCTGACCGTCGAAGGCAAAACCCTCGTCCAGGGTGTCCCCGACGACGAAGTTGTCGTAGGTGGCCACGGTGAAGATATAGTCGCCGGCGGCCAGACTGCTCAGGGTAAACCCGGAGTCGAAACGGGACTGGGTGCCCGGGTTCACGCCGTCGTTGTCATCGTTCTCGTCGATCAACATGCCATCGCCGGTCCACAGGGCGGTGATGGGGTCGAAGTTGGCGCCGGACAGGAACGAGTCGGTCCAGACCCGTACGTCGGTGGCGTCCTCCTCCAGGGAGAAACCAATCTGCACCACGTCGTTGTGGTACTCGATATCGCCGGTGAAATTGAAAAGCGCGGCCTGGCTGCTGGCCGCCATCAGGCATCCTGCAAGGATCGCAATTCCCTGTTTCATAAAAGCTCCTTGTTGTCGGGGGTTACGACAGTTTGTTATTCACCTCCGTTGTTGGCAGGCTTTCGCCTGTGAGCAAGATGCGCTCCAGTCCCCGGATTAACCGCCTGTTTCAACCATTTCGCACCCAGCCACCGCCCCACCAGCGCGAAAGTGAACGCGGTATGTAAAATTCATCGACGCACTAACCCATTGAATTAAAATAAAAATGTGACGCCAGTCACAGCCCGCCCGAGCCCGCCGAAACCGGGGACCAGACGCCACCCTGGTCGTACGTCGATGGTCCCCTTGGCCGGCGCCAGCGGTTACCGTATCGTTCCGACAGCACCCTGTTTCATCCGACCCAAGGACACCGGCGTGAACCCCTCACTGGCCACACTCGACCTGCACCCGCTGCGCGGGGATCTCTATAACGAACTGCACTCGCGCCCGTTCCAGGTGCTGCCCTGTCCGGCACGGGTCACCCAGATTGCGGTGCTGACCACCCCCAACCAGCGCCGGGACCAGTTCCGCCACCTCCAGCACCTGCATCACCTGATGGGCTTCGAGGCGCCGGTGAAGGAAGTGAGCTGTTACGAGAAAGACTTCGGCACCCTGCGCATTCGTCGCGAGGTGCATATGGAGTTCACCACCTACACCTTCGTCAACCTGGCGAACGACGCCAGCGACCCGTTCGAGGCCACCGGCATCAGCCCGTTGCCGGAAGGCTGGCTGGAGCAGCTGGCCGGGCAGGTGGTGGCGGCCTTCCATGTGGACGTGCAGGCGGTGGATCATGGCCCGGACCAGGACCTGCCGTTCGTGCGGCCCTGGTTCGAGGACCTGCGCCTGGTGGGCAGCAGCCCGCAGGAAGGCGCGGCGCGGATCTGGGGCAGCTTCCGCCTGCACAGCGATGGCTTCGGCCGCTTCATGATCCTCAACCGCAGCCTGTCGGACAGTCAGCTGGGCCGCCTGACCCAGCGGGTCATGGAGATCGAGATCTACCGGCTGATGGCGCAGCTGGCGTTGCCGCTGGCGCGGGACATTGCGCCGCGGCTGGCGCACATGGACGAGGAACTGGTGGACATCACCCGTTCCCTGGCGGACAACCACGCCATCGACGAACCGGCCATCCTGGCGCGGCTGACCACCATGGCGGCGCGCATCGAATCCTTCCGTGCCCAGTCCACCTTCCGCTTCTCGGCCACCCGCGCCTATCACCAGCTGGTGCTGGCCCGACTACAGGCCCTGCGGGAGGACGAGCTGAGTGGCCACCTGACCTTCACCGAGTTCATGACCCGGCGCCTGACGCCGGCGGTGGAAACCTGCGAATCGGTCAGCGAGCGGCTGGAGGACCTGTCCAGACGGGTGGACCGGGCCTCGGACATGATGCGCACCCGGGTGGAGCTGGCGATCCAGAGCCAGAACCAGGAGCTGCTCAGTTCCATGGACCGGCGCTCGAAAATCCAGCTGATGATGCAGCACACGGTGGAAGGCCTGTCGGTGGTGGCGATCAGCTATTACCTGGTGGGCCTGCTCAAGCTGGCCCTGGACTCCGCCCACGACTACGGCCTGCACTTCGACAAGTCACTGGTGCTGGGCGCGGCGATTCCGCTGGTGCTGCTGGCGGTGTTCCTGAGCGTGCGGCGCATCCACGGGCGCTTCCTGAAGATGGCGCGCCGGCAGTAATCGGGGCTCGCCCGGCGACGGCGCTCAGGCCGGATCGACCGCCGCCTCGGCCTGGCCCTTCGTGGAGGGCACCGTCAGCATCAGCAGGAAACCCACCAGCAGGAACACCAGGATGGTGGCCATACCCCAGCGCTGGCTGCCGGTCAGACCGGTCACCAGCCCCACCAGCAACGGGCCGGCGAAGGCGGTCGCCTTGCCGGAGAAGGCGAACAGGCCGAACATCTGGGTCTGCAGGTGCTCCGGCGCGGCGCGGGCCAGGTGGGAGCGGCTGGCCGACTGCAGCGGGCCGACGAAGATGCCCAGGATCATGCCCCAGACCCAGAAGCCGGTGACGCTCTCCACCAGCAGGATCGCCAGGGCACTGGCCCCCAGCCCCACCAGCGACAGCAACACGGTGTTGCGCCCGCCGATGGTGTCGTCCACCCAGGCGAAGCCCACCGCCCCCAGGCCGGCGGTGACGTTCAGGGCAATGGCGAACATCAGCACCTGGGTCTGGTCCATGCCGAAGGTGCCGGCGGCGTACACACCGCCAAACGTGAACACCGTGGCCAGGCCGTCTGTGTAGAGCATGCGCGCGATCAGAAAGCGCAGGATATGACGGTAGCGACGCACGTGGGCGATGGAATCGGCGATCTGCGCCAGCCCGGCCCGCACCGCCTGACGCGCGGGCAGGCCGGTGGGCGGGCGGTCCGGCGTCAGGAAGAAAATCGGCAGGGAAAACACCAGATACCACACCGCCACCAGCAGGAAGCTGGCGCGCACATGCTCCGCCTGGGCCGTGTCCAGGCCCAGCCAGGCACCTTCCGACTGGATAAAGGCAAACAGCACCACCACCAGACTGAGCACGCCGCCCGCGTAGCCCAGGCCCCAACCCCAGCCGGACCAGCGCCCCACGTGATCGGGCTCGGCCAGCTCCGGCAACATGGCGTTATAGAAAATGAAGGCGAATTCCGCACCCAGGATGCCCAGCCCCACCCAGAAGGCCGCCTCCCAGAACTGGTCGGTTTGCGGCGTGATGAACCAGAGCATCCCGGTCGCCGTCACGCACACCAGGGTGAAGGTAATCAGCCAGGGCTTGAGGCGTCCGGACTGGTCGGCAATGGCACCCAGGATCGGCGCCAGGATGGCGATGGCTATCCCGCTGATACCGACGATCTGGCCCCAGGCTTCCGTTCCGGCGACGTCGTCCTGCACCACCGACTGGCTGAAATAACGGGCGAAGACAAAGGTGAGGATGATGGTAAAGAAGGCACTGTTGGCCCAGTCGTAAAAGGCCCAGGCCCACAGGGCCCGGTTTCGGCCGTGACTCGGCTGACTGACGGCTGGCATCGCAACTCCCTGGCGGTGCGGTCTTGGAGAATAGCCTGTCGGAGACTAGCACCACCGCCCGATCGCGACCAGTGACCATCCGGTTAATGCCGGCAGCGGACTGGCCGTTTGCCACCGGTCCGCTAAATTTATTCTTGCGGTGGTAGGCCGGCTCCGCACGGCTTCGCAAACCCGGTTGTTTCCCGTAATCGGCAGCGTAACGTCTGCCAATGGCATCAGGAGACCTGCCATGACCAAACTGGCCGACATCGAAGGCATCGGCGCCCACTACGCCGAGAAACTGACCGCCGTGGGCATCGACTCCCAGCAAGGCCTGCTAAAGCAGTGCGGCGACCGCAAAAGCCGCCAGGACGCGGCGGCCCGCACCGGCATCAGCGAGAAGCTCATCCTCAAGTGGGTCAATCGCGCGGACCTGGCGCGCATCAAGGGGATCAGCACCCAGTACGCCGACCTGCTGGAAGTCGCCGGCGTGGACAGCGTGCCCGAGCTGGGCCAACGTAAGCCGGACAACCTGCTGGCCCGCATGCAGGATGTAAACGACGAGCGCCAGCTGGTGCGCCAGGTGCCCTCATTGTCGCAGGTGGAGGATTGGGTCACCCAGGCCAAGGTGCTGCCCAAGGCGGTGCATCACTGACCCGCCGCCGATCCGCGTGTGTCGCGCCGGCTGATGTGTTCCAGGGTCTCGCTGCCGTCGTAGGCCAGGCAGCGGCCATAGGTGCCCCAGTCGGGCTCCTCGTTGGGGCTGTCGACGAAGGCGTCCCCCCGTGAGACGTTGGGCGGGTTATCGAAATCCTTGCAGTTGGCCGCCGAATCCACCGCCACCTGGTAGCCGAAGTGGTTGTGCTCGAAGCGGTTGTCGACGAACTCGTTGCCGCGACTGAAGCTGTCCTCCCAGCACAGCACCGGGTTGCGGTCGCGCACCGAGCAGGTCAGGAACACCCCGGCCAGGTGGTTGTCGCGGATCAGGTTGCCGGCAAACCGGTTGTTCTCAGCATCCGCCAGATACAGGCCGTGGGAGCCGTTGTTGGCGATCACGTTGTTGCTGATTTCGCTGCCTTCCAGATACTCCACGGTGATACCGGCGGCGACGTTGTCCTCGATCGTGTTGCCGTGAATCCGGGTGGGCCCGGCGCGGTTGAGGGAAATGCCATCCCACTGGGCGCGGCTGACGTGGCTGCCCTCGATGGTGACGTCACGGCTGTGGTACTCGGTGAGCAGGCAGGCACTGCGGCAGTCCTGCACGTTCAGGTTGCGCAGCAGGATGCCTTCGCCCTGGCGCACCACCAGCGCGCTGTTGCTGAGATAGGGCAGGTCCGGCCGGAATTCGTTGGGCGTCTGGCCACCGCCTTCGATGCCCAGTTCTTCCACCGTGACGTTGCGGATCGGTTGTTGCGGCTGCTGGTGATAGGCGTCTCCCAGCACCAGTACCGGACTGGACACCCCCTCGGCCATTTGCAGCACCGAGTCGTTGAGGCCGCGACCACGCAGGGTCACGTTATCCCGGGTCAGGGTCACCATATCGGTGAGCTGGAAGGTGCCGTCCGTCAGGCACACGGTCTGGTGGGAGCCGTCGTCGGGCAGGCCGTCGAAGGCCGCCTGCAGACTGTCGCCGGCGCGTACCAATCGGTCGCAGTCGCCTTCCGCGTGGGCACTGGACGCCAGTACCGCGGTCACCAGCAGGGTCGCCAGCAGCGGCTGGATGGTTCGAAGCCGAAAAGCTCGGACAGGATTTGCACGCACGGGGACTGTTCTCCTCCACCTCATGAATGGCGACAGGACATAAACCGAACACGATCAATTTGATACTGTGTCGGATTTGGTGGCGCTCCGCCATTAAGGAATGCTAAGGGAACGCTAGCCCGAACCTATCGCCGGAATAGGCGTAAACACCGGTCGTCACAACGAGGTTCGGCGTCATGGCCGTACCCGCACCACGATGGACGCTGATTAAGGAATAGACATGCTGCCGGATCTGGATGCCGACTGGGCCGGGCTCACACCGCAACAGGCCATTGCCCTGCAGAAGAAACTGGCGGTGGACGTGGTGACCGAGGATCGCCTGGGCCCGATCAGCACGGTCGCTGGC
Organism: Marinobacter bohaiensis; assembly: GCF_003258515.1. Classification (NCBI taxonomy): domain Bacteria; kingdom Pseudomonadati; phylum Pseudomonadota; class Gammaproteobacteria; order Pseudomonadales; family Marinobacteraceae; genus Marinobacter; species Marinobacter bohaiensis. The sequence continues at coordinate 235,236 of NZ_QGEH01000002.1, forward strand.
ATCGATGTGGGTTTCGAGGACCAGGGCCGCACCGCCCGGGCCGCCGTGGTGGTGCTGGACCGACGCACCCTGGCGCCGCTCGACTACGCCCTGGCGCGCCTGCCCACCCGCTTTCCCTATGTTCCGGGGCTGCTGTCGTTCCGTGAGTGTCCGGTGATCCTCAAGGCGCTCGAACAACTGTCGCAGTGGCCGGACCTGCTGCTGTGCGATGGCCAGGGCATCGCCCATCCGCGACGCCTGGGCATCGCCAGTCACCTGGGCCTGCTGCTGGACCGCCCCGCCATTGGCGTGGGCAAGAGCCGCCTGCTGGGCACGCACGACCCGGTACCCGACACACGCGGCGCCTGGGTACCGCTGGTGGACAAAGGTGACACCATCGGCGCGGTCCTGCGCACCCGCCAGGGCGTGAAGCCCCTGTTCGTCTCCCCCGGCCACCGCATTTCCCTGGAAACGTCCATCGACATGGTGATGGCCTGCCTGACCCGCTACCGCCTGCCCGAAACCACGCGCTGGGCCGACGGCCTGGCTTCCAACCGCAGCCCGCGCTGGCGTCTCGCCCTGGAGGCCCTGAAACGTCCCGGTGCCCGCACCTGATCCGCCCGGCCATGGTGCAATTTCTGAGCAGTTGACCTAGAAACGCCCGCCGCGCCGCTCACCCCAATCCGCAACAAGCAGCCAACTACCTGATAGATAAGCATTTAAAATAATGGCACGGGCTATGCTTTATCTCTGGTGACGATTACGCGTACTGATTTCGGCTCAGTACCTCACAGTTTTGCTACAGATGACAGACGATCTGCAGGCATTGGCGCCTGTCCCCGACAACCGGGGGCGGGCGCTTTTTTTTGCCCAAAAGAAAAGACGACATAGGAGAGACGCATGGCGAGCCGTATCCTGACTGCAACCTTTGCCGCGGCACTGGGACTGGGCTCCAGCCTGGCCGCCCACGGCCAAGAGCTGCCCCCCCCGGAAAAACCCGACCTGAAGCTGGGCTTCATCAAGCTGACCGACATGGCGCCGCTGGCGGTAGCGTGGGAGAACGGCTACTTCATGGACGAGGGCCTGTTCGTGGAGCTGGAGGCCCAGGCCAACTGGAAAGTCCTGCTGGACCGGGTCATCACCGGTGAGCTGGACGGTGCCCACATGCTGGCCGGCCAGCCACTGGGCGCGACCATCGGCTACGGCACCCAGGCCAACATCGTCACCGCCTTCAGCATGGACCTGAACGGCAACGGCATCACCGTTTCCAACGATGTCTGGGAGAAGATGAAAGCCAACATCCCGGACAACGGCAACGGCCAGCCGCAGCACCCGATCAGCGCCAGCGCCCTGAAACCGGTAGTCGAAGCGCAGCATGAGACCGGTGAGCCGTTCAAGATGGGCATGGTGTTCCCGGTCTCCACCCACAACTACGAGCTGCGCTACTGGCTGGCCGCCGGCGGCCTGAATCCGGGCTACTACGCGCCCCATAAAGGCGACACCAGCGGCACCCTGCAGGCGGACGTGCAGTTGTCTGTCACCCCGCCGCCGCAGATGCCCTCCACCCTGGAAGCGGGCACCATCCAGGGCTACTGCGTGGGCGAACCCTGGAACCAGCAGGCCGTGTTCAAGGGCATCGGCGTGCCGGTGATCACGGACTACGAAATCTGGCCCAACAACCCGGAAAAGGTGTTCGGCGTCACCGAACAGTGGGCCGAAAAGAACCCCAACACCCACCTGCACCTGTTGCGCGCCCTGATCCGCGCCGCCTACTGGCTGGACGAGAACAACAACGCCAACCGCGAGGAAGCGGTGAAGATGCTGGCCCGGCCCAACTACGTGGGCGCCGACGAGGAAGTGATCGCCAATTCCATGACCGGCACCTTCGAGTATGAAAAAGGCGACGTGCGGGACGTGCCCGACTTCAACGTCTTCTTCCGCTACTACGCCACCTACCCGTATCCGTCCGACGCCATCTGGTACCTGTCGCAGATGCGCCGCTGGGGCCAGATCGCCGAGCCCAAGCCGGATGACTGGTACATGGACATCGCCAAAAAGGTCTACCGCGCGGATATCTACGAGAAAGCCGCCCAGTCGCTGATCGCCGACGGCACTCTTCCTGCAAGCGCTTTCCCCGACATGGACGCGGAGAACTTCACCCGCCCCGACCAGGGCGAGCTGATCGACGGCGTGGTCTTCGACCCGAAAAAGCCCAACGCCTACATCGACAGCTTCGAGATCGGCCTGAAAGGTAACGAGACCCTGTAACCGGGTCCCTGGAGAACCGCTATGAGCACGCTCACCACCTCCAACCCACTGCTGCAGCTGATCCGCCGCCGCTACCCGGACGTGACCGGCCGCGCCCTGCTGCAATCCGTGACCCTGCCGGTGCTGGGCATTGCCCTGTTCCTGATCGCCTGGCAGCTGGTCGCCCCGCAGATCAACACCTCGCTGGGTAACTTCCCGACCCCGGCCAACGTCTGGGAACAGGCGGGACAGCTCTGGCAGGAACACCAGAACGAGCAGGACCGGGCGGACAAATTCATCGAGATGCAGGAGAAGCGCAACGCCCGCATCCTGGCCGACAATCCGGACGCGGAAACCAAAATCCGCCCCTATCCCGGCGCGCCCACTTTCTTCGACCAGATCGGCACCAGCCTGGTGACGGTGCTGGCCGGCTTCGCCCTGGCCACGCTGATCGCCGTGCCACTGGGGGTACTGATCGGGCTGAACCGCTACTTCGCGGCGGCGGCCAACCCGATCATTCAGATCTTCAAGCCGGTCTCTCCCCTGGCCTGGCTGCCGCTGGTGACCATGGTGGTCTCGGCCACCTACGTCAGCGACGACCCGATGTTCGAGAAGGCGTTCATTACCTCCATGATCACCGTCACCCTGTGCAGCCTCTGGCCCACGCTGATCAACACCGCCACCGGCGTGGCGCAGGTCAACCCGGACCTGGTCAACGTGTCGCGGGTGCTGCGCCTGCCGTTCTGGACCCACGCCCGCAAGGTGGTGCTGCCGGCGGCGGTGCCGATGATCTTCACCGGCCTGCGGGTGTCCCTGGGCATCGCCTGGATGGTGCTGATCGCCGCCGAGATGCTGGCCCAGAACCCGGGCCTCGGCAAGTTCGTCTGGGACGAGTTCCAGAACGGCAGCAGCGATTCATTGAGCCGCATCATGGTGGCGGTCCTGGCCATCGGCGTGATCGGCTACGGCCTGGACCGGATCATGCTGTTGATCCAGCGCAAAGTGGCCTGGGACGAGTAAGCCGCCGGGGATGAACAGAACCGTCGCCCGGTACGAAAAACGCGCACAGGCGCGAGGAGACAGATCATGAGCAAGGCACATCTTGAACTCACCGGCGTCAGCATGAGCTTCGATACCCCGCAGGGGCCGTTCCAGGCGCTGGACACCGTCAACCTGAAAATCCGCAAGGGCGAGTTCGTCTCGCTGATCGGCCACTCCGGCTGCGGCAAGTCGACGGTACTCAACATCGTCGCCGGCCTGCTGCAGGCCAGCCAGGGCGGCTGCGTGCTGGACGGCCACGAGGTCAACACGCCGGGCCCCGAGCGCGCGGTGGTGTTCCAGCACCACGCCCTGATGCCCTGGCTGACGGTGTACGAGAACGTGGAACTGGCGGTGCGTCAGGTGTTCCGCAAGACCATGAACAAGGCCGAACGCCACGACTGGATCGTCCACAACCTGCAACTGGTCAATATGGCCCACGCGGCGGACAAACGCCCCGGCGAGATCTCCGGGGGCATGGCCCAGCGGGTGGGCATCGCCCGGGCGCTGTCCATGCGCCCCAGCGTGCTGCTGATGGACGAACCCTTCGGCGCCCTCGACGCCCTCACCCGGGCGCACCTGCAGGACGCGCTGATGGAGATCCAGCAGGACCTCAACAGCACGGTGATCATGATCACCCACGACGTGGACGAAGCGGTACTGCTTTCGGACCGCATCGTCATGATGACCAACGGCCCGGCGGCCACCATCGGCGAAGAGCTGGCCATCGACCTGCCGCGCCCGCGCAACCGGGTCACCCTGGCGGACGACCCGGAGTACGTGCACTACCGCCAGGCGGTGCTGCGCTTCCTCTACGAGAAGCAGCGCTTCCCGGGCAAGGGTGGGGCGACGGAAACACCGACTGCAGACGCTGTAGAGCCCGCCGAAGAGAAGACGGCGGAGACGAAGGGTGGGGAAACCGCCCGCGCACCGGAAAAAGCCGCCGTCGTCACCGAGCCGAACTGATCGCTTTTAGTGCAGTTTTGACCCCTCACGAACCAGCGCTGGGCAAAACCATCGGAGCGGATATTTTCCGATAACCTCTAATTATTTGTTTTTGTTAGAAATACCAGCCTGGCACGCTTATCGCTTTATAGAAAACAGGACGACTTGCCCGATCAGGGATTGATCGGACCATCAAACATCGTTGTTGGCACTGACGCCGGACCATCGCGCCTCGCAAGGGGACGATGCTCCGGCTTTTTTTGTTGGGCCGCTGGCCGGCCCGGGGACAGGAACGCATGACCGATCGCAGACTCGTCATCATCGGACACGGCATGGTCGCCCAGCGGCTGCTGGAGCGACTGATGGCCCGCGACGCGCATCCGTACACGCAGATCGACGTGCTCAGCGCCGAAGCGGTGCCGGCCTACAACCGGGTGCTGCTGTCCTCGGTCCTGGCCGGCGACGCCAATCTGGACGGCATTACCCTGCAGCCGCTGGACTGGTTCGCCCGCCACAGCATCCACCTGCACGCGGACACCCCGGTCAGCGCCATCGACACCGACCGCCAGACCGTCACCAGCCGCGACGGCGACACCTTCGCCTACGACGATCTGGTGCTGGCCACCGGCGCGCGTCCGGCCTCCCTGAAACTGCCGGGCGAGGAGCTAGACGGCGTGGTCACCTTCCGCGACATCCGCGATACCGAAAAACTGCTGGCCGCCAGTCGCCGGCATCGTCGCGCCGTAGTCATCGGCGGTGGTTTCCTGGGACTGGAAGCCGCCGACGGCCTGAGCCAGCAGGGCATGGCGGTGACCGTCCTGCATCGCAGCCCGTACCTGCTCAACCGCCAGCTCGATCCCACCGCCGGCCAGCTGCTGCAGGACGCCCTGGAACGCCGCGGTATCCACAGCGTCACCGGACAGAATCCCCGCGCGCTGATCGGCGAGCGCCGGGTGCGCGCCGTGCAACTGGCGGACGAGACCCTGATCAGCACCGACCTGGTGGTGCTGGCCGCCGGCATTCGTCCCAACGCCGAAATCGCCCGGGACGCCGGCATCGACTGCGAGCGCGGCATCGTGGTGGATCACTACCTGCGTACCGGCACCGATAACGTCTACGCCCTGGGCGAATGCTGCCAACTGGGCGAGCACACCTTCGGCCTGGTGGAACCCGGCTACCAGCAGGCGGATGTCCTGGCCGGCGTACTCTGCGGCAGCGACGCCGAACGCTTCGAGCCCGGCGCCGTAGCCACGCGCCTGAAAATCAGCGGCATCCCCATTTTCTCATGCGGCCAGGCCCAGCCCGGCCCGGACACCGAATCCGTCATCTGGCAGGACCACGACACCGAGCAGTACTGCCACCTCATGCTCAGGGACAACCGCCTCGCCGGCGCCGTGCTGTTCGGCGATACCCGCGACGGCCCCTGGTTCTTCGACCAACTCCAGCAACAGCGGGACCTGTCGGCGCACCGGCAGCAACTCGCCTTCGGCGCCGCCTACTGCGACGCCTGAGCGGACAGAACGATAGAGAGAGACAGACCATGGCTAAACAGACATTGATCGTGATCGGGAATGGCATGGTGGGCCATCACTTTCTCGAGCAGTTCGCGGACACCCCCGCGGCGGCGGACTACGACGTCCACGTGTTCGGCGAGGAACCGCTGATTGCCTACGACCGGGTCCACCTGTCGGAATACTTCGGCGGCTCCAGCCACGCCGACCTGGCCCTGGGCACCGCCGAGGACTACGCCGCCAAGGGCCTGACGCTGCACCTGGACGAACAGGTCACCGAACTCGACCGGGACAACCGCAAGGTGATCACGCCCAAGGGGGAATACGAATACGACGCCGTGGTGCTGGCCACCGGCTCCTACCCGTTCGTGCCGCCCATCGACGGCCATGATCAGGCGCACTGTCTGGTCTACCGCACCCTGGCCGACCTGGACGCCATCCGCGCCAGCGCCGAGGGCAGGAAGACCGGCGTGGTGGTCGGCGGCGGCCTGCTGGGCCTGGAAGCGGCCAACGCCCTCAAGAGCCTGGGCCTGGAAGCCCACGTGGTGGAATTCGCGCCGCGCCTGATGCCGGTGCAGCTGGACGCCGACGGCGGCGCCCTGCTCAAGCGCAAGATCGAGGAACTGGGCGTGCAGGTGCACACCGAGAAGGCCACCACCGCCATCGTGCCGGGCGAGGAGGCGCGCCTGCGCATGAACTTCTCCGACGAATCGCACCTGGAGACGGACCTGATCGTGTTCTCCGCCGGCATCCGCCCGCAGGACACCCTGGCCCGTTCCAGCGGCCTGGAGATCGGCGAGCGCGGCGGCATCGTCATCGACGACCAGTGCACCACCTCCGACCCGCAGGTGTTCGCCATCGGCGAGTGCGCGCTGTGGGACAACCGCATCTTCGGCCTGGTAGCGCCGGGTTACACCATGGCCCGCACCCTGGCCGCGCGCCTCAACCAGGACGCGGAAGCCGGTTTCAGCGGCGCCGACATGAGCACCAAGCTCAAGCTGCTGGGCGTGGACGTCGGCTCCATCGGCGACGCCCACGGCGCCACCCCGGGCGCCCGCAACATCCGCTTCAACGACGAGCAGGCCGGCACCTACGGCCGACTGGTGATCAGCGAGGACGGCAAGAAACTGCTGGGCGCGATCCTGGTGGGCGATAACGGCCCCTACGACACCCTGCTGCAATACGCCCTGAACGGCATTGACCTGCCGGCCAACCCGGAAAGCCTGATCCTACCGGTTTCCGAGGGCGGCGCGCCGGCCCTGGGTCCCGACGCCCTGCCGGAAACCGCGTCCATCTGCTCCTGCCACAACGTCAGCAAGGGCGATATCTGCGGCGCTATCGACGCCGGCTGCACCGACCTGGGCGCGGTCAAGGGCGAGACCAAGGCCAGCACCGGCTGCGGTGGCTGCGCGGCGCTGCTCAAGTCGGTGGTGGACAGCGAGCTGGAAAAACGCGGCGTGGAGGTCAGCAAGGACATCTGCGAGCACTTCCCCTACAGCCGCCAGGAGCTGTTCCATCTGGTCAAGGTCAACGGCATCCGCACCTTCCGCACGCTGATCGAGCAGCATGGCAAAGGCCACGGCTGCGACATCTGCAAGCCGGCGGTGGCGTCGATCCTGGCCACCTGCTGGAACGAGCACATCATGGCGTCGGAGCACGTGCCGCTGCAGGACACCAACGACACCTTCATGGCCAACATGCAGAAGAACGGCACCTACTCCATCGTGCCGCGCATCCCCGGCGGCGAGATCACCCCGGAGAAGCTGATCGTGCTGGGGGAAGTGGCCAAGGAGTATGACCTCTACACCAAGATCACCGGCGGCCAGCGGGTCGACCTGTTCGGTGCCACGTTGAGCGAGCTGCCGGAGATCTGGGAAAAGCTGATCGCCGCCGGCTTCGAGACCGGCCACGCCTACGGCAAGTCGGTGCGCACGGTGAAATCCTGCGTCGGCAGCACTTGGTGCCGCTACGGCGTGCAGGACAGCGTGGGCATGGCGATCCAACTGGAGGAGCGCTACAAGGGCCTGCGCTCGCCGCACAAGCTCAAGTTCGCCGTGTCCGGCTGCACCCGGGAGTGCGCCGAGGCCCAGAGCAAGGACATCGGCGTGATCGCCACCGAGAACGGCTGGAACCTCTACGTCTGCGGCAACGGCGGCATGCGCCCGCGCCACGCCGACCTGTTCGCCACCGACCTGTCCGACGAGGCGCTGATCAGCACCATCGACCGGGTCCTGATGTTTTACGTGCGCACAGCGGATCGCCTGCAGCGCACCAGCGTCTGGCTGGAAAACCTGGAAGGCGGCCTGGACTACCTCAAAGAGGTCATCCTGGAAGACAGCCTGGGGCTGGGCGAAGAACTCGAAGCCCACATGCAGGACATCATCGGCACCTACCAGTGCGAGTGGAAGAGCGCGGTGGAGGATCCCGAGAAGCGCAAGCGCTTCCGCGAGTTCGTCAACGCCCCGGACAAGAAAGACCCGGTGCAGCACTGGACCACCGAGCGCGACCAGCGCCGTCCGGCCAACGAAATCAAGGTGGAGATGGTCTGATGCCTATCGGCCCCCTACCCCATCAAGCATGCGAGGAAAACCATCATGTCTGAGACACAATGGATGCACGTCGGCGAACGCGGTGACCTGATCCCCGAATCCGGCATCGCCGTGTGGACCCCGGACGGCCCGGTGGCCGTGTTCTACCTGCCGGGTGCAGAACCGGAACTCTACGCCATCGGCCACTACTGCCCGCTGGGCCAGGCCAACGTGCTGGCCCGAGGCATCGTCGGCGATCTCAAGGGTGAGCTGGTGGTGGCGTCGCCGCTGTACAAGCAGCATTACAGCCTGACCAGCGGCCGGTGCCAGGAGGATGAATCGGTGTCCGTGCCCACCTACGGCGTACGGCTGAACGGCGACGCCCTGGAACTGGCCGTACCGGTCACCGCCAAGGAAGGCTGCGCCGCCTGAGGCGGTTGGCCCTTTCCAGCCTGCCCACCGGCAACCGTGTTCCCCTTCCCCGGAACGGGCATCAGGCCCGCTCCGGTTTTTTTCGTTGCCAGCCCAGCACAAACACCAGCAATGCCGGCAGGAAGGTCAGCGTGACCACCGCCGCGCCCATCAGACCGAACAGCACGATGGCGCCCACGCCCCGGTAGAGCTCGGTGCCCTCACCCGGGATGAACACCAGCGGCGACAGGCCGCACAGCGTGGTGAGGGTGGTCATGGCGATCGGCCGCAGCCGCACGGCCACCGCCTGTCGCACCGCCTCGACCACGTCGACGCCTTTCTGACGCAGGTTCTGGCGCGCCTGGTCCACCACCAGGATGGGGTTGTTCACCACCGTACCCATCAGGATCAGGAAGCCCAGCATGGTGATCATGTCGAACGACTGGCTCAGCGGCCGCAACCCGATCAGTGGCAGCAGACCGCCCACCAGGTTCATCAGCGCCAGGCCGACGATGCCGCCGGCGATGCCCAGCGGAATGGTGGTCATGATCAGCAGCGGGTAGCCCCAGTGGGCGAAAATGGCCACCAGCAGCAGGTAGACGATGGCCACGGCAATGATGAAGTTGCCGGTCAGCGCCTCTCGGGTGGCGTTGAGCTGGTCGCTGGCGCCGGAAATCCCGACGCTCACGGAAGCCGGCAACTGGCCGGTGTCGCGCAGGTGGCCCAGCAGTTCCGTACGCACCCGTTCCACTCCGCGTTCCAGCGGCACATTCTCGGGCGGGATCACGTTGAGAGTCACCGTGCGACGCCCGTCCACCCGCCGCACGATGCTGGTGTCCACCGTTTCCTCAATCCGCGCCAGGCTGCTCAGCGGCAGGGTGGCGCCTTCCGGCGTGTGCACCAGGGTGGTGGGCAGGGCAGCCAGGGACGGCTCGGCGCTGCCACTGCCGTAGAGGTAGATGTCGATCTTGTCGTCGTCGAGGAAGAAATCGTCCACGTAAGCGCCCTCGGTGAGCGAGGCCACGGTGAAGCCCACCGCCTGGGTGTCCAGCCCCAGCTCGGCGATGCGGTCCCAGTCCGGGCGCACCTGGATCAGCGGCTGGGCCAGGCTCAGGGTGGACGGCTGGCTCTGGATGCGCGGGTTGTCGAAAATCGCCCGGGCGCGATCGTAGGCGCGGTTGGCGGCCTGGTAGACCGGCACCAGCTCGGGGCCGGAAATGTCCAGGTTGATGCTGCGGGTGCCGCCGTCGTTGCTGGAAATGATTGAGCCTTTGGCGGCGAAGGCGCGCATGCCCGGGAAACGCTCGTAGTAATCGGTGATGGCGGTCATCAGCGCGTCGATCTGGTTGGGATCGATGGACTCGGTGATGATGCGGAGGCGGGTGGGCGTGACCTGCATGTTGAGATACGCCATGGGCGGCACCGGCGTCTCGCCCTTCGCGTAGGCCTCGCCGTCGGCGTTCACGTGGGGCAGGAAGTAGGCTTCCACCTGCTCGGCGATGCGGGTCATTTCCGACAGGTTGTAGCCCGGCGGCGCGTTCATGGCGGCGAAGGTCTTGGGTTCCTCGCCTTCCGGCAGATACTCCGCCGGTGGCGTCAGCATCAGGATGATCAGCACGCTGGCGACGACCGTGAGCCCGATCGTCGCCAGCCGCCGCGCCGGGCCACCGATCAGTCCGCCCACCAGCGCCAGCACACCGCGCATCCAGCGCGCCCGGGGCGTGCCGTCGTCGTCCCCCTGGCGGGAGGCGAAATCCAGCCGCGCGCACAGGGTGGGAATCAGGGTCACCGCCACCAGCATGGAGGCGATGATGGCCGAGGCGATGGCGATCGCCACGTCCGAGTACAGCTGCCCGGCCTCCTCCTCGATGAACACGATGGGCAGGAACACCAGGATGGTGGTCATGGTGGACGCCAGCACCGCCGGCCAGACTTCCATGACGCCCTTGAGCGCCGACTCGAAGCGGTCCAGCCCGCGGCGCCGGTGGCGTTCGATGTTCTCCAGCACCACGATGCTGTTGTCCACCGTCATGCCGATGGCGAAGGCGATGCCGGCCAGGGAGATCACGTTGATGGTGCGCCCGGCCAGCAGCAGGCCGATGAAGGCGGCGATGGCGCACAGCGGCACGCCGATCACCCCCACCAGCGTGGCCCGGCCGGAACGCAGGAACAGGTACATCACCAGGGTGGCGAACACCGCGCCGATGCCCAGGTTGGTCCAGACGTTGGCCACAGAAGCCTCGACGTAGCGGGCGTCATCGGCGGTCAATTCCAGCACCATGCCCGCCGGGCGCAGCACCTCGTCGTTGATCGAGGCCACCTGCGTCGTCATGGCGTGCTTGATGTCGATGACGTTGGAACCGCTTTCGCGCCGCACCTGCAGGCCGATCACCTTACGCCCGTCGACGAACGAGCGCTCGCGGATGCGGGAGTGGTCCTGCACCACCTGCGCCACTTCCCCCAGGCGCACCACGCTGTCGCCCTGACGCGACACCACCAACTGGCGCAGGCCATCGATGTCCTCGAAGCGCCCCACCGTGCGCAGCAGGTAGCGGCGCTTGCCGGCTTCCAGCTCGCCGCCGGAGATGTCCCGGTTGCGGGCGGTGATGGCGTCGCGCAGGTCCACCAGACTCAGGCCACGCTGGTTGAGGCGCTGTTCGTCGACGATCACCTGCATCTGGCGGTCGGCGCCACCGCCGACGGTCACTTCCGACACCCCGGCCACGCTTTCCATGCGCGGGCGCACCCGGTCCTCGATGAAATCCCGCATCAGGTCCATGTCCAGCTGACGCGGGTTGTCCGGCAGGGTGGAGACGCGGAAGTACATGAAGGCGTTGGACGAGAATGAGGTGGCGACGATGCGCGGTTCGTCCACATTCTGGGGGTAGTCCGGCACCTGACTCAGGGCGTTGTTCACCTGGATCAGGGTCTCGGTGATGTTGATGCCGAAGGGGAATTCCAGCTCGATTTCCGCCGACCCGCTGGCGGCGGTGGACTCCATGCGGCTCAGGTTGGGCACGTTGCGCAGGTAGCGCTCCTGCTCGATCAGGATTTCCTTTTCCACGTCCTGGGGCGTGGCACCGGGCCAGCGCGTTTCCACGGTGACGGTGCGCACCTCCAGGTCCGGGATCATCTGTACCGGGATCTGGATGGCAGCGGCAATGCCGAGGATGGCGACGATCAGCGCCACCACCGCCACCAGGGTACCGTGGCGAATCACCCCGGCGAACATCAGTCGGCCTCCGCCGGGGTGACGCGCATGCCGTCGCTGAGGCCTTCGTTACCCCGCGCCACGACGCGCTCGTCGCCGGCCAGTCCGTCGCGGATCACCACCCGGTCGGCAAAGCCGGTGCCGATGGCGACCCGCTGCTCGCGTACGCGGAAGGCACCGTCGCCGTCGGGCTCGGCGATCCAGACCGTGGTACGGCCTTCCGGGTAGCGGTTGATGGCGTCCCGCGGCACGGTGAGTCCCTGTTCGCCGGCGTCCACCCGCAGCAGCGCGCTGACCGACATGCCCGGCAACAGCGACAGGTCATCCGGCACGCGCGCCCGCAGCAGGAAGGTGCGCACCTGGGGATCGCTGACCGGCACCACCGTGGCAATCGGAGCGACGACCGGAGCGCCGGGCACGCCGTTGACAAGCAGCTCGGCGCGGTCGTCGAGTTTGGGGTAGTACTCCTGGGGCACCTGGAAATCCAGACGCAGGTGATCGATGTCCACCAGCGTCAGCAGGTCATCGCCGGGACTGACCCACTCGCCCAGGTCGCTGCTCCGGGCGCTGATCACCCCGGCGTAGGGAGCGGTCAGCCGATGGCGATCCACCAGCGCCGCCTGGCGCGCCTGCCCGGCGGTGAGCCGCGCCAGCTCCGCCTCGGCCGTGGCCACTTCGCTCTCCCGGGCGCTCACCTCGGTCTGGGCAATGTTGCGCCCGGCCCCCACCGAGCGGGCTTCGCTGAAGCGGCGCCGGGCTTCCTGCAGCCGGGCCCGGGCCGCCTGGGTTTCGGCCCGGGCGCTTTCCAGGGTATGGCGCTCCAGCTCGTCGTCGAGCTGGATCAGCCGGTCACCCTGCGCCACCCGGTCGCCCACGTCCACGTGCACCGTCTGCACCAGGCCCGCCACCGAGGTGGACAGGCTGGAGCGGCTCAGGGCACTGACGGTGCCGTTCAGACGCACTTCGTCGATGATGGGCGCATTTTCCACGGCCGCCAGCCCCACGCCGGGCGGTTCCTGGGCGCGCGCGGCCGAGCTGGCGAGCAGCAGCAGTGTCGCCAGCGCGAGGGTCATCCTGCTCTTGAGTTGCACGGTCTCTCCCTGGCAATCGATGGCCGGTGGGATTCGGTCCAGCCTCTCAGGCCCATACGCCAGGCAGCGCGGGCCGGACTACCGGCGCTTCCGACAAGCGTGGCAGCAAGCCGCGCGGGCCTACAGAAAAGTTAGACTATGCAAGCAACAGACAGCAACGATGGGAACGGCGGACGCCGTTCCCGGAAGAATGAATCAGTCGAAGATGGAGGCGTTCTTGACCGACACCTGGTCGTTCAGCGTCCAGAAATCGTAGAGCACGCCGATCAGGAACAGACCGCCGGTCAGGAGGTAGATGACGCCGGTGATCCACTTGCCCATGTACATGCGGTGCACTCCGAACACACCCAGGAAGGTGAGCAGGATCCAGGCGATGTTGTAGCTGGTGTCGCCGCCGCGGAAACGGAAATCCGCTTCCCGATCCATCGCGGGAATCAGGAACAGGTCGATGATCCAGCCGATGAAGAACAGCCCCAGGGTGAAGAACCAGATGGTCCCGGTGACCGGCTTGCCGTAGTAGAAACGGTGGGAGCCCAGAAAGCCGAACAACCAGAGCAGGTATCCGATGGTTTTGCTGTGCGTATCCGTTTGCGCCATGCAATCGTCTCCAGACCGGGTTAAGTGGCCGCGCTATCCAAACACGATTCCGGACAGGGGGCCAGCCATGTTATCCAACCCTCCGAGACCGTCGTTCAGGGCCCGAGTTCCGGGGCCGGGTCGGGACCGTCCTCGCGGAATTCACTGGCGGACTTGCCCGTCCACTTACGAAAGGCGCGGCTGAAGTTGGAGAGATCAGCATAACCCAGTTCATAGGCGATTTCGCTAATCGACTGATTCGTGTAGCGCAGTAGCTGGATGGCGCGGTCCTTGAGCACGGCTTCGACGATTTCCCGGTAGGTGGTGTCACGATCCGCCAGTCGCCGCTTGAGGGTCCGTGACGACACGCAGAAACGCTCGGCCATGGCCTCCAGCGACGGCAGCGGGCCGGGCATCACGTGCAGCATGTTGCGGATGGCGATGACGATGTCGCCCTGCTCCCGCAGGGCCTTCTGCAGCTCGAACTCGCACTGGCTGCGGGCCATATCCGAGGCGTCGGCGTCGGCCAGGCGCATGCGGATATCGAGGAAATCCTTGGGGAAGATCAGCATCTCCGCGTCCGCGCTGTAGTCGAAGCGGATCGGCAGCTGCGGGGCAAATGCGCGGTAATAGGCCGGCTCGGCACAGGACAGGCGGGCGGACACGCCGGGCAGCTTGCCGTTGCGCAGCTCGAACCCCAGCTCTTCGCCACTGGCGTGATCCACCAGTTGCTCCGCCAGCAGCACCAGCGTCGCCATCACCGTTTCCGCCAGGAAGTGGTACAGGGACGGCACCTCGAACTCGGCCTTGAGCTGGACCAGGACGTGCTCGCCGGTGTCCCGCATCACCAGGCTGAGGAACGGCGCCCGCAACTGCAGGTAGCGGCGCACCGAGTCCAGCGCGCCGCCCACCGTGGGACTGGTCAGCGCGGCGAAACCCAGGGTGCCGTGGATGGTGACCCGCAGCTCCCGCGCCAGGGCGAAGCTCAGCCCCTTGTCGCCGGCCAGCGCCACCGCCCGGTCCGCCATGATGACGGCGTCGGTGACGAACACCCGGCTGTCCGCGGCCTGCAGATCGGCGCGGGCGAAGCTCAGACCCTCGTACAGCGGGCGGTCGTCGAAGCCGAGCCGCCGGACGGTATCGCCCAGCACCCGCAGGTAAACGCCGGGCAGCAGGAACAGGCCCAGCATCTGGCGTTCTTTATCCGCACTTCCCTTGACCATCCGCTTTACCTTCGCGATTCACCGGCCACCTCAGTATGAAGCGTCCTGTCCAAGGGCATGCTACCAGAAGCCCACGGCCCCCATTATTTGGCGTAGCGCCCGCCAATCCTGTCGTTGCGGTCAATCGAGGGCCGCAAAACGACGGCCCTGTCCCATCATCCACGACCGGCGTCCCGTTTACGCATGGCCTGGAACGCTTGCCCCACCCACACTGGATCCATCACAACGAGGCGTGCGCCAACCATCATCAACAACGGCACGCGCCCCCGCGAAAAGCGCCCCGAGGTACGGCGCACAGGAGGATCCATGTTGAGAACAGCCAACGCGAAAAAAGACATTACCCGCAAACCCGAGCACGTGGACATCAAGCCCCAGCGCATGGGCTTTGAGTTCAACGACAAGGTGCCCCGCTACTGGCTCGACAACAGCCCGTTCCTGAGCCACATGATGAACGCACTGTCGGTGCTGTTCCCCCAGGGTGAGCAGTATTTCGTGGATGCCGTCCGCTATTACCGGGATCAGATCAACGATCCGACCCTGAAGAAGGAAGTGCAGGGCTTCATCGGCCAGGAAGCGATGCACTCGCTGGAACACATCGCCATGAACCAGCACGTGCGCGACCAGGATATGCCGGTCGAGGACATGGAGCGCCACCTGAAAGTGCTGCTGACCGGCTTCGGCAAACGTCTGCCCAAGCGTCACCAGCTGGCCATCACCTGCGCCCTGGAGCACATGACCGCGATGATGGCGGACATGCTGCTGGAGCGGGACGACGTGCGCGAGGACATGCACGAGACCATGCGCCCACTGTGGGTCTGGCACGCCATCGAGGAAACCGAGCACAAGGCGGTGACCTACGACGTTTTCCAGCAGGTGGGCGGCACCTATCTGGAGCGCGCTTTCTACCAGATCCTCAGCACCGCGTTGCTGGGCGTGATGACCACCTACTTCACCGCCCGCATGATGTGGAACGACAAGCGCAACATCTCGCTGACCGATGTGGGCAAGGGCCTGTGGCGCATGTGGGGCGTCGGGGGCGTGTTCTCCAGCCTGGCGCCGACCTGGCTGGAGTACTTCAAGCCCGGCTTCCACCCCTGGCAGCACGACAACAGCGAGCTGATCGCCGAGTTCAAGAGCGAGATCGCCGAACACGTTGCCCCGCAGTACCGCAACGGCAACCGCCGTACCCTGCAGTAATCCCTTCACGTCTGGCCCCGAGCCCGCTCCGGCGGGCTTTTTTTGTTGATTCACTCATGTCGGCGAAACCAGGGCCGGATCGAGTCGAAGAGGTACCAGCGCTTCCGTCATCCCAGATGGTCGTCCCTGACCAACTGGGATGAACCGGAACGTCACTGTCCCTGCTCCAGCGCTGATACCCCTTCGACTCACGCCACCACTCAAAGACGCGTCTTCAGACCGGGATGACATCGCCCTGGTTCGCCCCCGATTTGTCGTCAGTCGACGCCCGGGATTTGTGGACGTCCTCTTTCTCCAATCCTTCATTTGACAGAACCCCGCTTTGGGTGAAGGTTTAGAGGGGCATCCGGAACCATTCCGAATCCGGCAAAGGAGGGAATCGAACATGAAACGACTGCTCATGCTGGTCGGCGATTACGTCGAGGATTACGAAGTGATGGTGCCCTTCCAGGCGCTGATGGCCGTGGGCTATGAAGTGCACGCCGTGTGCCCGGACAAGAAATCCGGCGAGTCGGTGCGCACCGCCATCCACGACTTCGAGGGCGACCAGACCTACTCGGAAAAACCGGGCCACAACTTCGCCCTCAACGCCACCTTCGCCGCCATCAACCTGGACGACTACGACGGCCTGGTGGTGCCCGGCGGCCGGGCGCCGGAATACCTGCGCCTGAACGACGCCGTGCTCAAGGCGGTGAAGCACTTTGCCGACGCCGACAAACCCATTGCCGCCATCTGCCACGGCGCCCAGTTGCTGGCCGCCGCCGGGGTGCTCGACGGCAAGCGGTGCTCGGCCTACCCGGCCTGCGCGCCGGAAGTCACGGCCGCCGGCGGGCAATTCCAGTCCATCGAAGTGAACGAAGCCCACGTGGACGGCAAGCTGGTGACGGCACCGGCCTGGCCGGCGCATCCCGCCTGGATTGCGAAATTCATGGAGGTGATGGGCGCGAAAATCACGCTGTAGCGCTATTCGGGGCCGGCAGGGCCGGCCCCGACGCGGTCACACGTACAGGTTCTTGCGGGAGAAGCGCGACACCAGCGGCTGATAGGCCGCGCCCAGCAGCCGGTTGAGGGCTTCGATGCCCCACGCGTCCGGGCCGACGAGAATGCGCGACTCGTCCTTCTCGATGCCGCGCACGATGATGTCCGCCGCTTTTTCCGGCGTGGTCATCGCCAGCTTGTCGAAGCCCTTGCGCTGGGCGTCGGCGTTCTCCGACTTGCCCATCCGCGCGGCACGGGCGATGTTGGTCTTGATGCCACCAGGATGCACACAGCTCACCTGCACCGGCTGCTCCTCCAGCGCCATCTCCTGGCGTAGCGCCTCGGTAAAGCCGCGCACCGCGAACTTGGCGGCGTTGTAGGCGCTCTGCTTGGGCACGCCGATCAGGCCGAACACGCTGGAGACGTTGACCACATGGCCGTCACCGGAGGCAATCAGGTGCGGCAGGAAGGCGCGGGTGCCGTGGGCCACACCCCAGAAATCGATGTCCATCACCCATTTGAAATCGTCGTCGGTCATCTCCCGTACCGACGCCGACAGCGCCACGCCGGCGTTGTTGATCACCAGGTTAACCTGGCCGAAATCCCGGGCCACCGCCTCGGCATGGGCGTAGACCGCGTCCCGGTCCGACACGTCCAGCCGGTAGGTCTTCACCTCCACCGAGTCGCAGGCTTCGGCGGTCTCCCGCAAGCCGCTCTCGTTCACGTCCGACAGCGCCAACCGGCACCCCTTGGCGGCAAGCTTGGTGGCCAGGGCCCGGCCGATGCCGGATCCGGCGCCGGTGACCACGGCGACTTTATTGCGCAGTTCTTTCATGGCTGATCCTCACAGGTGGGAACCGGTTTACCGAACGATTTCGGACCGCGGCTCTTGAAGTAAAGCACCTTCTTTAACCCGCACTGTATCAGCGGGAAAACCAGCGCCAATGGCAGGAAAGGACACCATGCCCGGGCACCCCGGCCACCCTGTTCCGACGCACCCGGAGTGCTAGACTGGCGGTCGCCAACCGGAGGAGCCGCCATGCATCATCCCATCCCTGCCGTGATCGCCATCCTGCAACACGACGACCGTTTCCTGCTGGTACGCCGGCGCAACGAACCGGACGCCGGGCTGTGGGGCCACGCCGGCGGCAAGGTGGAATGGGGCGAGGATCTGGACGCGGCGGCGCTGCGGGAACTGCGCGAGGAAACCGGCATCAGGGCCGAAGTGGCCGGACGGCTGGCGCCGCTGGACTGCCTGAGCGGCACGGCGCCGGAGCACCATTTCATCCTCTGCCCGGTAGTGTGTCGCTATCAGGCCGGAGACCCGGTGGCGGGGGACGACGCCGACGCGGTGGGGTGGTTCTCACTGGCGGCGATGCGCCGGGACCCGGCACGCTTCAGCCGGGATGTGATCGGGATCTGTGGGCAGGCGCAGGCGCTGACCGCTTCGTCGCCGTTGGGGGCCATGTGAATTTCACCCGCACGGCCCGCCCCACGCCACGCCTTCACCAACGGAAAAACTGATGCCGACATCGCCCACCAACCCTGTTCTGTCCGGCCCCATCTGGCCAGTATTCTGGCGCTACACCATTCCGTCGATGGCGGGCCTGCTGGCGCTGACCACCGCCAATATCGTGGACGGCCTGTTCATCGGCAACTTCGCCGGCGACCGGGCCCTGGCGGCCCTGAACCTGTTGATCCCGTATTTCACCCTGCTGTTCGGTCTGGCACTGATGCTTGCGATCGGCGGCAGCGTACGGGCAGGCCGCGAGCTGGGGCGAGGCCATACGCAACAGGCCTCGGCCCTGTTCAGCCAGTGCCTGACGGCCATCCTCGTCATCAGCCTGGGCGCGGCGGTGCTGTGCCTCGCCTTCCACCCAGTGATCTTCCGCGCGCTGGGTGCGGAACCCGCGCTGTTCGGGCTGATGGCGGACTACTTCCTGGTGATCATCTGGGTGCTCGTGTTGCAGTTGGTGACTCTGGTGCTCTATTACTTCGTGCGTCTGGATGGCTTTCCCGAGCTGGCCACCGCAGCACTGGTGGTCGGGGCCGGCGCCAATATCCTGCTGGATGCCTGGTTCGTCGGTCTGCTCGACCTCGGGCTCACCGGCGCCGCCTGGGCCACGGGGCTGGCCCAGTTACTGCAAACCCTGGTTCTGGCGCGCTATTTCCTCGACCGCCGTCGGAAACTGCGGCTGCGCTGGGTCACCCGCGGCTGGATCGAACTGCTGCGGGCGGCGGGCAACGGCCTGTCGGAATGGATCAACGAGGTGTCGGTGGGCGTGGTGCTCCTGCTTCTGAACTGGTTGCTGATGCTTGAACATGGCGCCACCGGCGTGGCGGCGTTCACCGTAGTGAACTACCTGATCTTCCTCAGCCTGATGCTGGCCTACGGCATCGCCGACGCCATGCACGTGCTGGTCAGCCAGAATTTCGGCGCCGGCAACCACCAGCGTATCCGCCGCTTCATGAGTTGCGGCGCGACCGCGCTTATGGGGCTGGCGGCGATCCTGCTCTACGGCCTCGGGTTTCATGGCGAACGCCTGGTGGACAGTTTCCTCAACGAGGCCGACCAGACCCGTCGCCTGGCGGGCGTGTTCCTGTCGGTGCTGTGGCCGTTGTTCATCGTCAACGGTCTGAACGTGCTGATCTCGGTCTACCTGACCGCCATGCATCGCCCGGTCACCTCGGCGTTGGTCGCGCTGTCGCGCAGCCTGGTGTTTCCAGCGCTGTTGTTGCTGCTGATCAATCGCCTCGCGCCGGACTGGCCCCTCGTCGTGGCACTGCCCCTATCGGAGTGGTTGACGTTCCTGCTCGCCGGCAGCCTGTTCCTGGCCCTCAGCCCGCGGCGGGCGATACTCAGGGCCGGCGAGCGACGCGTTCAGCCGGTAGACAGCGCCTGATCCGCCAGCACGATGGGGTGGCCGCGGGAGCAGCGCTCGATCCGCGCCTCAATGCCGTAAGCGCTGGCCAGCAACTCCGGTGTGAGGATCACTTCCGGCGCCCCCATGGCGATGCGCCCGGACGGCGTCAGCACCAGCAACTGATCGCAGAACCGCAGCGCCAGGTTGAGATCGTGACTGGCCACCAGGGCAATCGCTCCCTGTGCGTCTGCAGCCTCCCGTACCGCGCTCAGCACGTTCAGCTGCCAGCGCAGATCCAGGGCGCTGGTCGGCTCGTCGAGCAGCAGCAACGGAGTGCGTCGCACAAGAACCTGGGCCAGTCCCACCATCTGTCTCTGGCCGCCGGACATTTCCGACAGCCGCCGCAGCGCCAGGTGACGAATACCCAGTCGGTCGAACACAGCTTCAATAGCCGCCTCCGTGTCGGCATTCGTCCAGCTCCCCAGGGCCGAGCGGCAGGCGCTAAACACGGTTTCGTAGGCCACCAGCGGCACCGCCTGGGGCAGTGTCTGGGGCAGGTAGCCCAGGCGCCGCACGCGCTCGGGCCGGGGCATCGCCGTCAGCGACTCGCCGGTCAACTCGACGCGCCCCGCAACCGGCAGCAGGCCGGCGATCGAACGCAGCAACGTGGACTTACCCACGGCGTTGGGCCCTACCACGGACACCAGCGACCCGGCCGGCACCGGCGGCAGCGTCAGCCCCTCAAACACCGGTCGACCGCGGTAGCCCACCGTCACCCCATCCAGCAGCAGGCTCACAGGGCACGCTCCCGGCTGCGCCCCAGGATCAAGCCGATAAACAGCGGAATCCCCACCAGCGCGGTGACGATCCCCGCCGGCAGGATCACGCCCGGCACCAGCGTCTTGCTGGCGATGGACGCCAACGACAGCAACAGCGCACCGGCCAGGGCGCTGCCCGGCAGCAGGAAGCGATGATCCTCCCCCAGCAGCAGTCGCGCGATGTGCGGCGCCACCAGTCCCACGAACCCGATCTCACCGACGAAGGCCAGAGCCGCCGCGGTGAGCAGGCTCACTCTCATGAGCACCACCAGCCGCATGCGCTCCACCGGCACACCGAGGCTACGGGCCTGGTCCTCGCCGCTGCGCAGCAGCGTCATGGCCCAGGCACCTCGGAGCGAGAACGGCAGGCACAGAGCGAACACCACGGCCACCACCGCCACTTTTTCCAGGGACGCCCGCGCCAGACTGCCCATGGTCCAGAACACGATCTGCTGCACCGATTCCGCGTCCGCCACGAACTGGATCAGCCCCACCAGGGCATTGATGCCGAACAGCAGAGCGATGCCGAACAGCACCACCGTGTGCACCGACGCGCCCAGCGTGCGCGACAGCACCAGGATCAGCAGGGAGGCGGCGGCCGCAAACACGAACGCCGCCAGCGGCAACAGCAGGTTGGCACCCAGCCCCAGCAGCGACAGGTTGAACACGATCACCAGCGAGGCCCCCAGCGTCGCGGCGGCGCCGACCCCGAGAGTGAACGGACTCGCCAGGGGGTTGTTGAGCACGGTCTGCATTTCCGCGCCGGCCAGCCCCAAGCTTGCGCCCACGATCACCGCCATCAGCGCGTAGGGCACCCGCAGATCCCAGATGATTACCCGGGTGCCGGGGTCCAGCGCGTCGGGCTGCCAGAGACCGGCGATCACGTCACCCAGGCCCAGCCCGGCGGGGCCGGCGGTGAGATCCAGCAGGAAGGTCAGCCCGGTGCCCAGCGTCAGTAGCAGCAGACACAGCACCCGAAGTCGCACAAACCGCCGGTAGCGACCGGCCAGCGTGCCGGGGGCGTCCACCGGCGGCGAAGCGGTATGGCCCCGTGTCATGGTGTCCCGTCCAGTGCGATCCAGAAAGTGCCATCCAGTGCCACCGGCTGGAAACGCTCATAAAGTCGCGCCAGGGTGGCGTGAGGATCCAGGCCGGCGAAGCGGCGCGGATGAAACCAGCGCGCCATCGCCTGCACCGCCACCACGTTCAGCGGCGTGTTGTAGAAATGGTGCCAGACGGCGTAGGCCCGACCCTCTCGCACCGCCGTCAGCTCGGCGATGGCAGGTTGACGCGTGGCCGCCCCCAGCGACTGCCGCGCCACCGCTTCGGACACGCCGGTCCCCAAGGTCACGTAGGGAAACGCCGCACCGCTGCGGGTGCGCCGATCGGGCGTACCGATAGCGGTGGCCAGGTAGACGTCCGGCTGATGGGTCAGCAGGTACTCGGGGTTAAGGATGCCGGCAACGCCGGGCACCACCCCGGCCGCGACGTTGCGCCCGCCGGCGGCTTCCAGCAGGTGGCCAATCATGCCGTCGGCCATGGTCTCGCAGCAGTTGTCCAGCAGACCCACGCGGCTGTGCAGAAACACCCGCGGACGCGCGGACGCTGGTACCTCGGCCAGGGGTCCGGTCACCGCCGCCAGGGCCTCGCGCCAGAAGCGGTTGTATTCGGCGGCCCGCGCCTCACGGCCCAGGAGCTCTCCCAGCAGCGTCATGCTGCGCGGCGTATTGCGCAGTGGCTGTTGACGGAAATCCACGAACACCACCGCCACGCCGGCCGCCTCCAGTCGTTCGATCAGTTGGCGGTTATGGGCGCCAGGGCCGTGACCTTCCAGGCTGAAAATGGCCACATCCGCTTGCAGGCCGATGACGCTTTCCAGACTGAAGCTGTCCGCCGAGGCATGGCCGATCACCGGAATCTCCGCCAACGCCGGAAAACGGCGCCGATACTGCTGGTAGGCGGCGGGATCGGTCAGCTCGAAGTCGGGCAACATGCCGACGATGCGAGACATCACCCGCTCCCCTTCCAGGATGGCCAGGGCCGGAATGTAGCGGCTCTCCCCCAGAACGATGCGTTCGATCCGGTCGGGCACCGTGACCTGGCGCCCGGCCAGGTCGGTGACGTCCAGTGCCGCCGCCAGGCTGGTCCAGCAACCCAGTGCCAGAGCCAGCGCCCAGCGGACGAGATCAATGCGGTCAGGCACCCGGGGCATCAGAAGCGCATTGCAATGGACAGTCTGACGTCACGCCCGGGTTCGGGCAGGCCAACAATGCCGTCGTAGCCCGGCACGGACTGGTAGTCGGCGTTGCTGGCGTGATCGAGGTACTGCTTGTCGAACAGGTTCTTGACGGTCAGGTTCAGGCGCAGGTCTTCATTGCCGGTGGGCAGCCATTCCACGAACACATCGTTGACCCCGTAGCCAGGCTTGTCGATGGTACCCACGGACGTATCGACGCTGCTGATCCCCTCCACGAAGCGGCCCTGCCAGCCGAACAGCCATTGTGGGTTCAGCTGGTACTCCAGTTCCGCCACCCAGGTATCGCCGATGGTGTTGCCCAGGCCGTTGTGCTCATACACGGTCAACGGATCACCGTCGATCTCGGCGTCGTTGTGGTGGAAACTCAGGCCCACGAAAAGCGATTCCCAACGATAGCCGGTGCTGACCAGGTAGCCTTCGGATTCCAGGTCACCCACGTTCTGGTAGATGATCGGCCCGAACAGCGGGTCGGCGATGGCGTTGTCGATGCGCTGGCGATAGACCTCACCGGACAGGGTGAATCCGCCGAGTACGTAGTCAAAGCCCACCTCGGTGTTCGTCGCTTCCTCAGCTTCAAGATCCGGGTCGTTGCTGCTAGATTCCAGCTTGAAGGCGCCATGGGGCGTGGGCCCGCGGAACGCTTCGGCGTAGCCCGCCTTGAGGGTCAGGCCGTCGGTGACGCCCCAGGCCACGTTGACATTGGGGCTGACGCCTTCGTCGTCGAACGACTGGTCGTTGTTATCGTCCAGGGTGTAACGGTCGTAGCGCACGCCGGCGCTGAGCAGCACACTGTCGGTGACGGCGTAGTCGTCCTGCAGGTAGAAGCCCAGCACGGTGCCGGTCTCTTCCTCGGCTGTGCGATCGTCGGCGCCGCCGGCGTTGACCCTGTCGTCCCGATAATCGACGCCGTAGGTGACACTGTGGGCGCCGAGGCGAGACACATTGTGCACATCGCCGCCAATGCTGCGGCTGGAACCGAAGTAGCGCCCCCAACGGTCGGCCACGTTCTGCTCCACGTCGGATTCGGTGTGGTAGACCGTAGCATCCAGCTCCACCCAGGGATTGGCTTCCGGCGCGTAGGTGTAGTTGAGTGTGGCGGTGTCCCGTTCACCGTCCATGTCGTACAGGGAATTGAAACCACTGACGACCCACTGCGGGCGCTGCGGGCGTTCGCCTTCGTCGGTGCGCACTTCATAGCTCAGGCGCAGGGTCTGGTCCGCCGGCAACTCCCCGACGATTTTGGCGAAGCCAAGCTGCTGACGCTGTTCGGTGCCTTCAACCTCGTTGCCGTCGCCGTCCTCGTAGTTCTCGTGATCGCTCTGGGTTACCGAGACCATCGCGCTCCAGCGGTCGCTCAGGCGGCCGAACAGGTGGCCGCTGGCCTTGTAGCCGTCCGTGTTGGAGAATCCGCCGAACTTGAGCAGCGCCCCGGCCTGCTCCCCCGGGCGCAGCATGTCGGTGGGATCCTTGGTGACGAAACGGATGGAACCACCTAGGGCACCCGGCCCTTCGGTAGCGCGACCGGCGCCGGCATGAACGTCCACTTCCTTGAGTAATTCCGGCTCGATCGCCAGCCGGCCGTTGTGGTGGAACAGGCTGCCAGCCTGGGTTGCGCCATCAATGGACACGTTCAACTGGGAGTCCTCGAAGCCCCGCACGTAAACCTTCTGGGCGATCCCCAGGGCGCCGCCCACCGCCACGTCGGGCTGGCTGGCGAAAACATCCTCCAGATCGTCGGCCTGATAGCGCTCCAGGGTCTCGGCGGTGATCACCGCATCGGCCAGGGACTGTTGTTCCCCGATGACCTGAATCGGGTCAAGCTGGCGCGATTCGTCCTCTGTCGATTCGCTTTCCTGCGCCAGGGCCGGCGCAGCGAGAATGGCGGCAATGGCAACGGCAAGGCTATGACGAGCGGGCAAATGACTCACAATGACTCCCCTTCAAATGACAATGAATCATAAATGCGTCCGATTCTTGTTTAGAAAGGGCTCAATGTGAATAACTTTTACAACTGTTACGAATTCGATAGGTTCCGGTGACGCTCACGGGGCAGCCAAAGGGTGATGCGCAGCCCCCCGGAAGGACTGCACGATGCCCGGATAGAGCCGCCCGCCGCCTCCACCTGCCGGCAGGCCAATGCCAGACCCAGCCCGAAGCCCCGCCCCGGGACCGCGTTGGAGGCGCGGAAGAAGGGCGTGAAGATGCGCTCCCACTGGTCCTCCGGGAGGCCCGGCCCCTCGTCGTCCACATCGATGCGGTAGCCCCCGGACTCGGCCTGCAGGGTCACGCGGATGCCCGCCGCCTCCGGAGTATGGGTCAGAGCGTTGCGGATGACGTTCTCCAGGGCCTGGTCCAGCGCACGGGCACTGGTGCCCGAAACCGGCGCCTCGTCCGGCAGCCCGGCATCGACGCGGTGTCCGGGAAACTCGTAGCGGGCGTTGTCCAGCACGGCATCGAGCAGGTCGGTCAAGTCCAGGTCATCCTGGTCCAGGGTGGGTTTCTCATTCTCGAGCCAGGCCAGAGTCAGGGCGTCTTCCACCAGATTGCGCATCAGCAGGCACTCCTGGCGAATGCGAGGCAGGAAAAGACCGCTGTCCATCCCTTCCTCGGCGCAACTGACCGCCATTTCCACCCGGGTCAGGGGTGTGCGCAGCTCATGGGAGAGGTCGGCAATCAGCCGCCGCTGGCTCAGGATCAGTTCGCCGGTGCGTTCGGCCATGCGGTCGAAGGTCGCCGCCAGCGACGCCAGTTCGTCGTTGCGCGACCCCAGCAGAGCGCGCACGCGTACCCCGAGATTGCCTTCGGAAAACTGCCGGGTGGCGGCCTCCAACTGCTTCAACGGACCCACCAGGTGACGGTAGAGAACAACGCTGATGATCAGCAGGACGATCAGCGGCAGCCCCACCTTGATGGCCAGAATGATCTCCGGCAGATAGGTGCCCGGTCGCATGCGCTGGGGCAACGTGACGAGGAAATGGGTTTTGCCGTCGGCGAAGGTGACGTCCATGATCGGGTTGTCGGCAAAATACAGGTGGATCTTCCATTCCACGTGCCGCCCCAGACGGAAGCCTTCCAGGAACTGCTCGGACAGGTAGCTCCCCGCCACCGGCCGGATGTCGGAACGTACGACCGCCGCCCAGACGTCCTCGCGTCGTTGCAGGTCGTCCAGCCACCGGGCCAGCGCCGGCTCATCGCCGGCGACGTAGAGGGCTTCGGCGCGACGGCCCCAGCTCTGCAGGGTGACCTGGTGTTCCTCATCGATGAAGCTCATCGAGTGCTCGGTTTCCGAGCCTACGAGGGAGATGGTCCAGAACAGGGCCAGGGTGCCCAGGGTGATGATGCCACAGAGCTTCCACAACAGACGGCGATTCACTGAAAGCAATACCCCTTACCGTGCACGGTCTGCAGA
The DNA here is from genome assembly GCF_003258515.1 of Marinobacter bohaiensis. Lineage (NCBI taxonomy): Bacteria > Pseudomonadati > Pseudomonadota > Gammaproteobacteria > Pseudomonadales > Marinobacteraceae > Marinobacter > Marinobacter bohaiensis. Next base: position 261,519 of record NZ_QGEH01000002.1, read on the forward strand.
CGATCCGCTTCCATACCCGCCGCCACCAACTTGCGCCGCACCCGGCTCAGGTGCATGTCCAGGCTGCGATCGTAGCGGCTGAACTCCCGTTCCAGCACCAGCTGGTACAGGTAGGGTTTGCTCAGGGCCTCGCCCTGGTGTGCCGTCAGCACCCACAGCAGCCGGAACTGGATCGGCGTCAGCGCCACCGGTTTACCGGCAAACCGGACCGCCAGGGTCGAGCGGCACAATTCCAGGGGCCCAACGCTCAGCTGGCGCGGGTCCTCGCGCTGTTGCTGGACCCCGCTGACCCGCCGCAGCAGAGCCTGGATACGCAGCAGTAGCTCGGTGAAGTTGAACGGCTTGGACACGTAATCGTCGGCACCGCAACTGAAGCCACGGATGCGTTCTTCCTCGGCACCGCGCGCGGTCAGCATCATGACCGGCGTCTGGTGGGTCCGGCGTAGTCGATCCAGCAGATCATAGCCGTTCAGGCCCGGCAGCAGGACGTCCAGGAGGATCAGGTCGAATTTCTGGCCAACAGCGCAGGCTAGCCCCTGTTCCCCTTCGTGGCACTGTTCCGTTCGGTATCCCTTGCTCTGCAGCAAATGGGCGATCTGCCCGTTGAGCACGGAGTCGTCCTCAACCACCAGAATGCGGGCGTCGCCTGGTCTTGTTGTCAGCATTCAGTTTTCCGCCGACCGTGATCGGCTGAATCACGGCCTCTTAAAATTAATGAGAATTGTTATCATATGCGGAAATGAATCATCTTGGAACCGCCGTCGCCGGGGAGGCCTGGGCAGGTGCTTTCCGAAGAAGACGTGGCGGGGCCGGGGGGAAGACAACCGGGGCGCCAGAAGCTCGGCGCGCCGGTCATCGTACGGGTCAGTCGCCGGTACGCTCGGCGGCCAGCTCTTCCAGCGTCTGGTAGTCGCATTCCTCACCGGCCTCGAAGCTGTCGGAGGAACTCACCAGCACGTTGTCGGGCGCCATGAATCGGCGGCCAAGCAGTACGCCGTAATGGAAACGCCCGCGATCGGTCAGCGAAAACTGCGTTTCGTGGGTCTTGCCGGCGATGCAGAAATCCATGTTGACCACGTAGCGGCGCTGGGATTCGGCACCCTTGCGCTTGATCAGCACGGTGCGTTCCACCGGGCGCTCGAACTGCAACACCACGTGGGTGTCTTCGGCATCCTCGCTGTCCTTGTGGTCGTCCAGGGGCAGTTCGAAGCTGACCCAGTCCTCGCCGTCGCGCTCGAACGGCTCGACGTTCACCGCGTGCAGGGACGACGTCTTGGCCCCGGTATCCAGCCGCGCCTTGAGGCGGACGCCGCTGTCCTGCAGCACCACCCACTCGACAAAGCCGAGGGTTTCATAATCCGTGTCGTCGTCCGCTGAGGCCAGCGGAGTGAAGGCCGACAACAGGGCCGCCAGAATCAGACTCAATCCAGTTTTCATGCAGGCTCCTTGGTTACGACGTTCCATGGGGCCGGCGTCGACGCCGGTCCGTGATCAATGGCTCTGGATAATGCCAGAGCCACCGGCGCCGGACCACGGTCCTGACGGAAAGGTAATCGGCCGGCAAGGCGTGACCGCTCACCCGGGCGCGGAAACCACCTTGAGCGCCGCACGGCCGCTGCGGTAGGCGCTGGGGCTCATGCCGGTCCAGCGTTTGAAGGCGCGGGTGAAGTTGGCGGCGTCGGCGTAGCCCAGGGCATCGGCAATCTGGCTCAGGCTCATGCGGGTGTTCTGCAACAGCTCGCGGGCGCGCTCCAGGCGCACCTGGTCCACCAACTGCTGGAAGCTCACCGACTCTTCCTGCAAACGACGCTTGAGGGTGCGTTCGGACACGAACAGCGTGCCGGCCACGCGGCCCAGTTTGGGGGGAAACGGCTGGCTGGTCTCGATCACCCGCCTGACCCGGGCGTCGAAACCGACGTCCTCCCGGAGCTGTTCCAGCGCCCGTTCGCACTGGCGGCGGGAGGCCTCGGCCACCTGCTCGTCGCTGAAGCGGATCGGCGTGTCCAGGGCCGCGGACGGGATCAGGATGGCGTCGTCGTCGCAGTCGTAATGCACCGGCAACGGGATCTGGCGCCGGAAGCGCTGCATGTAGCCCGGCTCGCGGCCGCGCCGGTGCACGCAGGCACCGCGTATCGGATCGCCCAACAGCTGCAGCCCCATCATCACGCAGCCGAACACCATGGCGTCCATGATGAAGTTCTGCAGCGGCCCCAGATCGATGCCGCCCACCACCCGCAACGTGGTGGTGCCGCCATCGCTGCGACAGAAGATGCGCAGATGCGGCGCACGCAGGGACAGGAAACGCACCATCAGGTCCATGGCCTCCCCCAGGGTGCGGCTGTTCATCGCCGCCACACCCAGCGGGCCGTGCAGTGGCAGCCGCAGTTCCGCCGCCAGCATCACCCCCAGCCCCGGCTCGCCGCTCTCCACGATCGCCCGGGTCACGAATTCACTGGCCTGGGACAGGGACACGCGCACGTCGTCGCTGGCCAGGCATGCCGGGTCCAGCCCCACCTGGGCCAGCAGGGCCCGATCGTCGACACCCCGCCGGCGCAACAGCTCGGCGATGGTGTGCAGGTAGATGGCGGGCAGTCCTGGATCCTGAACCTGGGAAGCGACGGCGGGCATGAAGCGATTCCTCGACAAGTTGCATTATTGTAATAGTGCAATCGAGTATGACGCCTGTTTGGCCGCCAACCCATGACTTCAATGACGCGTCAACGGGATGAAGAGGCCAATCGCTGTGAAACGCGACGCCTCAATCGGCTTGCCGGGCCAGGAAATCCGCCAGGATGCGGTAGGATCGGCGCGGCCGTTCCAGCATCGGCAGGTGGCCGACGCCCGGCAGCACGTGCACTTCGGCGTGGGGCACACGATCGCGATACCAGTCGACGCAGCCCGGCAGGGTGATGCGGTCGCGGTCACCCCAGATCACCAGCAGCGGCGGCGTCTGCGGCCCCAGGCCGGTGACCGGTGCAAAGGGATCGTCCACCATGTCGGCGAACACGTGACGGTTCTGGCCGCTGCGGCGCAGCAGGTCCACACCAAGCAGGCCGAGCATGGCCACCCCAGCCACGCTGGGCGCGCCGTGGCTGACGCCGTTGAACATCCGGTAGAGGCCGGACCAGTCCTCCGGCAGCAGCAGGGTTGAATCGAACGTGGGCGGGCGCGTCAGGTCCACGTCGGCGCGGTGGGGAATCCCGGCGCTGTTCATGACGGTCAGGCTGGCGACGCGCTCACCAGCCTGCTCCGCCATCACGGTGGCGATGGCCGCCCCCATGGAGCTGCCCACCAGGTGAACCTGCCCCAGGCCGGCAGCGCCCAGCCATTGCCGCAGGCGGCGAGCCTGTTCCCGATAGCCGTACGCGGCGCCCACTTTGTACTCACTCTCACCGAAACCCGGAATGTCCAGCGCCAGCACGTGGCTGTCGCCCGGGAACATCGGCAACCAGGCGCTCCAGTTCTCCTTCATCGCCGCCAGGCCGTGCAACAGCACGATGGACGGCCGGTCCGGACGGCGTCGGCCGCGTTCCAGCCAGACCACGCGGTGCCCGTCCACCGTCGTCGAGCGGCGCCGGGCACGCTGCAGCCAGCGGTGGCCGGTGCGCGCCAGCGGCCAGGGGTTGGGCAGGCGGTAGGGCAATGCGGACAATCCGGAAACGTCGGCGGGCATGGCAGGCATCCTGTCGGTGACTTCGTGACTCAGAGTCTAACCGCAAAACGTGACGACCCAATGGCTGCCCGGTCATGCATCGACGGGCAACCGGGCAAGTGGTCGTCACAGCGTCAGGTCGAGGTACACGGGGTCGTGGTCGGACGCCCGCCAGGGGCCCTCGCTGTAGAGCCGTTCGGCGCGACCGGGCGGATGGTATTCCAGGTTGTAGTCGAGCGCCGGTGGCTCGTCGGCGTTAATGTGCCAGATGCCGCCACCGCTGACCCGATCCCGGGCCGACGCGTCCGCCAGGATGTAATCCAGCAGGCCCCGGGCTCCGAAATAGCGATAGCTGTAGCGTTGATCGCCGGCCAGGGGCGCGGGGCGCTGCAAACCGCCTGAGGCCAGCCGTTGCAAGGGCCTTTCACCGGCGTAGGTGTTCAAGTCCCCCAACACCAGCGTGCCCGCCAGGGACGACGGCTGAGGCCGCCGCGCCAGCCAGTCGAGCAGGGTCGTGGCCGAGGCCTCGCGAACCGGCGCGTAACAGCCTTCGCTTCCCTGCGCCTGGTTCGCTCCGCTGGCGTTGCGGCAGGAGCGTGACTTGAAATGGTTCACGACCACCCGGATGCGGCCCTGCCCGATTCGCCGAAAGTCCTGGAGCAACGGCGCGCGGCTGTAGCGCCCGAACACCCCGTCGGTCAGGCTGGCGGGCGATCCTGCCGGCTCGACCCGGTCGGCGCGAAAGACCAGGGCCACGCGAATGGCGTCGCCACCGGCGTCGGGCGCTCGCACGTAGTCCCAACCGTCGCCCAGGGCGCGAGTCAGGTCCGCCAGGGCGCTGTCGCGTCCGTGGCCGTCGTTCTCGATCTCCATCAGGCCCACGACGTCCGCGTGCAGCCCGAGGATGGCGCTGACCAGTTTGGCCCGCTGGCGCTCCATCTCGTCCAGGGTGTCGGCGCCACGAGCGGTGGGAAAGCCGCCACCGCGGCCGTCGCCGTTGAAGAAATTCAGCACGTTGAAGCTGGCCACCCGGATCGCGCCATCCGCCGGCGCTGGCGGGGCTGGCGGTCGCTCGTAGCCGCCCACCACCGCCGGCCAGCGATCCGGCTGGATCCGCCACTGGTCGTAGCGGAAATCGAGGATGCCCTGCACCGGCGCCAGGCGACTGCCGGCCCGCAGCGAACGCCCGGCACTCAGGCCGGGAACCGGCAACGGCAGGATGGCGGGATTCTGGGCCAGGCGCCGATCATCCAGCAGCAGTGTGTTGCGTTCGGAGCGGGCGCCGGGGTCCGGGAAGAACGCGTCCTGCGGCGCCAGGGAGACGATGCCGTAGCGCGCCAGGTCGTGGTTGTCGATCACCACCAGCGGATTGTCGAAACGCACCCGCATCGACTCGCGGGACTCAAGCGACGCCGGCAGCGGGAACGCCAGGGAAATCGCCGCCGGCAGTTCGCCACGGCCACACACGTCCAGGTCCCCGTTGGCCGCCATTTCGGTGAGACCGTAATACTCCTTGATGCGCCCGCGGACACGGACCCGTTCGCCCACGGCACCGGCCCGGGAGCGGGTGTAGATGTACAGGCCCTCAGAGGTGCGCGCGTCATGATCGCGGTCGGCGGCGGCGGACTCGAGGTAGAAGCCGCCCAGGCCATCCTCGCCACGCCCGTCGAGCGTGATAATGCCCTCGACCGTCACGGTGCGACCGGCCAGGGGCGATTCGTCGTCGCTTCCCTGAATGCTCGAAATCGGGGTAAAGCCGGTGCCGCACTGGGCGCTGGCAATCGCCGGCAGAAGGCCGGCCATGAGGGCAAACAGGCGACAGGCATTCCGGGTCATGGGTCCTCTGTGTCCTTGGTCCGCTGTATAGTGGGAAAAATCCAGCTCGCGAAACCCGCTGGAAACGCGGCGAGTGCGTTATTTTTCATAGGGTTTCACGAGCTGGAGTTTCCCCGACTCGGCCACGTCGTGCAACGCGGAGAGGGGGCAATGGGCCTATTGCCACAACGGAGAGATGGATGAGCATGACCGTCGGATGGATCGTGATCGCTTTCGCCGCCATCGGCACGCTGATGGTCGTCCAGGCGCGGCGCCGCAACCGCTCCATGGCTCAACTCCGGCGCGAGGGTTTTCAGCCGGCGCAAAGCTGGCGTTCGAATCTGGCGGTGGTGACCGAACAGGGGACCGACCGCTTCGCGGTGGTCTGGCCCGGCCATTACCGGGTGTTCCGGGCCCACCAGATCCGGCGCATCGACATCATCAGCCAGGAACGGGATGCCGGCCGGCAACAGCACAAGGTGCAGATCGAGCTGGACGATCCGGATCACCAGGCGATCGGCCTGGCCACACTCAACCGGCGTGACCGGGCGGAAAAGTGGGCGCGTGAGATCCGGGAGTGGCAGGCCTCCCATGCGGGAGAACGGTAGGGCGGCCCGGGACCGGCCGCAGGCGGAGGCTCAGAGCCAGGCGCCCAGGGCGTCGCGGTTGGCCAGCTCAAGCTGCTGGATCAGCGGGTCGCTGTGTGGCGTGTCACCACTCAGGCCGGCGAGGGCCAGCATGTAGCACACCAGCGCCGCGCGGGTGTCGATGCTCAGCTCGCCATCCACCATGGCGTAGTCGTTGGCGATGATCGCCTGCTGCTCGGGCGTAAGCCGCTGGTCCGGGCGCAGCACGATGTTCACGCGGGTGTTCCAGGCCTCGTCGTTGCGCGCCTTGTGGCGGCTGCGCTCGGGCAGCACCTGGGGCGTGCCGCGGAAACGGCTGAGCATGAAATCCCGGTATTCCCCATTGGCATCGCACCAGGCGCGCACATGCCAGCGCTGACCGCTGTAGATCAGGGTGTGAGGCTCGAGGATGCGCTTCTCGCCTTCCGGCTTGGTAAGCGAGAAATACTCCGCCTCCAGACGGCGTCCCTGGCGCGTGGCCAGCACGATCGGCCGCACCACTTCCGGCTCGGCCAGACGACGTGGCACGTGCAGGATCTCGGTGTTGGGCAGCCCCAGGTCGAGCGACTCGAAGGTCTCGCTCAGGGCGTGATCGCGGCCCAGCACTTCCAGGTATTCGTCGGAGCGCCCCTGGGTCACCGTCGGGCGAAACTGGTCCGCGGGCACATAGCCCTTGAGGTGGCGATCGTACTCGAGGTTGCCCGGCGCGACTTCACGCAGGTAGGTGTTGATGTCCTTGGAGGCCTGCTGACGGCCGATGCCAAAGGCATGGCAGATGTGGTTGGTCGTCAGTCGGCCTTCCCACAACGCGATGATTTCAATCAGGCGATAACGTAGGAGGAGATCCCAGCGAATGGGCCAATCCGTTTTCTTCATCATGTGGCGCTCTTTCTCAAACTGATTGAATTCCGATCAATCCGTAACCGGAGTCGATATGCTATCAGCTTCCCGACACGCCGCGTGTTACGGCACATTAATGTAAAATATCGTCAAACAATACCCTTCCAGTGTGTCGCTTTCCTGCGAAATCCACCACTTACAGTCAGGTAACATCCGCGCCATGATGGGCGCGATGCGGCTTGTATTGTTACCAGTACGCAGCCGCTACAGACGCTGCTATTGTGGGACACAGGATCCTGTACCACCGTTACGATCCAGCCTGTACCACTGTCACGAGCAAGAGGGTTGCGCCACCCTCTCAAGGAATGAGGAACCCTCATGACCCGCATGGTTGCATCGCTGTTTACCCTGATCCTGAGTACCCTGCTGCTGGTCGCCGGCAACGCCTTCCTGATGACGCTGCTGGGCATCCGCCTGGGCCTGGAAGCGGTCGACCCGGGCACCATCGGCCGAGTGCTGGCCTGCTATTCGGTGGGGTTTGTACTGGGCACCCTGTCGGTGCACCGGGTGATCGGGCGGGTCGGCCACATCCGTGCTTTCGCGGTGTTCGCCGCCATCACGGCGGTGGCCGCGCTGCTGTATCCGCTGGCCCTGTCGATGGCCCTATGGGCGGGGTTGCGGGTGCTGTCCGGTTTCGCCATGGCGGGCCTGCTGGTGGTGATCGAGAGCTGGTTCAGCAGCCGCGCCACCAGCAGCAACCGCGGCGCCCTGTTCGCGGTGTACCAGATTGTGTTCTTCATCTCCGTGGCCAGCGGCCAGCTGCTGGTGAACCTGGGGGATCCGGCGGATTTCCCGCTCTACACCCTGTCGGCGATCCTGCTGACCCTGGCGCTGATACCGCTGTCGCTGACACGCATGGACGCGCCGGTGGTGGTTGCCGCGGAGCGGATCTCAATCTTCCAACTGCTGCGCGAGTCCACCACCGGGGTCGCCGGCTCACTCACCTGCGGCCTGCTGATCGGCTCTTTCTACGCCCTGGGGCCGGTCTACGCCACGCTGATCGGACTGGATCTGGCGCGAACCTCGGCGTTCATGGCCACGGCCATCATTGCCGCCATGATCCTGGCCTGGCCCATGGGTATGATCTGCGATCGCTTCGACCGGCGCCGGGTGATGTTCACGCTGGCACTCGTTGCCGGCGTGGCGGCCTGTGTGGCCGCCTTCACCGGCATCCATCACCCGATCCTGCTGATCGGCGCCGTGGGCCTGTTCACCGGGCTGTCGGCGGCGCTCTATCCGATTGCCGTGGCCATTACCAACGACCGCATGGACGAACACCGCATTGTGGCCGCCAGCGCCACGCTACTGCTGAGCTACGGTCTGGGGAGTGTCATGGGCCCGCTGCTGATCTCGGAGCTGATCGGCCTGGCCGGACCGGGCGGGCTGTTCCTGGGCTGCGCCGGTTTCCTGGCGTTGCTGGCACTGATCGTGGGCTACTACATCTGGACCACTGAAGACATCCCGGTGGCCGAGCAGGAGACCTTCGTCACCACCATGCCCGAAGCCATGCCGGTACTGGCCGAGATGGACCCGCGCAACGAGGAGTTCCACGCCACCGAAGAGCCCCTGATGCCGGAGCCGGCGGCGCCGGAAAGCCGGCCGGCGGTGCCTATCGAGGAGGAAGCGACCGAGCCGCGCTGAGCCGTCGCCCGGTCACTCAGGCACCGGCTCAGCGCGGTCGCATTTCAGGCAATCCAGCCGGTCGCCCAGGTGTGCGCGGCGGCCCGCTTCGCTGGTCACCCAGGGGCGATTGATAAACGGCGGCCGGTGGCGCATGTGCTGCCCATGGCCGCAGTCAAGTCGCGCCACCCAATCCCCCTCATCATCACGGTAAAATGCCGTCACGTGTCGTTGCATGCACTCGTGTCCCGTTGCTCACCGCCGCCGATGCGGGTCTTGTCCGGAAGCACCGGACATCGCCCAGGCAAACTGGTTTTCGGTTTTCCCGCATACTAATTTTGTTCTCATATCTGTTTTCATTACAATATTTAGCAAACTATATGAGTAACCCGCCATTTCCGTACTGACCGGTGCCGGATGGCTTACTTTTCCAACGGTCGGAGACTTCCTATGAGAGACCAATTTCCCTTCGCTTTTGCCCGTGTCACCCGTCGCTGGCGCAAGCTGATGGACGAACGACTGAAAGACCTGGGCGTCACCCAGGCGCGCTGGACCACCATGGTCTACCTGCAGAAAGGTGGCGAAGGGCTCACCCAGCGCGAGCTGGCCAACCTGATGGCGATCGAGAATCCCACGCTGGTGCGTCTGCTGGACAGCCTGGAAAGCCAGGGCCTGATCGAGCGTCGTCCCTGCCAGAAAGACCGCCGCGCCCGCCGCCTGCATCTGACCCCGGCCGGTGAAGACTTCATGGAAGACCTCAACAACCGCGCCGAGCAGCTGCGCGAGGACATGCTGGAAGGTCTCACCGACGAAGACCTGGAACACACCATCCGCATCTTCGACCGCATTATGGCCAACGCCGAGCGTCTGCAGAAACACTGACGACGCCGACTGTACACCCGCTCCCGGTATCCGATCGGAGGTTCCCCTGAAGGACTTCAGCCTCGAAGCCCTGCTCGACCGTCACGGAACGCGCTGGCGTTGGCTGGCCGTCGCCACCGTGATGCTGGGAACCATGGCGACGGTGCTCAGCGCGACCATCGTCAACGTCGCGCTGCCGGAAATCATGGCGCACTTCCAGGTGGGCCAGGGCGTGGCGCACTGGCTGGTAACCGGCTTCATCGCCGCCATGACCACCACCATGCTCACCACCGGCTGGATCCTGGATCACTTCGGCCTGCGTCGGGCCCTGGGCAGCGCCATGTTGGCGTTCACCCTGCTGGCCTTCGCGGGTGGCTTCGCCACATCGCCGGAATGGCTGATCCTGTCCCGCATCGGCATGGGTGCCGTGGCGGGGCTGATGCAGCCGATGGCCATGTACCTGGTGTTCCGGGCCTTTCCCAAGGAAAAACGCGGCCAGGCCATGGGTATCTACGGCATGGGCGTGATCCTGGCACCCGCCCTGGGGCCGGTGGTGGGCGGGTTCATCGTCGACCAGCTCGACTGGCGCTATGTGATGTTCGCCCCGGCACCGGTCACGCTGCTGGGGGTGTTCATGGTGTACCGCTACCTGCCCTGGCCGGTGTCCCGGCCCGAGCCGTACCGCTTCGATTTTCCGGGGCTGATCTGGCTGGCGCTGTTCATCGTCAGCGGCCTGGACACCCTCAACGCCCTGCAGCACGCCGAGGGCGCCGGAACCCGCATTAGCATCGGCGCCAGCGTGGCGCTGGTCAGCCTGATCCTGTTCATCCTGCGGGAACGGCACACGCCGCACCCGCTGCTGAACCTGACCCTGTTGCGGCGGCCGGCCTTCCGCGACGCCAGCCTGGTGGCCATCGCCCTGGGTCTGGCGCTGTTCGGTTCGACCTACCTGATCCCGCTGTTCGTGCAATCGGCGCTGCAATTTTCCGCCACCGAAGCCGGCCTGCTGATGCTGCCCGCCGGCATTGCCCTGGGCGTCACCTTCCCACTGGCCGGCCGCCTGGCCGACCGCAAACCACCCAGACCGATGATCGTGACAGGTATCGTCACGTTCGCGGCATCAACCGCCCTTTTCGCGCTTTCCGATCTGGCACTCGGTTTTTTCTGGCTGGCCGCCTGGGCCGTCATCGGGCGCATCGGGCTGGGGCTGATCATGCCCGCCCTGTCCACCGGTGCCCTCAATCCGCTGGACCCGACCGAACTGGGCTACGGCTCCAGCATCATCAATTTCTCCCGCCAGCTCGGCGGCGCGTTCGGGGTCAACGCCGTGGCGCTGACCATCGAGTACGGCCAGCAAGGAATGGGACTGACCTCCATCGACGCCTTCCACAACGCCTGGTGGCTGGTTACCGGGTTCGTCCTGCTGGCCCTGTGGCCGGTCCGACGCATCCGCGGCTGAGCCAGACACAAACCTCGCTTCCATCCAGTTAACGAAGAATTAATCAACCTGAAACCGATTCAAGGTTGACGACGGCTTGCCACTTTATCGAGAATGATTCGCATTAAAATATGCGGATGATTCCGGTTAAGGATGCCGGGACCCCGCCGCCCGTTCGTCCAACAACCGATAAGGCCAGCCATGATGGATCATTCAACGCCTCTGCAAGCGGCTCAGTCCGAGACCGCTTTCCACCGCCCCGATCCCCTGCAGTACCTGTTCAACGCCGATCAACCGGAGCATTACCGCACAGCCCTGGAACAGGGCATCCAGTTAATCCAGCGTCGGCTGGCGCTGACCGAACGCCCCTTCACCGGCATCCTGCCGGGGGAACTGGCCGAGCGTTTCCGCGGCCTGGACCTGGATCAGCCGCTGGAGCAGCTAAACGACGTGCTGGGCGAGCTGGAATCACTGTACCTGCAGGACGCCGTCTACTTCCACCACCCGCGCTATGTGGCGCACCTGAACTGTCCGATCGTGGTGCCGGCCATCCTGGCGGAGCTGATCCTCAGCAGCGTCAATACATCGGTGGACACCTGGGACCAGAGCGCCGGAGCCACCCTGATCGAGCAGAGTCTGATCGACTGGACCACCGGCCGGATCGGGCTCGGCGACCAGGCCGACGGCGTGTTCACCAGCGGCGGCACCCAGTCCAACCTGATGGCCATGCTGGTGGCGCGGGACAACGCCTGCGAACGCCTCTGGGGCCACAGCGTGCGCGAACGCGGCCTGCCACCGGAAGCCGCCCGCTTCCGCATCTTCTGCTCCGAAGTCAGCCACTTCAGCATCCAGAAAGCGGCGGCCCTGCTGGGCCTGGGCTACGACGCGGTGGTCCCCGTGGCCTGCGACGATCACTTCCGCATGGACCCGCACGCCCTGCACGCCGCCCTGGATACCTGCGCCCGCGACGGCAAGCTGCCTCTGGCGGTGGTGGCCACCGCCGGCACCACGGATTTCGGCAGCATCGATCCGCTGCCGCGCCTGGCGGAGATCACCCGCAACAGCGGCGCCTGGTTCCACGTGGACGCCGCCTACGGCTGCGGCCTGCTGCTGTCGCGTCACCACCGCCAGCGCCTGGGCGGCATCGAACAGGCCGACTCGGTGACCGTCGACTACCACAAATCCTTCTTCCAGCCGGTCAGCTGCAGCGCCCTGCTGGTGCGTGACCGGGCGCGGATGGGCTGCGTCACCTGGCACGCCGACTACCTCAACCCCCTGAGCCAGCGCCAGGAAGGCACGCCCAACCTGGTGGACAAGAGCCTGCAGACCACCCGCCGCTTCGACGCCCTCAAGCTCTGGCTGACCCTGCGAACCATGGGGCCGGACGCCCTGGGCGACGCCTTCGAGCAGGTCATGGCCCTGGCCCGCAAGACCTATCTGTTGCTGCTGTCGGACGAGCGCATCGAGGTGTTGCACCAGCCGGAGATCAGCACCCTGGTATTCCGCTTTCGCCCCGGGCCGGAGACGCCCGACGCCGAGCTGGACGCCGCCAACGTGGCCATCCGCAAAGCCATCATGCGTTCCGGCGAGGCCATGGTCGCCGCCACCAAAGTGGGCGGGCGCCAGTACCTCAAGTTCACCCTGCTCAACCCGGCCACGCGCATCCAGGACATCCAGGCGGTACTGCGCCTGATCAAACAGCACGGCGAGGACTTTTTCGCCGACCGTAGCGAAGCGGCGGCGGACTCCACCACCGCGTTCATGACCGACCAGGAGGTGGCCCATGGCTGAACGGATTCACGACTTCATCGGCATTGGCCTGGGGCCCTTCAACCTGAGCCTGGCCTGCCTGGCCGAGCCGCTGGACGGACTGGACGGCGTGTTCCTGGACGAGAACCCGGGCTTTGACTGGCACCCCGGCCTGATGATGGAAGGCGTGCACCTGCAGACGCCGTTCATGTCGGACCTGGTCACGCTGGCCGACCCCACCAGCCCCTACAGTTTCCTCAACTACATCAAGCAACAGGGGCGGATCTACAGTTTCTACATCCGCGAGAATTTCTTTCTCCAGCGGCGCGAATACAACCAGTACTGCCAGTGGGCCAGCCAGCGCCTGGGCAATGTGCGTTTCAACACCTTCGTCGAGCAGATCGACTACGACGCCGGGCGCGACTGCTACCGCCTGTTGACCCTGTGCACCCGCACCGGCCAGGCGCGGGACTACTACGCCCACAAGCTGGTGCTGGGCACCGGGCCACGGCCGTTCGTACCGCCCTGCTGCGAAAACCTGGAAGGGCCGGTGCTGCACGCTTCGGACTACCTCAACCGCAAGGACGAGGTTCAGGGCAAACGCGCCATCACCGTGTTGGGCAGCGGCCAGAGCGCGGCGGAAATCTTCCACGACCTGCTGCAGGACATCGACAGCCGCCACTACACCCTCAACTGGCTGACCCGTTCACCGCGTTTCTTCCCGCTGGAATACAGCAAGCTGACCCTGGAGATGACGTCGCCGGAGTACGTGGACTATTTCTACGACCTGCCCCGGGACAAGCGCGAGCACCTGGTGAATCACCAGAAGCACCTGTACAAGGGCATCAACACGGACCTGATCGACGCCATTCACGACCTGCTTTACACCAAGCGGCTGGCCGGCGAGGTGCCCGTGGGCCTGCACACCAACGCCGCCCTGCGCGACGCCCGCTACCTGGAACCGCAACAGCAGTTCGACCTGACCTTCGAACAGGTGGAACAGGAGCGTCGCTTCGCCCACCGCACCGACGCGCTGATCCTGGCCACCGGCTATCAGTACCAGCCGCCGGCCTTCCTCGACGGCATCGCCGGCCACATCCGCTGGGACGACCAGGGCCGCTTCGACGTGCACCGCAACTACAGCATCGACCACAGCGCCAGCCGCATCTTCGTGCAGAACGCGGAGCTGCACACCCACGGCTTCGTCACCCCTGACCTGGGCATGGCCTGCTACCGCAACAGCTGCATCCTGCGGGCGCTGACCGGTGGCGAGCCGTACCCGGTCGAGGAACGCATCGCCTTCCAGCAGTTCGGCGTGCCGGATATGGCAGACACCCCCCTGCCACAGGATGCGACGGTCTGACATGTCGGTTTCCATGAAGTACTGGCTCATCGGCCTGACCGCCATTGCGGTGGTCAGCGATTCGATGCTGATCCCGTTTTACCCGCATTTCTTCGAGAGCGCCTTCGGCGTGACCAGCGCCCACACCGTGGGCCTGTACATCGCCGCCTGCTGCCTGACGGTGATGCTGGCGTTTCCGGTGTGGGCACGGGTCGCGCGGCGCGCCGCCCTGCTGCCACTGCTGATCAACACGCAGCTGGTGGCCGGTGGTCTGAGCGTCCTGTGTTACTGGACCGCCACCGTGACCCAGTTCTGGGTCGTCTCGCTGGCGATGCTGTTGTTCAAGGCCAGCTACCTGCTGATCTACCCGCAGATCATGCGGCTGGAGCAGGCCGACAGCCACGGTCGCACCATCGGCCTGCTGTCGGTGATTGTCCACTTCGGCGGTATCGGCGGCGCCCTGCTGGGCGGAGCCGTGCTGCAATGGTTCGAGCCGCGCCAGGTATTCCTGCTGATGGCGGTGGGCGATTTCCTGCAGACCGGTATCTGCGTGCTGCTGAAAAGGCGCCAGGCCCCAACGCCGGAGACCGGGAACGACGAGCCCCCCACCCCGGACACGCCGGCCCATCTCGGGCTGGTGCTGCGCCTGTGCAGCGTGATGGCGGTGTTCTACTTCAGCGCCTTCCTGATCCGGCCCTTTTTCGTACGCTACTGGGAAGACCTGTCCGGCCTGCACGATGCGTTTCTCTCGGGCGTTGTGTTCGCTATCCCCGGCGCCGTCGCCCTGCTCGCCCTCTGGCTGAGCTACCGCCGTCCCGCCGATTCCCAGGCCCACTGGCGGATCCTGCCGGCCATGCTGTTCGTGGTCGCCGGCCTGTTGCTGCAGGCGGTGCCGTCCACGCTGGCGGTGCTGGCGGGTCGCGTCCTGTTCGGCTGGGGGCTGTTCCGCGCCACCGTGCGGCTGGACCAGTTGCTGTTCGCCCTGAGCCAGCCGGCCCACTACGCCACCGACTTCAGCAAGGTCAGTTTCAGCCAGAACCTGGGCGTGCTGGTGGCCTCCTGGGCCGCCGGCGCCGTGGTGGCCGGCACCTCGCTGGACACGCCCTTCTACCTGGCCGCCGTCGGTCTGGTGGTCAGCGCCGTGCTCTTCTACACCCTGTTATTTCGCCCGCAACGCCCGTCGCGTGTTGCCTCTCCCCAACGTTCCCGCCTATCAAGGAGCGAAGCATGAACGAATCACCGGCAAAGCAGCCGTTTACCCATCTTGACCCGGTTCTGGGTGCCTTCGAGATCCGGCCACTGCACGTCCCCGACGACATCCCCCTGGTGCGCAGCTGGCTCCGGGAAGACCGCGCCCGCTACTGGGGCATGCAGGCCATGGACGAAGCCGCGCTGGCCGAGTTCTATCGGGACCTGCCGGATTCCGGCAAGGGCGATGCCTTCATCGGCTACCATCACGGCCACCCCGCGTTCCTGATGGAGTGCTACGATCCAGCCCGGGACCCGGTGGGCGAACACTACGCCGTGCAGCCGGGCGACCTGGGCATGCACATCCTCGTGGCACCCGGCAGCACACCGCTCAAGGGCTTTACCCGGGCGGTGTTCCGCAGCATCATGACCTTTATGTTCAACCACCTGGGCGCCCGGCGCATCGTGGTGGAACCGGACACCCGCAACGACGCCATCCATCGGCTCAACCGCAGTGCCGGCTTCGTCTACGAGCGCACCATCGAGCTGTCCGAGAAAACCGCCGAGCTGGCCTTCTGCACCCGCGCCCAGTTCGAGGCCGCGAACCCGAACAGCCACCGCGCCCCGGAGCCCCGGCGCCGCACCGATCCGCGCGAGGTGAGCGATCATCTGTCGAAAGATCTGTGGCGTCACGTCAACCGGCTGTTGGTGCGCAAGGCGATCAGCGAACTGTCCCACGAGCGGGTGCTGGCGCCGGACCCCATCGAGGGGGAAACGGACCGCTACCGGCTGTTCGCGGACGACGGCAAGCTGGAGTACCGCTTCAGTGCCCGCTGCATCACCCTCGACCACTGGCTGGTGGACGCCGACAGCATTGAGAAATGGGACGGCGACCAGTCGCAGCCGATCGACGCCAGCCGTTTCATCCTGGAATTCCAGCAGCAGTTGGGCATCGGCGAAGCCATGCTGCCCACCTATCTGGAGGAAATCGCCAGCACCCTGTACGGCAGCGCCTTCAAGCTGCACCGCCGCGGCCCCAGCGCCGAGGAACTGACCCGTGCCGACTTCCAGACCGTGGAAGCGGGCATGACCGAAGGCCACCCCTGCTTCATCGCCAACAACGGCCGCATCGGCTTCGACACCCTGGACTACCCGGCGTACGCACCGGAGGCCGGGCAGCCGGTGCAGCTGCTGTGGCTGGCCGCGCACCGGGACGATACCGTGTTCGCCAGCACCGACACCCTGGACTACCGCAGCCTGCTGGAGGACGAACTGGGCGAGGGCCAGCTGCGCCGCTTCGAGGACCAGTTGCGCAAGGACGGCCACGACCCGGCGGCTTTCCACCTGATCCCGGTGCACCCGTGGCAGTGGTACAACAAACTGGCCTACCTGTTCGCCAAGTCCCTCGCCGAAGGCACCCTGGTATGTCTGGGCTACGGCGAGGACCAGTACCGGGCGCAGCAGTCGATCCGCACCTTCTTCAACCAGGATCAGCCGGAAAAGCGCTACGTGAAAACGGCGCTGTCGATCCTCAACATGGGCTTCATGCGTGGCCTGTCGCCCTACTACATGAGCACCACGCCGGCGATCAACGACTTTATCCACAACCTGATCAGCCAGGACCCGTACCTGTCCGGCACCGGCTTCAGCATCCTGCGGGAAGTGGCGGGTGTGGGCTACATGCACCCGGACTTCGAAACCACCCTCGACAAGCACAGCCCCTACCGCAAGATGCTGTCGGCCCTGTGGCGGGAAAGCCCGATTCCCACCCTCAAGCCGGGCCAGCGCCTGATGACCATGGCCTCGCTGCTGCACCTGGACGCCGACGGCCAGGCGGTGCTGCCCGCGCTGATGCGCGCCTCTGGCCTGGCGCCGGAAGACTGGCTGCGGCGCTACCTGAAAGCCTACCTGAGCCCGCTGCTGCACTGCTTCTACGCCCACGACCTGGTGTTCATGCCCCACGGCGAGAACCTGATCCTGGTACTGGACGACCAGGTGCCGGTGCGCATGATCATGAAAGACATCGCCGAGGAAGTGGCAATCATGAACGAGGAGGTGGTGCTGGCCGACAAGGTCCAGCGTCTGGCGGTGTCGGTGCCCGAGCACCTGAAGATCCTGTCGATCTTCACCGACGTGTTCGACTGCATCTTCCGCTTTATCGGCGGCATCCTGGAGGAACAGGGGGACATCGGCGAAGCCCGCTTCTGGGAGCTGGTGGCCGAGTGCGTGCACGACTATCAGGCGGCGCATCCGCACATGGCGGAGAAATTCGCCCAGCATGACCTGTTCGCGCCGGAGTTCACCCTGTCGTGTCTCAACCGCCTGCAGCTGGCCAACAACCAGCAGATGATCAACCTGACGGACCCGGCCGCCAACCTGCAGTTCGCCGGCACCCTGAAGAACCCGATCGCGGCCTATGCCAAGCGGCCGGAGAAGGCGACGGCGTCCCAGGACTGACGGTCAAGTAAAGCGAGAACGAACGAGGGCGTGCCGGTTTCTCCGGTGCGCCCTTTTTCGTGGATCGCGGGACTGGAAAAGCATCCGTTTCGGGGTGCGATTAGAAAGAGGCTCAGGCCGTCCTGCGGACGGCTCGGAAGCTGACGCGTCCGCTACACCGACTCCCCTGACGACCAGCTTCACCGCCATGTCGCCGGAGTCCTGCCGGAGGCCCTTACCGCAACCGCCGCCGCGCCAGCAGGAAGATGAAGTAGCTACCGCCGAGGATCGCCGCGATGGTGCCGGCCGGCATCTGTTTGGGATACAGCAGCGACCAGCCCAGCCAGTCGGAGAACAGCATCAGCACCATGCCCACCAACGGCGCCAGCCACAGCTGCGGCCAGACCTTGCGCGCGCCCATCAGGGTGGCCACGTGGGGTGCCAGCAGGCCGACGAACGCAATCGGCCCCATGATGGCCGTCACCAGCGCGCAGCAGGCACAGACCAGGACCAGCAACAGCAGGCGCGCGCGGCTGGTGTTCAGGCCGCGGGCCTCGGCGATGGCGTCGCCGGCGGAGATCAGCGTCAGCCAGCGCGAGGTGGCCAGCGCCAGGCCGAACAGGATGACCGTGCCGCCCGCCAGCCAAAGGGCCTTGGCGTCCGACACCCGATAGGTGGAGCCGGACAGCCAACCGATGATGGTGTAAGCGTCTTCGGTGGCTTTGGCCAGGACAAACTGCACCATCGCTTCGATCATCGCCGCCAGGGAAATTCCCACCAGGATCATGATGCCCGGCGAATACTGGGTACGCCGCCCCAACACCAGCAATAGGGCCAGCACACCGGCGCTGCCGGCGAATGCCACGAAGGGGCCGGCCTCATGGATGGAGCCGCCCACGAACACCGTGAACAGCACCAACGCCAGCGTCGCGCCGGCCGACATGCCGAGGATGTCCGGGCTGGCCAGCGGGTTGCGGATCAGCCGCTGCAGGATCAGCCCCGCCAACGCCATGCCCACGCCGGCACAGGCCGCCGTCACGATGCGCGGCCAGCGCAGGGACAGCACCAGGTCCGACGGCCAGCGCAGGCTTTGCAGCGGATGCAGGAAGGAGAAGGCGTCCGGCTTGAAGCACAGACTCAGGAGCACCAGCGCCAGCAACACCACCGGCGCCAGCAACCAGGTGCGCCGACTCACCCGGGGCACACCCTCGGGCAACTCCAGCGCAGTCTGGTCGCGCGCCGACAGCCGCTTGCGGGCGAACCAGATCAGTGCCGGCGCGCCAATCAGGGCCGCCGCCGTGCCGCTGGGCACCATATCCGGGAACCAGCCGCTGGCAGCCACGGCGATGCAGTCGGTCAGCAACAGGAAGACGGCCCCGAGCAGCAGGCTGAAGACCAGTTCATCACCGGCCCGGCGGGCGCCCAGGTTACGGGCGATGTTGGGCGTGATCAGGCCGATGAAGCTGATCACGCCCACCGCGGTGATGGCGCTGGCCACCAGCCACAGGGACAGCAGCAACAGCACCACCAGCACCGGCCCGGTGCTCAGCCCGCGCGCGCCGGCGCCGGCGTCGCCCAGGCGCAGCAGGGTCAGCGGTCGCGGTGCCAGCAGCAGTACGATCACCGCCACGCTCAGCTTGGGCAGCAGCCAGGTCACCCATTGCCAGTCGGTCTGGGTGAGGTCGCCGGCGCCCCAGATGAACAGATTGTTGGTGGCGTACTGGTTGAGCAGAATAATGGCGGTGGCGATGGCCCCCATCAGGATGTGCGTAGCCATGCCGGCCAGGATCACGGGCAGGCCACTGAGACCACCGCGCCCGGCGATCAGCAGCACCAGCACCACCGAGACGATGGAGCCACCCAGGGCAAACCAGGCGCCCCAGTCGCTGGTCAGGGCCGGCGCCCAGACGCTCAGGCACACCAGCGCCAGCCAGGCGCCGGACGCCGCCCCCAGGGTCATCGGCGAGAGCAGCGGGTTCTGCGTCACCTGCTGCAGCAGGCTGCCAACCAGGGCCATCACGGCCCCCACCAGCACCGCCAGGATCACCCGTGGCAGGGCGGCGTAGACGAACTGGAAATCCTCGAAGGATTCGGGGGGGCGCCCCCAAAGCAGGCCCCACTGGTCCGCCAGGGACAAGGGCGAATTCAGGGACAGGTGAAACAGCAACGCCGCCACGAGGGCGGCGAGGGCGAGGGCATAACGCAAGGCCATTGACTGGCCCAGCACCAGCCCGGGACGGGCGAGGGTTCCGGCGCTGGTCATCAGGGTTCGATCGTCAGCAGCGCATCCGTCATCGCCTCGGCCAGATAGCGTATCGACATGGCGCCACCGTAGGACCAGGTGGATTCAACCCCGGCGACGTGCCCGGCCCGCGCCACCGGCATCGCCTGCCACAGGGGCGACTCGAACAGACGCTCAACCCCCGGCGCCGGCTTGAAATAGAGCAGGACCGAATCCTTCGACATCTGGCTCAGGCTGGTCAGCTTCTTCTGGGCGATGCCCCACTGACTGGGCGGGATGTCCATGGCCGGCTCGATGCCCAGGTGGTTCAACGCGTACTGGGACAGCGCGTTGGCGCCGTAGATGAAGACCACCGACTGGTTGTTGAAGCGCACCCCGGTCACCGGCGGCAGTGCCTCGCCGAAATGATCGTGCAGTTGCTGGCGGAGTTCATCAAAGCGGGCGTCCATGGCGTCCAGCTTGCGCTGGGCCCGTTCCTCCTGACCGAACAGTTTGGCGGTTTCCCGGAAGATCCGGCGCGCCGCCCTGGCGTTGTCCTGCTCGGCGCCGAAGGCGTTGAAATAGAGCACCGGCGCCACCTGCTCCAGCTTGTCGATCAGGCCTTCCTGGCCGTTGGAGATAATAATCACGTCGGGCTTGAGCGCCGCCAGCTCCTCGATGCTGGGCTCACCGCGCTTGCCGATGTCGTCCACGCCATCGGGCACCGCCGGTCGCACCACCCATTCGTTGTAGCCCTCGATGTCCGCCACACCGACCGGCGTCACACCCAGCTCGATGACGTTTTCGGTCATCGCCCAGCTGATGGTCACGACGCGCTCGGGAATCTGCTCGAAGGTGTGTTCGCCATGGGCGTCGGTAACGGTCACTTCGGCCCGGGCAGCACCCGAGAGCAGCAGACAGCACAGGGAAAACCAGGGGACCAGGTGGCGATAGGCGCCTCGCAAGATCATTCAATGACTCCGGAAATCAGGCGACAACCGCAACCGGGCGGGACTTGCCCGGCTGCGGGATCAGTTGGATGTCGATGCCGTAAAGATGGCTGAGCCGGTCGCGGGTCAGCATCTCGTCCGGCGTGCCGTCGAACACCAGCTCGCCGCCTTTGAGGGCCAGGATGCGATCGGCGTAGCGGGCGGCCAGGTTGACGTCGTGCAGGATCGCCACCACGCCGCGGCCGGTGTCCTGGTTGAGCTGGCGCAGCAGCCCCATGGATTCGTACTGGTGCGAGAGGTCCAGCGCCGAGGTGGGTTCGTCCAGCAGCAGCAGCGGCGATTGCTGGGCCAGCAGCATGGCGATCCAGGCCCGCTGGCGTTCGCCGCCGGACAGCTGGTCAGTGAGCTGGTCGGCGTAACGGGTGACGTCGGTCTGGGTCATGGCGTCGTCGATAGCGCGGGCATCTTCCGCACGCCAGCGCCCGAACAGGCCACGCCAGGGAAAGCGTCCCAGAGCCACCAGCTCGCGCACGTTCAATCCCGCCACTTCCGGCAGACGCTGGGGCAGGAAGGCAATCTCCCGGGCCAGGGCGCGCTGGGAGAACTGATCCATGGGCTGGCCATTGAGGTGGATATGACCGGCGTCCGGGGTCAGCTGCCGGGCCAGCAGGTTCATCAGCGTGGATTTACCGGAACCGTTGTGGCCGAGGATGACGGTGAATTCGTGACCGGAAACGGACAGCTCCGGCAGGGACAGGATGTCGCGACCATCGCGGTTAACCCGGATCCCGGCTAGTTCAAGCATTGTGGCTCAGCTCTTCTTTCATGCGGGCGAAACGGACGTCGTCCTTCTGCTTGGGGCAGGTGGCGCACAAATCGCCATCGTGCCGGCGGTAATGCATGCAGCAGCCCTTGCGGTCCAGCGCCAGCGGCGTGCGACCGTCCGGTAACGGCAGCGGCATCAGGGCACTCTGGCCTTCCAGACCCATTGCGCGCAGCCAGGTCCAGGCCAGTTTCAGTTGCCGCTGCTGGTCAATATCGGGACGGATCTCATGCAGGCGGCTGATCGCGGCGAGCACGCTGTCGGCCACCAGGCGCATGGCGCTCAGCGGCTTGAGCAGGGTGATCTCGCGCAACTCCGCCAGCAGGGTGTCGCACAGCTCACGCAGGGTGCGGGCGCCAACCTCGACCAGGTGATCCTCGGCGCCGGCGTACCAGGCGTCCTCGGGCAGGTCATAGCCGGCCACGAAACCGTGGCCCAGCTTCTGGCGCATCTGCAGCAGGGGCGGCACCACACCGGCACCGTGCACCCCGAGCACCGTCAGGAACACCGGCTGCCAGACCAGAAGACTCCAGGTCCGGACCGACCAATAGGGCATGCCGGCTTCCGGGTGAGCGTTCTGCAGGGTGTCGTACAGGCGCTGGATGACGGCGCTGTTGTCCTGCTCGGCACAGATGCACTGCTCGTCGGATATCACCGTACCCCCGGCCAGGGCCGGATAGACGCGGGCCGTGAGGGCGTAGAAATGATCCAGTGGTGTCGTGCGGTGCGCCAGTGACATGAACCGTGAACCCCTTGCGGGTGGAGCCGCTACCGGCTTCGGCCGGAGTGCGATCAGGATAATCAGGAGTTTACCCAGCCGCAAAACACAACGCAAATGCAAATTGATATCATTTGGCAGCGCAATCGCCCGTGGCCGCCGCAGTTGCCTTGCTTCAGCGGCTCATCTAGAATGCGCGCATCTCCAGGGGAGTAGTCTCCGCGAAGGCAAGGCCTTCCGGGTGGCGGTCAACAAACTTGAGGCACATCCTCATGGCCGCTGCGTCCCGCCCAAAGGGATTGACGAGACCTGGGATAACGTGACCTCCGTTGGGGCGGAAGGTCGAGTTATCCCTGTGTTCTCGGAAAATCCGCCCCTACGGAGTATTCATGGACGCTTTCCTCGCCTCGACATTGGCCGTGGCCATCGCCGAAATCGGTGACAAGACCCAACTGCTGTCGCTGTTCCTGATCTGCCGCTACAGCAAACGTCTGCCGATTATCATGGGCATCGTCGTGGCCACCCTGTTGAACCATGCCCTGTCGGCGCTGCTCGGTGCCTGGCTGGCGAAGGTCATACCGGCCGACTGGCTTCCCTGGATCCTGGCCGCAAGCTTCATTGCCATCGCCCTGTGGCTGTTGATCCCGGACAAGGACGACAGCGAGGACGCCGGCCTGCTGCGCTTCGGCGCCTTCACCGCCACCACGCTGATGTTCTTTATCGCCGAGATCGGCGACAAGACCCAGATCGCCACCGTGGTGCTGGCCGCCCGCTACGACGCCACCTCGCTGGTTATCCTCGGCACGACCGTCGGTATGCTGCTGGCCAACGTGCCGGTCATCGTCGCCGGCAAGTGGCTGATGGACCGCCTGCCACTGGCCACCGCGCGCCTGGTGGCCTGCGGCCTGTTCATCCTGCTGGGGATCATCACCCTGTGGACCGCCCTCAACGGCAGCGCCGGGGCCCTGCTGAATTACTGAACCGTCATCCGGAAACACACGTTTGCAACACTCGTGACGGAGAAAGCGACGCGTGACTGTGGAATAATGGCCTCTTTGTGGCCGTCGCGGGGCCTTCCGGTCGACTCGACCGATGACCCGCAACCGGTTTATCCGAAGGCAGTGCAGGCCGGCGCCCCGACAGGGACTGTGTTGGCCCCCGGGCCTGCCCGATGGTTTAATAACACGGACGTCCGTCCCAAGGATATTCAGTGATGCATTTTCTCAGACAGGGCCTGATCGCGGCTTCGATCCTGCTGATGAACTCCGTCGCCCTGGCGGATCAGCCGGTCATGCCGATCAAGGGCGACCTCATCGGTCAGCTGCAAACCATGACCACCCGCTATGAGGACACCTTCGCCGACATCGGCACCCGCACCAGCATCGGCTACCTGGAGCTGGTCCATGCCAACCCCGGCGTTGACCCCTGGCTGCCCGGTGACGGCACGCACATCACCCTGCCCGAGCAGCACGTCCTGCCGGATGCGCCACGCGAAGGCATTGTCATCAACCTGGCGGAATTCCGGCTCTATTACTACACCGACGGCGGCGTTCGCAGCTACCCGGTGGGCGTGGGCACCGAACAGAACCCGTCGCCGCTGACCGAGGCGTCCGTCACCATGCGCCTGGAATCGCCCGCCTGGTATCCGCCGGAAAGCGTACGCGCCGAATACGCCGCCGATGGTGAGGAACTGCCGCGCATGATCCCGCCCGGCCCGGAGAATCCGCTGGGCCCTTACGCTCTCAAGTTGAGCGCCAAGGGCTACCTGATCCACGGCACCAACAAGAAGTTCGGCATCGGCATGCAGGTCAGCCACGGCTGCGTGCGCATGTACAACCAGGACATCTCCGACCTGGTGTACCAGGTGCCCAAGGGCACGCCGGTGCGCTTCGTCAAGCAGCCGGTCAAGGTGGGCATGAGCGGCAACGAAGTCTGGCTGGAAATCCATCGGCCCAAGGAAGAGATGGATGACGCCACCCGCGACCAGCTGTGGAAGCAGGTGATGGCCCGGATGGACGCCCTCATGGAACAGCACCCGGGCATTGAGTTCCAGCGCCAGGCGGTGGAGCTGGCCATCGACCAGGCGGACGGCATTCCCCGCCTGGTGGGCGAACAGGTGCACCAGGTGGCCAAGGCCCACGCAGAAGGCGAAGACGCCGCCGAGTCGCTCTGATCCCTGCCGGCGCTCGCCCCTGAGCGCCGATCACGCCAGCGCCCTGCCGCCTTCGGCACGGCGTTCCCCGGGGCACCGGCCGGTGCCCGCCATGCCTCACGCAACCACGCCCCTGGACTGGCCCTGAACGCGATTCGGGTTCATGATGAAAGGGTTAGCGGACGTGCTGTGATTCATCCGGATGTTCCTTCCGGGCGCTTCTTCCGGTGATAGAAACCTGCGCGACGTCCGTATGCATTCGGGACAAGCCGATTGACCACCCGTCTGCGTGACAGGAGTGTGGCCCATGACGTGGATCCGCCAACACAGACCCCGCAAGCTGGTGCCCGGCATCAGCCTGTTGCTGATCATCCTGGGCATGACCATCGCCCTGGCCGACGCCGCGGACGAATCCGCCGACGCCGGCGGCACCGCCGTGGTGCTGACCATCGACGGTGCCATCGGCCCGGCCACCCTTGACTATGTGGAGCGCGGCCTGGATCACGCCCGCGACAGCAACGCTCGCCTGGTGGTTATTACCATGGACACCCCCGGCGGGCTGATGTCGTCCATGCGCAGCCTGATCAAGTCGATTCTGGCCTCGCCGATCCCGGTGGCCACCTACGTCTCGCCACCGGGCGCCCGCGCCGCCAGTGCCGGCACCTACATTCTCTACGGCAGCCACATCGCCGCCATGGCGCCGGCCACTCACCTGGGTTCGGCCACGCCGGTGCAGCTTGGCGGCGTCCCCGGACAATCCGATGAGCAGGACGCGCCATCCAGCCCATCCGGCGAGGACACCGACCAGACCGAGCAGGAATCGGCGCCGTCCGGCGACGGCAGCGCCATGGAGCGCAAGGTGCTGGAGGACGCCGTGGCCTACATCCGCGGCCTCGCCGACCGCCACGGGCGCAACGCCGACTGGGCCGAGCGGGCGGTGCGCGAGGCGGTCAACCTCAACGCCGAGGACGCCCTGGCGCAGAACGTGATCGATATCGTCGCCGAGGACGTGCCCGACCTGCTGAACCAGATGAATGGCCGCAGCGTGGTGATGAGCGGCGGCGAACGCACCCTCAACACCGCCAACCTGACCCTGGAGCGCATCGATCCGGACTGGCGCACGCGGCTGCTGTCGGTGCTCACCGATCCCAACGTGGCCTATTTCCTGATGATCATCGGCTTCTACGGCATCATCTTCGAGCTGGCCAATCCGGGCAGTCTGGTGCCTGGCGTGATCGGCGCCATCTGTCTGCTGCTGGCGCTGTTTGCCTTCCAGGTGCTGTCGGTGAACTACGCGGGGCTGGCGCTGATTCTGCTGGGGCTGGCGTTCATCGTCGCCGAGGCCTTCATGCCCAGCTTCGGCATATTGGGGCTGGGCGGGCTGATCGCCTTTGTGGTGGGGTCGGTGATCCTGATGGACGGCACCAACCAGGCGATCTCGTTACCGGTGATTGGCGGCACCGCCGCGGTGGCCGGTGGTTTCCTGCTGTGGGTGGTGACCCGTTTCGTCGGGCTGCGCCGGCGCCAGGTGGTCAGCGGCGTGGAACAGATGGAAGGTGAACAGGGTGTGGCGCTGGACAGTTTCGCCCGGGACGACGATCTTTACAGAGGCCATGTGCGCCTCAACGGGGAGCGCTGGAACGCCACCAGCCCCTCCGAGATCCACAAGGACGAGCCGGTCCGCGTGACCCGGATCGACGGCCTCACCGCCCGGGTCGAACGCGGCGATGAACCGGACGATTCAACCCACTGACACGCGAGATGAACACCGTTCAAGACGGGGAGGAAGGTTATGCTGGGTAGTCTGATACCGTATATCGCGCCAACCGTTCTGATTCTGCTGATCCTGGGCGCCGCCATCCGCATCATTCCGGAGTACGAACGCGGCGTGGTGTTCTTCCTGGGGCGCTTTCAGGGCGTCAAGGGACCGGGGCTGATCATCGTGATTCCCGGCATCCAGCAACTGATCCGGGTGGATCTGCGGGTGATTACGCTGGACGTGCCCAGCCAGGACGTCATCTCCAAGGACAACGTCACGGTCAAGGTCAACGCGGTGCTGTATTTCCGGGTGGTGGATCCGGAGAAAGCCATCATCCGGGTGGAAAACTACGGCACCGCCACCAGCCAGCTGGCGCAGACCACGCTGCGGTCGGTGATGGGCAAGCACGATCTCGATGAGATGCTGACCGAGCGGGACAAGATCAACGCGGACATCCAGGAGATCATCGATACCCAGACCGAGGAATGGGGCATCAAGGTCGCCAACGTGGAGATCAAGCACGTGGATCTGGACGAGTCGATGATTCGCGCCATTGCGCGTC
This sequence comes from Marinobacter bohaiensis, assembly GCF_003258515.1. Lineage (NCBI taxonomy): Bacteria > Pseudomonadati > Pseudomonadota > Gammaproteobacteria > Pseudomonadales > Marinobacteraceae > Marinobacter > Marinobacter bohaiensis. Next base: position 288,331 of record NZ_QGEH01000002.1, read on the forward strand.
AGGCGGAAGCCGAGCGGGAACGCCGGGCCAAGGTGATCCACGCCGAGGGCGAGCTGCAGGCCTCGGAGAAACTGGTCGAGGCGGCCAACGTCATGTCACGCAATTCCGCGGCGCTGCAGTTGCGCTATCTGCAGACCCTGTCCGACATGAGCACCAACAACAGCTCCACCATCGTGTTCCCGCTGCCGATGGACATCATGGAAAGCTTTGGCAAGCGCGGCAAACCGTCGAACGACGACACGCCCAACTGAACCTCACCTTTCCGGCAGACACAAAAAAGGCCGGCAGTGCCGGCCCTTTTGTGCATCGTCGGAGCGTCTTACTTCATGCTCGACTTCTGCAGCATACGCTTGGCGCGCTCGTTTGCTTCTTCAGCAGACTCTTGCGCTTCCATGGCGGCGGCCATGGCTTCTTCTGCTTTCTCGTAGGCAGCGTTAGCGCGGCTCTGAGCGGAGTTCGCGGTGCTCAGTGCGTTGCTGGCAGTCTGCTCTGCAGAGTTGGCAGTTGCTGCGGCGTCATCAATTGCTTGCTGGTTGCTGGCACAGCCAGCAGTCAGAGCGGTGGCCAGTGCAAAACCTGCGATCATCAACTTACGCATTCTCATTACCCCTTATTGGTGGTTATTGCTTCCTATGACTGCAGAAGTCTATGGAACGAACTCCCTGTCTGTTCCGCAGTGATGGACAAACCGACGTCCAGTTCGCCATTAGCAGTGTAGAACACCGCCTTACGAATAGAGAACTATAGATCAGGATCTTACGTTAGCCAATTACCGGTTCGTAACACGTACGTTAAAGTGACGCGTCAGGGGAGGATACGGATTGGTGTGCCGTCCGGGACCAGCTTCCAGATCTGGTCCATGGCCTCGTTGCTGACCGCGATGCAGCCGTCGGTCCAGTCGAGGCCGGCGTAGGCAAACGCCATGTCGCCGACATCGTTGGGCAGGCCGTGGATCATGATCTGGCCGCCGGGGTCGAGGCCCCAGGCCGAAGCCAGCTCGCGGTCACGGTCGTTGGGGTAGGAGATGTGGATGGACTTGTAGTACTGGCTGCCGGGGTTGCGCCAGTCCAGGGTGTACTCGCCTTCGGGGGTGCGCTCGTCGCCCTCGAACAACTTGTGCCCTTCCGGATTGTCGCCCAGGGAAATGCGGTAGGAGTGGACGGGCTGGCCGTCGGCCATCAGATCCAGGCGACGCTTGGCCTTGTGCACCACGACCCGATCCACACGCAGGGCCTGCTGCTGACCGGGCATGGTTTCAGGATAGGCCGCCGGCGCCATCGCCAGATTACCGGCGGCGACAGACACCGTCGGCAGGCACAATAAACTCCACAGCGCGGCAAGCGCCAAACGTCGGAAAAGCATAGAAAACCAGTAGATTGCTGAAAGTTAATGCCCCTTATATAGCACAGCCTCCGGGGCCATTCGACTTCCAATCGTTACGCTGCGATGTGTGCAGGTTTCAATCTGCGACCCGTTGTCGCTATCGCCGACACATTCCCGCCGTCGCCCCTTCTAATCCCCGGAAGCAGACACAACGCTATCACGCAGGCGGCGCTCCCAACAGGTCGCGTCCAGCGGCCGGTCCGCAATCAGCTCAATCCGGGCCATGGTCTGCTCGCGGATCGGATAGGTCGCCAGGTCGCCTTCCTGGCCATTGACCGCCTGCCAGCCGGACGGGGTGTGCACCACGGCCTTGACCCGTCGCAGATCGGCGCTCCCCAGCGCGCGATAGAGCCTGTCGGTCTGGAACAACGTGGCAGCCGGCAGCGCCCAGCCCAGACTGGCATAGCCCTGGCCCCGGTTTTCCCGGCACACCCACTGCCCCGAGGCGACCGAGAACGCCAGGTCGTCGAAAGTCGGTAACGCCTCCTTGATCATGGCGTCGTGGGCATGGGGATCGGCAAACGTCGCCGTCCCGCCTGGCCCGTCGAGCCAGCCCAGCGGCAGCTGACCCTGCCTGATCGTCCCGAACCGCTGTTTGGCCGGCTGCTGCGCTTGCGACCAGGCCCAGAAACCGGCCAGCTGGTCGTCGCTGCACAGGTCGGCCTTGCTGGCCACCAGCACGTCGGCGGCCGCCACCTGGTCTCGGAAATTGATGTTGTCACGCACTCGCGCTTCCTCAAGGCGGCGGGGATCCACCAGCGTCACCGAGGCGCGGAGATCCAGCACGTCCCGATAGAACTCGCCACGCAGGGTCGACAGCACCCGCGCCGGATGCCCCAGCCCGGTGGGTTCGATCAACAGGCGGTCGGGGCGCGCTTCCCGGATCAGCATGTTCAGCCCCATCTGCATGGGCAGGCCGGCGGCACAACACATGCAACCGCCCGGTACCTCGCGCACGAACGCCCCGCTGTCGCGCAGCAGGGCGCCGTCGATGCCGACTTCGCCAAATTCGTTGACCAGAACGGCCCAGCGCTCGTCCGCCGGCTTCTGCGTCAGCAGATGGCGGATAGCGGTGGTCTTACCGGCGCCGAGAAAACCGAGGATCAGGTGGGTGGGAATCGCCATGGCACAACCTAAATACGTTATAACGTAACCATATTATCACGATGCCCGTGGGCGGAACGACGCCACACCGGCGCGGGGATCAGAAACCCGGTGTGGTTTTGTGGCCGTCGTCGACCTTCAGGCCCACCTGGGTAACGCGATCGGCCTCGGTGGCCCGCGCCACCAGCGTGACCGGGCCCAGTCTGACCTGGTCGCCCACCACCGGATGGCCCTTGGTGCGACGTGCGAAGCAGTCCGCCAGGGACAGGTCCGGTGGCAGCTCGTCGAACTCGATGCCGTAGACCTGCTCCACATCCCCCAGCAGCGCGTCGCCGTTGAGCACGAAGTCGCCGAAGAAGGCCCGCTCCATCAGGTAACGCGGCGGCTCCCGCCCGCTCAGGGTCTGGCCCAACTGGGTGAGGCTGTCGGACAGGGCGAACACCGCCAGCACGTCACCCTGGCGCACTTCGGTATCGGGCGCCGGCGACAGGCACTGGCGCTCCCGGAAGATGCCGGCCACCGCGGCGCGTTCAGGCAACTGGAGCCGGCGCAGCGGGCGCGGATCGGCCCAGCGGTCGCCGCGCAGGGGGAACAGCATCAGCTCGTGATCACCGGCCGCCGGTACGTCCAGCGGCAGGCGCCGGTAGGGTTCCTCCGGCGCCGGGACCTCCAGCCGCAGCCAGCGCGCCGCACGGGCCAGGGAGCTGCCCTGGACCAACAGGGACACCAGCACCACGAAGAAGGCGATGTTGAAGATCAGGGGCGCCTCGGGCAGGCCCGCCATCATCGGGAACAACGCCAGCACGATGGGCACCGCGCCGCGCAACCCGACCCAGCTGATGAAGGTCAGCTCACGGCGATTGAAGCTGAACGGCCAGAGGGTGGCGAACACCGCCAGCGGCCGCGCCAGCAGGATCAGGACCAGCGACAGCACCAGGGCGCCACCGGCCAGCGGCATGAGCTGGCTGGGATTCACCAGCAGCCCGAGGATCAGGAACAGGCTCATCTGCGCCAGCCAGGCCAGGCCGTCGTGCACCTGCAGGATCATCGGCATCATCCGCACCGAGCGATTGCCCAGCACCACACCGGCCAAGTAGATGGCCAGGAAACCGCTGCCCGAGAGCAGGTTCGTCACCGAGAACAGTACGATCCCTGCGGCCACCACCAGCAGCGGATAGAGCGCCGGCATCAGGCGCACCCAGTTGACCAGCCAAACCATCAGGCGGCCGCCGACCAGCCCCATGACCGCGCCAATACCGAACTGTTCGATCAACAGCCAGAAGCTGCCCATCAGCCCGGACTCCTCCCGGGTCAGTAGCGCCAGCAGGGCCAGGGTGAGGAAGATCGCCATGGGATCGTTGCTACCCGACTCGATTTCCAGGGTCGCGCCCACCCGCTCATTCAGGTGCAGACCGCGCCCCTGCAGCAGCGAAAACACCGCGGCGGCGTCGGTGGAGGAGATAATGGCGCCCATCAGCAGCGCCGCCAGCCAGGGCAAGCCGAACAGCCAGTGCGCCGCCACCGCGGCGATACCGGCGGTCAGCAAGACGCCAACGGAGGCCAGCAGCAGGGCGGGCTTGAGGCCCACGCGGAAGGTTTCGGCCCGGGTGCGCATCCCGCCGTCCAGCAGGATCACCGCCAGGGCCAGGTTGCCAACCACGAAGGTCAGCTCGAAATCGTCGAAGCGGATCCCCCCGGGCCCGTCTTCCCCCATCAACATCCCGACGCCGAGGAAGATGAGAAGAACGGGCATGCCCAGCCGGCTGGACAGGGGGCTCAGAAGGATGCTGATCACCAGCATCAGGGCGCCAATCAGGGTGAGGGTCGGGTCCATGCTATCTCCATCCAATCCCCGGCATCATATCAGGTCCGGCTTCTCAGAATGAACGGAGGATCGTCGCAGTACCTAGAGCGCGGACTCGTAGGGGGATGACATCACCTGGTCGCGACCGTTGGCCTTGGCCAGATAGAGCAGCTCGTCGAGACGCTTGAAGGCCTGCGCCATGGGCTCATCGAGTTCGACCTCCACCACCCCGAAACTGGCGGTCACACGTCCCGGGAAGGGCATGGCACGCTGGCGTAGCTGGTCCCGCAGCAACTCCGCCAGGCGCCGCGCACCGTCCAGCTCGGTGTTTTCGCACAGCACCAGGAACTCCTCGCCGCCCAGCCGGTACACCACATCGGTGGAACGCACCTCGCTGCGCAGCAGGCGCCCCAGGGACACCAGCACCTCGTCGCCGACATCGTGCCCATGGGCATCGTTGACGGTCTTGAAGTGGTCGATATCCAGCAGGATCATCGAGAAGGCCTCCTCCTGGCGCCGATAGCGCGCCATCTCGCGCTTCCAGTAGCTCTCCAGATGGCGCCGGTTGAACGCGCCGGTCAGCGGATCGATGGTCGCCTGTTCGCGCAGCTGGAACTCCAGCTTCTTGATCTCGGAGATGTCGGAGATGTAGCCATGCCAGACGGTGCCGCCGTCCGGCGTTCGCCGGGGCGTGGATTCGCCCCGCAGCCAGCGCTCGCCGTAGGACGGCAGCCTGACACGGAACTCCGAGACCCAGGGCACCAGCTGTTTGGCGGATTTGCGGATCGAGGCGTCGACCTCCTCGATATCCGCCGGGTGGATGCGAGCCAGCGCCTTGCGGGCATCCCGGTTGGCTTCTTCCGGCGAGATCTCGAAAACCCGCCGCACGCCGTCGCTGATGTAGGGGAAGCAGCTGGTGTCGTCCGGCCGCACCAGGAACTGGTAGATCACACCGGGCACGTTGGCGGTCAGGTCCTGCAGCAGGCGATCGTTCTGTTCCAGGGCATCCACCGCCCGCAGGTAGTCGGTCATGTCGGTGGCGATCGCCAGGTAGCCCCGGGCTTCGCCCTCGCCGTCGCGGATCTTGGACAGGGTCAACTGCACCTTGCGGCGCTCGCCGTTCTCGCACACGAACGTCCAGCGCTCCGAGGCGAAATGCCCCTGTTCGATGCCCGCCTTGAGCACCTCGAACCCGTGCACCGTCCGCCCGGCCTGGGCCGACAGCCAGTGCCCCCAGGCCTCCAGTTCGTCGTGATCGTAAAACAGCGTGGGGCAGACCTTGTCCACCACGTCCTCGGCGCGGTAGCCCAGCAGTGCCTCGGCGCCGCGGTTGAACAGGGTGACCGTGCCCTCCTGGCTGGCGGTGATGATGGCCACACTCTCCGCTGACGCCAGCAGGCCCGACAGGAAAGCGTTGGTTTCGCGCAGCTCCAGTTCGGTCTGCTTGACGTGGCTGATGTCCGAGTGGGTGCCGATGATCCGCGCGGGCTGGCCCGGTGCGGCCCATTCGATGACCTTGCCGCGATCCAGAATCCATTTGTAGCTGCCATCCTTGCAGCGCAGCCGGTGCACGTTTTCGTAATAGGGCACCTTACCCTCGATGTGTTCCATCAGGTCGTGTCGGCAGGCGGCCACGTCGTCCGGATGAATCAGTTCCACCCACTCATCGGGCCCCGAGCCAATCTCGTCACGGGTGTACCCCAACATGGATTTCCAGCCGTCGGAGAAGAACACTTCGCGCTTGGCGATGTCATAGTCCCACACCCCGTCCCCCGAGCCTTCCAGCGCGAACTGCCAGCGCGCCTCCAGCTCGGAAAGCGCATCCAGCGCACCGCGCAACTCCACGGTACGACGCTCCACGCTGGCCTCCGCCTGACGTCGGCGATACAACGCGGTGCCCAGCAGGGCAGCGACCAGTACGGTCCCGGTGATCCCGGTCAGCAACACCACGATCGCCGTGGGTCGCGGCTGCCAGGCATCGATGCGCTCCGGCACCGCGGTCACTGCCATGGCGCCGTCCGCCAGCGCCAGAGTGTCGGTGTAGGACAGCCCGGCGATCATCGGTCCGGCGCTTCCAGAGGCCGGATCCGCATCGCCGCGGAAGCTCAGGATCATGCCGGGGCGATCCTGATGCACCGTGGACAGCCACTGAACCAGGTCGCTTAGCCGGAACCCCATGGTGACGAAACCGCGCAGGGTACCGAAATGACGGTCGGTGACGCCGCGCCCGGCGTCCTCATGGAAGACCGGCGCGACAACCAGCACGCCGGAGGCATCGCCCGGGTCGTCCAGGTTGCGAATGCCGCTGATCAGCACCGGCACACCGCCGACCATGGCCCGCTCGTAGGCACGCACCCGGTCCTCGAGGTAAGCGGTGTCCACCCCGACCAGGTTGGCCTCGGGGACGCTGCTCTCCTGGTAGCTGACCGGAAAGTGCCGGGGCGGCTTGGCGACCTGGCTGGCCAGCAGCGCGGCCGGACGGCGCAGGTGGTAGCGGAAGTGATAGTAGTAGTCCATGCGTTCGAGGTAGGCGTCGAGCCGATCGGCAGAAACGCTCTCGATCCAGGCCACGGTCATGGGAATACGGTCGGACAGGCGGGCCAGCGAGCTGAACTCGCTGCGGGTGAGCTCGGACTCCAGGGAAATGAAGCGGCGCAGGGCGTCCAGTTCCAGCATCTGCCCCTGAATCAGCTCCTCGACCAGCAGGATGCGCGAGCGCGCTTCCTGCTCGAAACGGGAATGCACGACCTCACGCTCGGCGTCCGCCGTGCGCTGGGCCACAAATATCGTAAGCGCCGTCCCGATGATGATAACGAACAGGACCGGCCATCCCTGGACCATCGCGCGACGAAAAGCTGGACGCGAACCTGTGGTCAAAGCCTATTCCCGGGTGGTCAGAACATCATTTGCATAGTAGCACAGCGCCGCTGTGCCGAAGCCTTGCCTGACAGGAATTGACAATCTATATTGGCACCGGACGCGCGGGTGTAGCTCAATGGTAGAGCAGAGGCTTCCCAAGCCTACGACGAGGGTTCGATTCCCTTCACCCGCTCAAGCTTATCCCGCATCATGCTTACTGCCACGACACTTGGCCACCCCGGCCTGACAGGATTGCATGCAAATTGCTGCTCCTGACTATTCGGCTCGATGGCTCTCAAATCGTTTGCGCTTCCGCCTCCTGATACCCAAAAAAAGGCCTGTCCGGGCCAGCCTTCATTTGGTGCATTAATCAGTACACTGATCTTATTTGAGACATCGAACAGACACATCTCCCATTCATAGCGTTATAGATAACCTGCGTTTTTAATTATAAAAATCAAAGATATAAATAAAAAAGAATTCAAATTTAAGCGACTGGCACAGCTTGTGTATGCAAAGTGTCTAAACACACAAATGCAAGCGTAAAGACGCCATGACGCATATCCCTGAAAACAGGTACCGTCGGTTTGATACTCTTCGACTCGAAGGGGTGGTCCCGTTGGGCGAGGTAGTTCCCGATGTCCATGCCCGCTCGCTGTTACATGCTGGACCGCCCTATGCGGAAGGCCCTTTACCCGCACCGGTCCACAACGCGGCCATCAACGCCGTTCTTTTCGAGCGTCTTGCAGACAATGCAAAAGACGCCGCGGCCATGCTCGAACGAGGGGATTTCAGGCTGAGTCCCGCCCAGGACTTCGGTGTCACCACACCGCTGGCCCAGGTGGTTTCGGCGTCGATGCCCGTATTCGTTATTGGCGATGGCGACCGTCACGTCTACGCCCCCCTCGTTGAGGGTGCACCTCCAGCCCTACGTTTCGGCTCGCCTGACTCACGGTGCGTGGGTAACCTTCGACTGCATGCGCGTTTCGCTGCCATGGAGCTGAATGATTCGCTGGCCAAACATCCCGTTCCACTCGCAAGCGTCATTGAATACGCCCTGGCCAACGGCAACGACTGCCATACCCTGACTGACCAGGCCAACCATGCGTTGCTGAGCCACCTGAGCGGTCTGTCCCAAAGTTATCGCACGCTGCTGGAAAAGAGCCCGGGCTTCGTTCTACCGGTGCTGATGGGCGCCTGCGGCTGGCTGTTGCGTTACGGCAAGAGCGCTATCGCCGCGGGTGGCGGCAATGGCCGGGAGTTCGGACTGCGCCTGAAAAGCCAACGCCATTGGCTCACGACAGTCGCCGAACCGCCAACGGGCCCAAGGTTCCCCGCTCAGGTTGGCAAGACTGCCCTTGGTGCAATCGGCGACAGCGCTGTCATCGACCTATGCGGCCTCGGTGGCCAGGCCCTCAACTGCGCGCCCTCTCTGGTGAGCGAATGGCGGGGCCTGCTCCCTGATGACTTGGAAAGCCGTCACGCTACCGTGCTTGATGCAGACACCGGAATTGTCAGCCCCGCAGAGGTGGTTCGCCACCGAACACCGCCCATCATCAACCTCGCCCTGGTCGGAGCTGATCAGGAAGGCGGCATACTCGGTAAAGGCTTTTACCAGCCGCCACTGACCCTCTTCCAGCAGTTGACGGAAAGGATGGCCCAATGACGATCCATGCCTTTCAACGTCACCGAAACCCTGGAGCGCCCCCGATTTTTCCCGTTCTGCGAGCTTACTTCCGAGGAAAGTTCCGGGCGGCTTGGTGATCGAATGTTTCCCGGTCTCAGGCTGGCCGGGGAAAACCAACAACAACCACGTTTGAGAAAGCGCCAACCAACGCATCGTAAAACACGAGAGGAACGACCCATGTTAAGTACAAAGCGCTTACTGGCCTCGCTGCTGGTCGGTACCCTGGCATCCACCTCAGCATTTGCGGCCGATCCCATCAAGATAGGGGTCTCACAGCCATTGACCGGTTCTGTGGCTGCATCGGGCAACTACGTAACGAACGGCGCGAAGATTGCGGCGGCCAAAATCAACGAAGACGGCGGTCTGCTGGGTCGCGAGGTGGAACTGATCATCGAGGACAATAAGTCCAACCCGCGAGAGGCGGTCAACGCCGCCGAGAAGCTGATCCTGCGGGATAAAGTGCCCGTCATCATGGGTGCCTGGAGTTCCACGTTCACCCTCGCCACCATGCCCAAACTGGAAGAGTACGGCGTGCCGATGGTGGTCGAGACCTCCTCATCGAGCAAGATCACCAAAGCGGGTAACCCCTGGGTGTTCCGGATCGCTCCCACATCCGAGATGGAGGCCCAGGCTTTCGCCAAGAAGCTGGCGACGTTCGATCCGCCGATCAGGAAGGTGGATTTCCTGTCCGTGAACAACGACTGGGGACTCGGCGCGTCCCAGGAGTTTGAGAAGATGTTCAAGGAACACGGTATCGAGATCGGTCGTAAGGAGACGGTCGCTCCCTCTGCTGTCGACCTGTCTGCTCAACTCTCGGCTTTGAAGGATACCGGCAGTGACACGCTGATCGTGACCTCCGGTGTCGAGCAACTCACCCTCGGTATCCGTCAGGCGGCGGAACAGCAACTGCCGCAGCGTATCGTCACCACGGGCGGGTCATTCCCTGAACCCCTGCTTGAATCGCCGGGTCCGGACGGCTACACCAGCACCCATCTTCTGTTCTTCTCCCCCTGGACAGCGGAAAGCGCGGTCTATCCCGAGGTGGCAGAAGGCTTCGTCAAAGCCTGGAATGACGCCGGCTATTCATTCCCGGGGCTGAGCGAGGGGTTCCGTGGCTATGACGGCATCATGACGATTGCCGCCGCCATCGAGGATGCCGGCACCGCCGAACCGGAGGCGATCCGTGATGCGCTCTGGGGCGTCGATGTGAAGGGCGTCAATGGCGACATCAGCTTCTTCAAGGACGGCCCGGAAGGCAAGGAAAGTGGCCAGAACGAGCCCAACGTCTACGTCGTCCAGCTCAAGGACGGCGAAGTTTCCGCTCAGTAAGCCGTAAAAACCATGCACGCGGGTCCGTTCAGCGGGCCCGTGTGTGACCGCCAGAACCATCTCCGGGAGCGGGCAAGTGGACGAAATCTTTCAACATATCGTCAATGCCATGGTGCTGGGCTCGACCTATGCGCTGCTGGGCATTGGCCTGACGATTATCTTCGGCATCATGCGCGTGGTGAATTTCGCCCATGGTGAGCTGTACACCCTGGGGGCCTATGTCGCGTACGGCATGGTGGCCCTCCTTAAACTGGACTTCTTTTCCTCCATCCTGGTCGCCGCCGCCGTCGGGATGCTGGTAGGCGCACTCATCGAGTTCGTTTTCCTGAGACGCAAGGACCTCAAGAACATCGATGAAGTGATGCTCATCATGATCGGCATCATGATTGTCATGCAGAACCTGGAACTGCTGGCCTGGGGAGGCGTCGCCAAGATCATTCCCACGCCCTTCTCACAGGATCCGATTTCGTTCGGTTCGATCTCGATTGCGCCCACACGCCTTTTCGTCTTCGGGGTGGCTGCAGTCCTCCTGTTTATTTTCTACCTGGGCATCGAACGAACCCGCTTCGGCCTGGCCATCCGTGCGACATTCCAGGACCAGGATGCGGCGCGCATCGTCGGCGTGAACGTCAAGCGGATCTACACCCTGACCTTTGCCCTTGGCTCCGCCATGGCCGCCGTAGCCGGCGCGCTGCTGGCGCCCATGTTCGTCGCCACCCCGATGATGGGCGACCTGGCGAGCCTGAAGGCGTTTGCCATCGTCATCCTCGGTGGACTGGGCAATCTCGGCGGTGCAGCGCTGGGCGGCTTCCTGCTGGCGTTTATCGAGGAGTTCGGGGCCAGCTACATTTCCAGCGCCTACCGTGACGCGTTCGGCTTCCTGGTCATCATTATCGTCATGCTGTTCCGCCCCCAGGGGCTGTTCTCGGTCAAGGAAAGGGTGGGCTGATATGAACTGGACCCTGTTTTTCGTCTTTGTGGTTGTGCTCGGTCTGCTGCCCGTGGTCTGGCCCGACCCTTACGTGCTGTCGGTCATGGGCTCGGCGGGGATCATGATCATCGCGGCCATCAGCCTCAACCTGCTGCTGGGTTACACCGGGCAGCTATCGCTGGGCCACGCGGCCTTCTTCGGTATCGGCGCCTACACCAGCGCATTGATGTCGCTCGGTTTCAGCGTCGACCTGGGCTTCGGCCTGACCTGGCAGGTGGACGCCAAACCTGTCTGGATCGCCTTCCTCACGGCAATTGTCGTCACCGGCTTTTTCGGCTGGCTGGTGGGCAAGCTGGCGTTCAAGGTTCGCGGTGCCTATTTCGTGGTCATCACCATCAGTTTCGCCCAGGTCATGCGGATGATTTCGCTGAACTGGACCGACCTGACCGAAGGTCCCATGGGCCTGATCTCGATTCCGGCACTGACACTCTGGGTGCCTGGGGAAGGCGTCATATCGCTCACCTCCAAGGCGGCCATCTACTGGCTGGTACTGGCCATCGGTATCCTGGCTTA